>NZ_JBNNPF010000093.1:0-18593 GCF_050275515.1 Streptomyces sp. NPDC004126 | reverse complement strand
CCGAAACACCTGCCAGGCCCGGCCGAACCGGCTACTAACCCGGACCGGATGTGACCTGGGTCCTGTGGGCCGCCTCACCGCCAGAGCCCCCCGATGTCACCCCGCGTGACCGGTCAGACCCTCTGTGGTGGGTGTCCCGCGTCACTTCCGGCCCCCGAATCGAAGGAAACGGGTGCGTCGAACGCGGCTTTCCGAGTCGCCAGCGGGCGTCAGAAGCCGGGCAGCGCTCCGAGCACCCGGTCCCACACAGACCGCGTCGCACCGAAACCGCTCTCGTGCACCCAGACGTGCGTGCACCCCGGGCACTGGAGGTGGAGCAGGCTGCCGGTGTTGGTCAGCAGGTAGCGCCAGTGCGTGGAGCAGGTGCGCCCCTGCCCGCAGGGGTCGCAGTCGCGCGTGTCCTCGCACCGGGGGCAGGCCACCCAGGCGCGGCGACCGGGGTCGGCCTGCGGATCAAGCGGAAGCAAGGCCGCCGCCCCTCGCGGGCAGCACGCCGGCCACGACCAGGTCGTCGTAGAGGCGCTGCTGCTCGGCATCGAGCCCGGAGTACAGCAGGTCGTACGCGGCCTCCTCGCCGAGGAGCACCTCGACGGGATCCCAGTCCGGACCGAGGGCGGCCATGACCTGGGCGCGCCGGAGCACTTCCTGGGAGGTCAGGTCGACCGTGAAGTCGGTCAGCTCGGAGGCGCCGGCGGAGGGCGTCGGGTCGTCATGGGGGGACATGGCATCGAAGTTAGGTAGCCCTTCGTTGCCGGGTCAAGGGAGGGTGCGCGGAGTCACAGGAAGGGTGAGGGCGGGGCCCGTACGCACAGGCCCCGCTGTTGCCCGGACCGCGCCCTATTCCGCGCCGCTGACGCCGGGGGCCACGAAGCGGCGGTGCAGCGGAAGGAAGGCCGTGTCCGGCTGCCCGGAAATCCCGGCCTTCTGTACGCCGCCGGCGAGCCGCTCGCCGAAGAACCGCTCGAAGTGCGCCTGGCTCTCCCAGACGTCGGTCACGTGCATCCGGCCCGCGTCGAACCACGCCGCGTGCAGGACCAGGCCCTCGGGGGGCTGCCCCTCCCAGTCCACCGTCTCGCTCACCGCGTCGTACTGCTCGGGGGTCACCCCGGCCCAGGTCAGTGACAGCACCACAGCCATCGTCTTCCGTCCCTCGCTGCCGTAGCCGACGGCCCGGGCTTCCGGGCCACCGCAATGGTCCCGGCCACGCCGTCCGAAATCAGCCCTCCGTGCGGGGCGTGCGGCAGCACGGCAGGGGGTGAGGCCCTGCCGAACGCGCTGGGCGGGGGCGGAGCCCGAGCGGGCTCCGCCGGACCGCCCGTGCGCGCCGGCGCGGTCAGCTGCGCTGGAAGACCACCTCGGGGTCGGCCGCCGTCGGCCCGTCCAGGCGCGGTGCGGGCAGGCCCTTGAGGTGGCGGTCGAAGAAGTCGCCGGTGTAGGCGCGGGTGATCCGCTGCGAGCGGTCGCCCGAGAGGGGGGTCTCCGGGTGCGGGGCGCCCGCGGCGTCGGCGAGGACGGGCCAGTCGGTGAATCCGGGGTGGCCCATGCCGGTGACGGTCAGCCAGCGCTTCCAGCCGTCCATCCGCGGCCAGGCATCGGCCCAGCTGGTGTCCTCGATCTCCGGCGGGGTCAGGGCCGGGTCACCGCCGAGCAGCAGGAACGGGCGCCCGCCGAGGCCGGTTTCGGGCAGCGGGGCGAAGAAGGTGCCGTCCATGTTCACGCCGGCGGCCACGCGCGGGTCGGCGGCCATGGCCGCGGCGGCGGAGGCGCCGCCGATCGAGTGGCCGGCCATGCCGATGTGCCGGGCGTCGATCAGCCGGGAGTGGCGCCAGGCGGGGCGGTCCCCGGTGAGCCGGTCCAGCAGGAACGTCACGTCGCGGGCCCGGGCTTCGGACACGCGGTGCAGCGAACGGTCGGGGAAGACCTGCTCGCAGGCCTTGCACCCGAGGAGCCTGCCGCCGGGGAAGACGGTGCCGTCGGACTCGTAGGCGTGGTCGAGGGCGGCGACCACGTAACCGCGCGAGGTCAGGTCCTCCGCGAGCGCGGTGAGGGAGGAGCGGGGCAGGGTGAATCCGGGCGAGAGGACGACGAGCGGGTACCGGCCGCCGCCGAGGCGCGGCAGCGCGCCCTCGCGGGCGTGGGTGCGGACGGCGGCGACCTGTTCGGCGGTGGCGTAGCGGCCGAGTTCGCCGCGGTCCGCGAGCAGGGCGCGCGCCTCGGCCACGGTCGTGTACGGGGCCGGGTGCCCGGTGCCGCGCACGGCGGGGTAGTAGAGGGAGACCAGCAGTTCGCGGTCGGCGGTCGGGACCCAGGGGTCCTTGCGCGCGGTGTCGACGAGGTGGAGGGTGTCGCGGCCGACGGCGAAGGCGCCGGTGGGGCGCGGCAGTTCGAGGCGTGCGGCGCCCGCGGGGGTTTCGGCCCGGCCGCCCGTCACGGCGGGCGCGGTGGTGGCGGCGGTGGCGGGCGCCTGGCCGCCGGCCAGCAGGAGTCCGGCTGCGGCGGTCGCCGCGAGCATACGGATGATCTTGGTCATGTTCACACCATAAAGATGTTAGGGAAGGCTCACCTAACCAAAATCTCCATCCGGACGCGGAATGGCCGGAATCCGCTGCCGGGAACCGGCCAGCCGCGCGCTAAGGCGGTCCGGCGGCCGCGAGCGGCAGCGCACAGGAAGCCGCTCGCGGTGACGAAGGCGTACACACCGGTGATCACGGTCGTGGCCACCGGGAGCATCAGCCCGGCGCCCACGCCCCGGAGTGCCCGCGCCGACACCAGGACCGCAGGCGGCCGAGGCGGCGGCGAGGAGCACGACGCCGAACCGGAAGGTGCTCATCAGTCCGAAGTCGACGGACCCCGCCGCCGGCCGGTCAACCGGGTGCCCGGAGAACTTCCCTGCCGCCCGGGGACGGACCCTCAGCCGCGCGGCTGCTGCTGCCAGGGCTGCTGGTACTGGCCCGGGTGCTGGTACGGGCCGGGCTGCTGCTGGTACTGCCCGGGCTGCTGGTACTGCGCCGGCTGCTGGTGCGCGGCCTGGGCCGGCCGGGCGCCGCGCAGCAGGGCGTCGAAGCGCGCGTACAGGTCGTGGGCCGTGTCCGGGGTCGGCGCGTACGCGGTCACGGATCCGTCGGTGAGCTGCACCGTGATCACGCTGCCGCCGCGGGGGTCGCTCTGGTGCCAGACCCCGGAGAGGGCCGTGGCGGGGACCCAGTCCCCCTCGGTGTCGGAGCCGCCGCTCCCCCAGCGGCGGCGCAGGGCCCGCCGGTAGCCGGGAATCAGCAGCAGGGGGAAGCTCACCACGACGAACAGGAAGAGGAAGACGCTCGCGAGCACCCCGCTGGTCCAGTGCAGCAGCGCGATGATCGCCCCGTAGCAGACCGAGGCGATCGCCACCATCAGGCAGGCCGTGACGGCGGCCTCCGGTGCCCCGTTCTTCTTGAGCAGGCTGTAGAGGCCTATCGACGCGAGCATCACCAGCAGGGTGACGCACCCGGCCCCTTCGCCGAAGAGCTTCTCGCCGAGGGAGTCCTCGCCCCCCTCTTTCCGGGCGGCGTAGCCGTGGTCATGGAACTGGACGGAGACGCGCCCGCCCGGCGTGGCGGTCACGCCATTGATCGTGTACATGGTGATCACGCTAGCGCCGCCGTCCACCCGGCCGGAAACCGCCCCCGGTCCGGCCCCCCGTCGGGTGCCGCGTACGGGGCGGTGTCAGACGCCGGCGGGTGCTCCGGCCCGGGCGATGACCACGTCGAGCAGGGCCAGCAGGGCGCCGCGGGCGTCCGTACGGGAGCGGGCGTCCAGCAGGAGGACGGGGGTGGCCGGGTCGCGCAGGTGCAGTGCGGCAGCGATCTCCTCGGCGGTGTAGGCCTGTTCGCCGTGGAAGCAGTTCGCGCCGACCACGAACGGCAGGCCCCGGCTCTCGAAGAAGTCGATCGCGGGGAAGCCGCGGTCCAGGCGCCGCGTGTCGACGAGCACGAGCGCGCCCAGGGCCCCGTTCAGCAGGTCGTCCCACATGAACCAGAACCGCTCCTGGCCGGGCGTGCCGAACAGGTAGAGGACGACCCCGGCGTCGGCGAGGGTGATCCGGCCGAAGTCCATCGCGACGGTGGTCAGCGTCTTGGACTCGATGCCGTCGAGGTCGTCGACGCCGACGCCCGCGCTGGTGAGGCGTTCCTCCGTGCGCAGCGGCTCGATCTCGGAGACCGCCTCGACCAGGGTCGTCTTGCCGACTCCGAACCCCCCGGCGATGAGGATCTTGACGGGGGCCGCCGCCCGGGCGGTGGAGTCGTCGGAAGGGTCATATCCGGGCAAGGTTGTCCCTGATTTTCATGAGCAGGTGGACGTTGGTGGTCTCGGCGCCCTCCAGGGGCGGCCGGTGGTGGATCAGTCCGCGGTCGGCGAGTTCGCCCAGCAGGAGCGTCATCGGGGTGAGGCGCATGTGCATGCGGGCGGCGATCTCGGCGACCGCCAGCCCGCCCGGCCGGGCGCACAGGGTGAGGACGGTCCGCCATTCGGTGGCCAGTCCGGTGTGGGCGCCGTCGGCGACGGCCGCCGCCTCGATGGTGGTGTCCATGGTGAGGACGGTCTGCGGGGCGGCGGCGGTACGGCCGTCGGTCAGCGCGTACAGCCGTGTCCGGCGGGGGCTTCGGCGCGGCGGCTGGTCGGGCATTACGGCGTCGGCGGGGTCGTGCGCTCGGGGGTTCCCAGCCATTCGCCGAGCGCCTGGGCGGTGCGTACGGCTTCGCCGCCCAGCTCACCGAGGCGCGCCTTGCGGGAGGTCACGACGATGAGCGTGCTGCCCTCCCCGCAGCCGACGACGCAGAGGTAGCGGTCGTCCATCTCCACGAGCTGGCGGATGACCCGGCCGCCGTCGATCTCCCGGGAGATCGCCTTCATGGTGGCGGCGATGCCGGAGGACGCGGCGGCGATGCGCTCCGCCTGGTCCCGCTCCAGCAGGTAGGCGCTGAGCTTTATCCCGTCGTTGGACAGGAGCACGGCTCCCTGGATGCCGGCGATCCTGCTCAGGTTGTTGTCCAGGATGCCGTAGATCATTTCGCTGGCTGTCGTTGTCATGTCTGGTCCGCTCCGAGCTCTGCTTCCACTTTCTTGGTCCCCTCTTCGTAGTCGGCCCAGGCGTCGGCCACCTCTTCGGGTGTCTCCGGGTCCCGGCCGGCCGCCGGTTCCGGGGCGCGCGGGCCCCGGAGCTGCCGGGTGAGGTGGGTCTGCGGGACGCGCTCGGGCAGGGCCGGCCGCGCGCCGGGCGCGGCTGCGGGCGCGGCTGCGGGGCGCGGCTGCGGTGCGGGCGCGACCGCGGGGGCCGGCGGAGCGTCGGCGACGGGCGCGGGAGCGGGCCCGGCCTCGGACGCGGGCCCGGCGGTGGGCGCGGCTGCGGCCTCGGGTACGGGAGTGCGTACGGGGCCGCGTACGGCGGCCGGGCGCGGGGTCCGCTCGGGCAGCGGCCTCGGCTGCGCCGGTCGCGGCGCCGGGGGCTTGGCCCCTGCGGGCAGCAGCAGCGCGCCCGGCAGGATGACCACGGCGGCCGTGCCCCCGTACACCGAGCGGCGCAGCGTGACGCGGGCCGCGAGCTGGTCGGCCAGGTGGCCGACGACGAAGAGGCCGAGCCGGTGCGCGTTCTCGGCGAGGACGGAGAACGGCGGCGCCGAGTGCAGGCGCTCGTTCATGGCCTCGTAGCCGGCGGCCGACACGCGCGGTCCGCGGTCCTCGATCTCGACCGAGAGGCCGTCGGCGACGAGTTCGGCGCGGACGACGACCTTGGACCGGGGCGGCGAGAACCGGGTGGCGTTGTCCAGCAGTTCCGCCAGCAGGTGGCTGATCTGGCTGATGACGTGCGGCCGTACGCTGGCCTCGTCCAGTGCCTGGCGTTCGATGCGCCGGAAGTCCTCGACCTCCGCGGCGGCCTCGCGCAGCAGGTCGGCGACGCGCATGGGTTCGGTGTGCGGGTCCGGGATCTCGCCGCCCGCGAGGATGAGCAGGTTCTCGATCTGTCGCCGCATCCCCACCGTCAGCTGGTCGGAGCGCATCAACTGGGCCAGGAGCGCCTCGTCGTTCCCGAAGGTGTCCTGGAGGTCCTCGGTCAGGCTGAGCTGGCGGCTGACGAGGTTCCCGGTGCGCGAGGCGATGCCCGAGGCGAACAGGCCGAAGCCGTGCCGCTCGGCGGCGAGTTGCCGGTGACCGTCGACGGACACGGCGACGACGCGGGCGAAGGCGTCGGCGATCTGCCCGACCTCGTCCTCGCGTCCGTGCACGGCCGGCAGTGCCTCCGTGTCGACGGGCTCGCCCCGCTGGAGCCGGGCCACCACCTCGGGCAGGGTCTCCTCGGCGATGGCGACCGTACGGGTGTGCAGGCGGCTGAGGCGGCGCAGCACCGACCGCGTGGTGAGGACGACGACCGCGGTGACCAGCAGCAGTGCGCCGCCGCTGGCCCCGACCAGCCAGTAGACCTCGGTCTGGAGCCCGGCGGCCTTGGCGTCGGCGTGCGCGAGCACGTTCTCGGCCCGGGCCGTGGTGAGTTCGGCCAGCCGGGGCGCGAAGGTGTGGTGCGCGGCGGGCCAGTCGCCGACGTCGGCGGGCAGTTTGACGCCGGTCGGGGTGTCCTTGTGGTTGGCGATGACGGCGTTCTCGACGCGGAGCTTGGTCTGCCAGGCGTCCGTGCCGGTGAGCTTGTCGTACGCCGCCAGTTCGGCGGGCGGCAGGTACGGCACGATCCAGGTGTCGTACAGGTAGCGGTGGGTGCCGACGGCGTCGAGGAACTGGGAGAAGCCGGTGGACGCCAGTTCGCGGGAGGGGCCCGCGAGCGTGAGGGCGGTGTCCTCGCGGGCGACCATCTCGGCGGCGGAGAACAGGGCCACGGCGGGCCTGCTCTCCTGGGCGAGTTCGGCGTCCTCGGCGTGGCTGAATTCGTCCTGGTAGGCGCGGATGATGTCGTCGATCACGCCGGTGTAGTAGCCGACGGCCTGTTCCGCGCTGCCGCTGTGCGCGTCCACGCGCTTGCGGTAGGAGGCGAGCAGGTCGAGGCGTCCGCTCACGGCGGCGAGGCGCCCCTCGCCCTGCCCGGGGTGGCCCGAGGTGCCGCTGCCGGCGATCTTGCGGAACTCCGCCGCGGCGCGGTCCGTCGCGGCCCGCCGCTCGCGCAGGGCTTCGTCGGCCACGGAGGATCCCGCCCACCGGGCGGCCGTCACCGCCCGCTCGGCCTGCAGCTCCGACATGAGGCCGACGAGCGGTACGCCGATCCGTTCGCCGGCCTCCACGTCGGCGCGCAGGTGCTCCGACTGGGCCAGCAACCGCTGGGCGGTCACGGTGACCTGGGCCCCCATGGCCACCGTCGGGACGACGGCCAGGCAGACCAGCATCGTGCGCAGGCGCACGGTGCGGCGGCGCCGGGCGGGGGGCGGCGGGGTTGGCGGTCCTTCGGGAGCCATCGCAGACATCGGTCCTCGGGAGCGGCGGAGACGGGGGCCTGGACGAGGGCAGGGGGGAACTGCCGACACGGCCCTGCGGGGTGGGGATGCCGATCATATCCAGCCAATCCGAATATGCGGAGACCTTACTTCCAGGCCCCTGCGTGGTAAGAGGGTCCGGCTGTCCGTCCGGCGGCATCGGCAGGCACCGGCGGGGGAAGGCTGGTCGCGATCGGTACGGGCCGTCGTCGGAGGAGTGGGACGGGATGCGCACGCTGACCTTTGTCGTGGGTACGGGCCGCAGCGGGTCGACCGCGCTGTCGGGGATCGTCAACGCGCATCCGGACGTGCTCAGTCTGAACGAGCTGCTGTCCTCGGTGCAGAGCCGGGGCTTCCCCGAAGGCCTTCTCACGGGCGAGGGGTTCTGGCGGCTGCTGGCCGACCCGAATCCGCTGTTCGAGCGGATGATCCGCAGCGGGGCGCCGATGCCGGAGTTCGTCTACACCCGCAGTCCGGGGCGCTTCTCGACCGGCACCACCGGCATCCCGGCGCTGTCCCTGATGGTGCTCCCGCACCTGACCGAGGACCCGGACGGCCTGTTCGACGAGTTGGCGAAGGAGGTGCGCGGCTGGCCGGCCCGTACGGCTCCCGGCCACTACGAGGCGCTGTTCGGCCTGCTGTGCGCGCGGTTCGGGTCCTCGGCGGTGGTGGAGCGGTCGGGGTATTCGTCGGACCGGGTGCCGCTGCTGCGCCGGGCGTTCCCGCGGGCACGCTTCGTGCACCTGTTCCGGGACGGGCCGGACTGCGCGCTGTCCATGAGCAGGCACGCGGGGTACCGGCTGATCTTCCTGATGCGGGAGATCCTGGCCCGGACGGGTGCCGAGCGCGTGGAGGAGCTGACCGGGGAACAGCTCCGGTCGCTGCCCCCGGAGCTGTCAGCGCTGCTGGCGGACCGCTTCGATCCCGCGCTGGTGCTGGACCGCGAGCTGCCGGTGGGTGGCTTCGCGGCCCTGTGGTCGGAGATCGTCGTGCGGGGCGTGGCGCACCTCGGCGGGGTTCCCGCGCCGATGCGCACCACGCTGGCCTACGAGGACCTGCTCGACCGGCCCCGCGAGGAGCTGGCGAGGCTGGCCGCCTTCATCGGCGTCGAGCCCCTCCCCCAGTGGCTCGACGCGGGTGCCGCGCGGCTGGACGCCGGCCGGCGGGGTGCCTCGCTGCGGCTGCCCCCGGCCGAACTGGCGGCGCTGCGGGAGGGGTGCGCCGCCGGCGAACGGGCCCTGGCGGAAGGCCGGGAGTAGGGGAGCCGGCGCTCAGCAGGCGACGGTGACCTCGTGGACGACGGGCCGGGCGGCCCAGGGGAACGAGGCCACGCCGAACGCGGCGCGGAGGGTCGACCCGCACGGGACGGAGACGGCCGGACCGCGCACGTCGAGGCCGGCCGCGGTGAAGACGACCGGCTTCGCCTGGGTGACGGGCGCGCCACCGCCGACGACCTCGGCGGACAGCGTCGTGAGCAGTTCCCTCGGTTCGGGCGCCGGGCCGCCCGGGGAGGGCGGGCCGGCGAGGCCGACCTTGCCGTGGACCACGACGGTGGTCCCGGTGACGTCGGCGCACACCCGGGTGTTCAGGCCCGCCTGGAGGCCCGGGCTGCCGCAGGAGGTGACGGTCTCGGTGGCGGACGCGGCCGCGGGGGCGGCGGCAAGGGCGGGGGCGGCGGTGAGAGCGGTCAGGGCGGTCAGGGCGGCGGCGCCGACCGCCGGAAGGGCCAAGCGGTTCACGGGGGTTCTCCTCGTCGTCATGGCGCGGTGCCCGCTCACGCGGACCCGCTGTATGTCATGTGATATTTCACATGACATACAAACGGATCATGACCAACGGCTGAACCGTTCCCGCCCACGGTGCGTCAGGAGGACTCCGAAGGCGTCCAGTCCGGGTCGCGACCGCTCAGCCCGACCGTCCGGTCCAGCAGCGGGGCGTCGTCCGGCACGGGCACGACGGGCCCGAAGATGCCCCCACCGCGGTCGTCCTCCTCGGCGGCGGCGAGCAGGAAGTCGTACGAGACCCCCAGCGCGGCCCGGTCGGGCGCGTAGTCCTGGCCGGTGGCGCGGGCCAGGTCCCAGCCGTGGACGACCAGTTCGTCGGCGGCCACGGCGGCGGCCACGGCACCGGGCAGGTCGACACCGCCCGCGCGGGTCATGCCGCTCCAGGCGGCCGGGTCCCGCCAGGCCTCGGCCAGTTCGCCGAGGAGCCTCGGCAGCCGCTCGCGCCAGTCGGCGGGCAGCCGGGGCGTAGCCGTACCCGGGGGCGTGTCGGTCGTGGGGCCGAGGTCCTTGCGGGCCGCGTCGCGGAAGGCCTCGGCCAGGCCCGCCAGATGGCCGAGCAGTTCGCCGACCGGGTAGTCGGGGCAGGGGGTCGGCCCGCCGAGCCGGGCGTCGGGGACACCAGCGACCAGGCCGGCGACGACGGCCGCCTGCGGTCCGAGGTCGAACCCCGTCGTGCTGTCCATGAGCCTCTCCCTCCGCGACGTACCGGGGTGCAGGCTAGACCCGGGCCGCGGCGGGAGCCGGCCGGACATGCCCGCCCGGAAATAAATCGGATGAGACGCGGAGCCGTCCGTTGCTAGGGTGCGGAACGCCGTGACAGGACTTGAGGAGGTGACACCCATGAAGGCTGTATCGAGGTGGGTGCTCCCCAACTTCCGTCACGGTGTGCGACTGACCTAGGTGTCGTCGTCGGGAGCGCCTTCACAACCAGGCACTCCCGAAAGGCGACAACCATGGACACCGTGATCATCAACCGGGTGGACGAGACCCGGTGGCAGGCCCTGGACGACGGCAGGATCGTCGGCCACGGCGATGTCTCGCAACGGCCCGACGGACGGCTCTTCATCAGCATCGACGTGTGGCGTGACGAGGCCTTCGGCCGGCTCGCCGCCGCCATCCTGGCGGACCTTCCGGCCCCTCTCCACACCCTGGTCGGCGAGGCCGACCTCGGCCTGAAGTCCCGCTGGGAGCGGGCCGGTTTCACGGCCGGGCGCCGCGAACGCGAGTACGTCCTGCCCACCGACCCGCGCGCGACCGGGCTCGACCCGACGCGGACACCTGCCGGCGTGCGGATCCTGCCCGGCACGGAGGCGGACGAAGGCCTGCTGCGCGCCCTGCACCGGGCGGTCCGCGAGGAGGCCGAGGCCGGTCCCGGATGGCGGACCATGCCGGCCGAGGTCCTGCCCCGCCCGGACGGGCCGGTGCCGCTGGACCCTTCGAGGTTCACGGTGGCGGTCCGCGACGGCGCGTACGCGGGGCTGGTGCGGGTGGCTCCGGTCCCCCGCCGCGCGCGGATCGGGCTGGTGGCCGTACGGGCCGGCGAGCACCGCCGGGGCATCGGCCGGGCGCTGCTGGCGCACGCGCTGGGCTCGCTGCACCGCTCCGGGACCGACTCGGCCTGGGCCGAGGTGGACGAGTCCAACACGGCCGCGATCGCGCTGTTCGAGGGCATCGGCGCCCGCAGGACCGGCGGCAACGTGGAGCTCGTGCATCACTGACGCCGCGCCGCCGCACCCGCGTTCCCATCCCCATCCCCATCCCCATCCCCATCCCCATCCCCATCCCCATCCCCATCCGAGAGACGAGTGACATTGGCAAGAACATCGAAGGGCCTGGAGATCGAGGGCACCGTCGTCGAGTGCCTGCGCAACGCCACCTTCAAGGTGGAGCTCCAGAACGGGCACCACGTGCTCGCCCACATCAGCGGCAAGATCAGGAAGAACTACATCAGGATCCTGCCGTTCGACCGGGTGCTCGTGGAAGTCAGCACCTATGACCTGACCCGCGGCCGCATCCTGTACCGCTACCGGACCTGATCGGCGGCGGACGTGTGCCCGGGGGCTCCCCCGGGCACACGCTCCGGCCGGTCCAAGAGGCGGCGTCATGACCCTTGTCGTGCCACCGGGGTTCGCCAATGATGCTTCCGGCGCGCCCGCCGGACCGGCCGGGCTCCGCGCCACGCCGAACCCGACCAGCCGGAGGCTGCTTTGCGGACGAGTCATCACATCCGGAACGTCCGGAGGGCATCGGTCGCCGTCGGCGCCGCCCTGGCACTGGTGGTCGCCGTGCCGCAGGTGGCCTTCGCGGCTCCGCCCCCGGCCCTGCCCGTGAACGCCGAGGCCGTCGAGCTGACCTTCCAGCCCGCGTACGACTACGACACGGACGGCTGCTACCCGACGCCCGCCATAGGCCCGACCGGCGTCCTGAACGGCGGTCTGAACCCCACCGGCGCGCTGAACGGGAACTGCCGCGACGCCTCCGACCTCGCCAACACCAACGGCTATTCCCGTGCCACCTGCAACAACGGCTGGTGTGCCGTGGCGTACGCGCTGTACTTCGAGAAGGACCAGGCCATCCCGGGCATCAGCCTCGGCGGACACCGCCACGACTGGGAGCACGTGGTGGTGTGGATCCAGGGCGGCGAGGCGAAGTACGTCTCGACCTCCGCCCACGGCGACTTCAACACGTACCCCCGCGACCAGATCCGCTGGGACGGCACCCACCCCAAGATCGTCTACCACAAGGACGGTGTCGGCACGCACTGCTTCCGCCCGGCCAACGGCAACGACGAACCGCCCGAGAACCACCGGGGCACCTGGCAGTTCCCGGCGCTCGTCGGCTGGTCCGGCTACCCCGCGACGCTCCGGGACAAGCTGAGCCAGGCGGACTTCGGCAGCGCGCACTTCGGCCTGAAGGACGGCGCCTTCGCCTCGCACCTCGCGAAGGCCAAGCCGGCGGGCATCCCCTTCGACCCGAACCAGTAGCGGTCAGCGGGAGGCGAAGTCCTCCCGGTCCAGGGCGAAGACGGTGCAGGGGCGGTCCAGGACGGTGTCCTCGCGCAGGCGCGCGAAGCCGAGGCGCGAGGCCACCGCGGTGGAGGCGGTGTTGCCGTGATGGATCATGGCGGTGATCCGCTGGAGCCCCAGCGTCCCGAAGCCCCACGCGAGCACCGCCCCGGCCGCTTCGGTGGCGTAGCCGCGCCCCCAGTGGGCGCGGGCGAAGGTCCAGCCGATCTCGGTCTCGTCGAACTGCTCCCACCAGTTGAGGCCGGTGCGCCCGATCGGCTCGCCGGTGGCGCGCAGTTCGACGGCGCACAGCCCGTGGCCGCGCCGCTCCCACTGGTCCTGGATCGCGCGCAGGCGGGCCGCGGCCTGTTCCGGTGTGTAGCCGCCGACGAACCGGTTGACCTCCTCGTCGGCGTGGAGGCCGACCCACCAGTCGGCGTCGGCTTCGGTGAGCGGGCGCAGTCGGAGGCGCTCTGTGGTGATCACTTGCGTACGGTCCTTCATCTCGACGGGATGTAACAGAATTGGTTACGACAGCGGCCGTGAGGAAGGCCGGCCCCAGCGGGACCGGCCGTTGCGGGACACGGGTCGCTCAGCTTCCGGGAACCGTCGCCCTCGCCACATCGGCGACGGTGACGGCCGCCAGTTCGGCCTTCATCGCCTCCTCCGCCCGGTCGTAGACCTCGCGGAGGACGGCGGGGATGCCCCGCGCGACGGGGCATTCCCGGTTGGGCGGCGAGGAGTGCAGGGGGATCAGCGGCTCGGGCTCGACCGCGAGGTGGACGTCCCTCAGCGTGATTGATTCCGGAGCGCGGGCCAGCCGCCAGCCCGCGCCCTGCCCTCGCCGCGACTCCACCAGCCCGGCGTCACGCAGGCTCCCGAGGGTGCGGCGGATGACGACGGGGTTGGTGTTGACGCTGGCGGCGATCTGCTCGGAGGTCACGATGCCGTCGGGCCGCCGGGGGCAGACCCGTGCCATCCAGGTCAGCGTGTGCGTGGCCACCGTCATCCGGCTGCTCGCACTCATGGAACCTCCCGCCGTCCGGACGCGCACACCCTGTGTCGTAACCAATTCTGTTACTACACAGGGGTGCGTGTCCAGCCATCCAGGTCAGCGGATGCTCTGGTGGTCCACGATGTCGCAGTCGGTGTAGGCGGTCGGCCTGGTCATCAGCGCGGAGAGCGCCTGGGCCAGCTCGTTGGTCTCGGGCGCGCCGCTGTTCGCCATGGCCGCCTCGTGGGACTCGAACTGCACCACCGCGAGGTACCGGTTGGGGTTGGCGCGGTCCTGGAGCAGGGTGCGGGCGACCGGCGTGCCCGCGCGCCCCTGCGAGCGGGCCTGCTCCTCGTAGGAGCGCAGCAGCTCGCGCACCTCGTCGATGCGTTCCGTCTCGAAGTCGATGATCTGCGCGAACTTCATGGTTCCGGCTCCTCCGTGGTGCGGGGCCGCGCCCTCGGCGGGCGGGTCTGCGCACAGCAAACACCCTCACGGGCGGCGCACCCGGGTCACACGCTCGGCCGCGCGGCGATTCCACGAGATCGGGCTCAGGAGCGGGTTCAGCTCCCCGTCGGGGACGGCGCCGGAGGGTTGAGGACGCCTTCCGGGGGGCCCAGGGTGACGGGGGCGGCCGGCTTGAAGGTGTGCATGACCCGCACCTGGACGTCGGTGCCGCTGATGTGCGTGAGCTTCATGGTCGCCTCGTACCAGGTGATCCGCTTCTGCTCGTCCAGGCGCAGGTCCACGACGACCTCCTGCGGACGGTGGTCCGGGAAGGCGCCCTCCAGGATCTCGTAACTGCCTTTGGGCATGGACACGTGGCTCATGGAGAGGTGCAGTTCGCGCCCGTCGGGCCCGGAGCGGGTCAGGTCGTTCGGACCCGATTCGGGGATGAAGGCCGCCAGCAGCCGTGCGGTCATCAGGGGGTTCGCCGCGCGCGCCCGCTCGGCCACGACGTTCCACTCGTCGCCCCTCCTGTCGAGCTGCCCCTGCGACCTGGCCACCCAGGCCGGCTTGCCCGTCCGGTCGTCGACCGCCTTCCAGTACCGGACGTACATGTGCCCGCCCGTGTACCGGGCGGCGTCGGTGTGCCCGTCCTCCGTGAACTCCATGTGCAGCGACCCGCCCACGGCGGCCTCCGCCGCGTCCCCCCGGTACCGGCCGGTACCGGGTATCGGGCTCGGGGAGCCGCCGAGGAGGTTCTTCGGCGGGGTGAGCAGCACTTCGGACTCCAGGCCCGGGGACTCCAGCAGGGCCAGGCCGGCGGCGCGCACGGTGTCCATGTCCTTGACCTGTTCCGCCGTCAGGCAGAACTTGACGCCCTTGGGCATCTTGCAAGTGGACTCGTAGGAGCAGCCGGTGAGCGTGGTGAGCGCCAGGACGGCCGCCGCCGCCCACGCCGAACGCCGGAAGAACGCAGCAGGCATGTGTTGTGTCAGGTCCCCGTGTGTGGTCGATCCGGGGACGCCGAAGCAGCCCGGTCCCCCGGCCAGGCCCCGCCAGGCTACCCGTTCTTACACGTCTTTGCCGTCGCTCTGCCGCGGCCCTGAAACGCGCCCGGCACAGTCGTGTCCACGGCGGGGCGCAGTACGGCGCACCGGCCGACGGACGACGGCGGGAGTGGACGTGGGCATGACGGCAACGGCTGTGCTGCGACGGGCGGGACTGGCGGCGGGGGCGGCGGCGCTGCTGTTCTCCACGCTGCCGGCGGTGACGGCCACGGCGGCGGGCGGGCCGGCCCGCCCGGAGTGGTGCCCCACCGTCGAGGGGCACCGGGTGGACTGCGGCTCGATGACCCGCCCCCTGGTGAGCGGCCGTCCCGGACTCGGCACGGTCGACGTGGCCTACGCGGTCGTCCGCCACCGCTCCCCCGGGCCCGCCAAAGGGACGGTCGCCGTCAACCCCGGCGGCCCCGGCGAGGTGGCCGTCGAACGCGCGCCGGTCTTCGCCGGGGTGCTCGAAGACCTGCTCGGCGACCACGACCTGCTGCTGGTCGACCCCCGGGGCACCGGCAAGTCCCAGCGGATGCCCTGCGGGGTGACCGACGCCGAGTACCGCTTCGGCACCCGTGAGCAGCAGCGCGACGCCGTCACCCGCTGCGCCGCGAACCTCGGGCCGCGCGCCCGGGGCTACACCACGGCCGCCACCGCCGACGACCTCGACGCGGTCCGCGCGCGGCTCGGCGTGGACGAACTCACCCTGTACGGCCTGTCGTACGGCACCTACCTGATGCCGGTCTACGCCTCCCGCCACCCCGGGCACGTCCGGGACATCGTGCTGTCCGGGGCGTACCCGCTCGCCTTCGACCCGCTGAACCGGCCCGGGGCGCAGGCCGTCTCGCTGTCGCTGCGCCGGATCTGCGAGCGCAGCGCGGGCCGTCCCGAGGCGCAGGGCAGGCCCGCCTGCGACGGCGACAAGGCCGTACGGGACCTGGCGGCCACCGCCGCCGCCCTGCGCGAGCGGCCGGTCGACGTGGACATCCCGCTGGAGGGCGCGGCGCCGTTCCGGATGCATCTGACGGAGGGCAAGCTCGCCAACCTCGTCTACGAGGGGGCGAGCCGGGAGGTCGGCGCGGATCCGGGCGCGCCCTCGCTGCTCGGCGGTCTGCCGCACGCCCTGGACCGCTTCACCGCCGGGGACACCGGGCCGCTGCTGGACCTGGTGCGCGCGGAGGGCTCCACCGGTTCCGCCGAGGACCAGGCCCCGTACATCGCCGTGGTCTGCAACGACTACCGCAAGCCGTGGAAGGCCGAGTCCTCGCTGCCCGAGCGGTGGCGCCAGTACCGCGACGCGCTCGCCGGGGCGGCGAACCGGCCCGGCGCGTTCGGCGCGTTCGGCGCGGCCGGCTATCTGGAGGGCCCCACCGACGGCGGTGACGTCTGCATCGGCTGGCCGCGCGAGAACACCGCCGGGCCCCAGCCCACTCACCCGCGGATGCCGGACGTGCCCGTCCTGGTGCTCTCCGGCGACCTCGACGCCAACACCCCCGACGCGAACGGACGGCAGGCCGCCCGGCAGTTCCGCGACAGCCGGTTCGTCTCGGTCCGCAACACCGGGCACGTGCCGGAGATGGAGCACAGCGGCTGCGTCGTGGACCTCGCGACCCGGTTCGTCCGTACCGGCCGCACCGGGGACACCGGCTGCGTGAACACCATCGAGCCGATCGCCGTGACCCCGGTCCGGCGCTGACGGGCCGCCGCCGTGACCACTCCCACCACCCGCGATGATGATCACATGACTGACGCGATCACGGCGCACCGCCGCACGGTGCTGGTCGTCGAGGACGATCCGGGCGTACGCAGCACCCTGGACCAGCTGCTGCGCTTCGAGGGGTACCGCGTGGTGCAGGCGGCCGACGGGATCCAGGGCCTGGCGGCGCTGGACCGGGAGGAACCGGACCTGGCCCTGGTGGACGTGGTCATGCCCGGACTGGACGGGCTGTCGCTGTGCCGGACGCTGCGCCGGCGCGGCGACCGGCTGCCCGTCCTGGTGCTGACCGCCCGCGACCAGGTCGGCGACCGGGTGGCCGGTCTGGACGCGGGCGCGGACGACTACCTCGCCAAGCCCTTCGCCACGGAGGAACTCCTCGCCCGCATCCGGGCGTTGCTGCGACGCACCGAGCCCGGGGCGGCCGCCTCCGGGGTGTTCGCCGCCGGTGACCTGGTGCTGGACCCGGCCGCCCGCAGCGCCGCCCGGGGAGAGCGGGTCCTGGACCTGACGAAGACGGAGTTCGACGTCCTGGAGCTGCTCCTGGCACACCAGGGCACGGTATTGACGCGCAGTCAGATCTACGAGCGCATCTGGGGCTTCGACTTCGACACCACCTCGCGCTCCCTCGACGTCTACATCGGCTACCTGCGCCGCAAGACCGAGGAGGGCGGGGCGCCGCGGATCGTGCACACCGTGCGCAACGTCGGGTACACGGTGCGGCCGGCCTGATGCTCCGTACGAAGATCACGCTGGTGGTCGTCGCGGCCGCGGGCCTCGCGATGCTGTTCGCCGCCTTCACGTCCTACCGGGGCATCGGTCTCCTCGTCGGGGACGAGCTCGAACGCGGCCTGGAGGACCGGGCCGGGGCCGTGGTCGCCCTGCTCGACGCGGGACGCACCCCGCCCGCCCGGCCCGGCACGACCGAGCAGGTCCTCCTCGCCGACGGGAGCGTCCATCCCGGCCCCGGTCCCCGCCTGCCGGTGTCGGAGGCGGCCGAGCGGGTGGCCCGTACGGGCGCGGGCAGCAGCCGGGAGGACGTGGTCGTGGAGGGCACGGAGTACGGGATCCTCACCCTCCCGCTGCCGGCCGGCGGAGCGGTCATGGTGGCGCAGAGCTACCGCGGTGCCGAAGCCCTCGACCGGGGGTTCACGTGGCGGATCACCTGGACCACGGCCGCCGCCACCGCGGTGGCCGCGCTCCTGAGCTGGTGGGTCCTGGGCCGGATCCTGCGGCCCGTGAACCGCCTGGTCAGCGCCACCCACCGGATCAGCACCACCCAGGACCTGACCGCCGACCTGCCGCCCGCCGGGCGTGACGAGATCGGGCGGCTCACCCGCAGCTTCGAGGCCATGCTGGACGCGCTGCGCCGCTCCCGCGCCCAGCAGCGCCAGCTGGTCGAGGACGCCGGGCACGAGCTGCGCACCCCGCTGACCTCGGTACGCGGCAGCGCCGAACTGCTCCAGCGGGCCCGGGGGCGGCTCGCGCCCGAGGACGAGGAGCAGATCCTGGCGACCCTGGTCCGCGAGACGGTCGCCCTGGACGACCTGGTCCGCGAGGTCGTCGAGCTGGCCACCGACCGCCACACCGGGGAGCGGCCCGAGGCGGTCGACCTGGCGGAGGCGGCCGAGGACGCCGCCCACCGCTGCCGCCGGCGCACGGGCCGCCCCGTCACGGTCGAGGCGGCGCGGGGCGGAACCGCGTACGCCCGGCCGCGCGCGGTGCAGCGGTGCCTGGACAACCTGCTGAGCAACGCCGTGAAGTTCAGCCCGCCCGGCAGCCCGGTCCTGGTCCGGGTCGACGGGCCGCGGGTCCAGGTCCACGACCGGGGGCCGGGGATCCCGGCGGGCCAGGAACGGGCCGTCTTCGACCGCTTCCACCGGGGGCCCGGCACCCAGGGCACGCCGGGGTCCGGACTGGGCCTGGCCATCGTCCACGAGCTCGTCTCGGCCGACGGGGGCTCCGTGTTCGCCCGTACGGCCGACGGCGGCGGAGCGGTCGTGGGCCTGCGCCTGCCGGCCCGGGCGCCGGAGGCCTGAACCGCCGCGGGCCCGCCCGGCCGGGCCGGGGTGTCGGGCTCGTACTTGGCGCGGCGGCGGTCGATCTCGTCCCGCAGCCCCGAGACCAGCCGCATCCGGTCACCGGACGA
>NZ_JBNNPF010000092.1:0-18681 GCF_050275515.1 Streptomyces sp. NPDC004126 | reverse complement strand
CCGACGCCTCGTTGAGGCAGGTGCTGTAGTCGGGGGACAGCGGGTCGATGCCCGAGCAGTCCTTGATGTCGCTGGCCGCACCGAAGGCGCCCGCGCCCGTCCGCGTACGCGCACCGGGTCCGGTTCTGTCAGAAGCCGAAGTCCTGGGTCCACCAGGGGCCGCCGGAGCCGAAGTGGACGCCGACGCCCAGGGTGCGGAATTCGCAGTTGAGGATGTTCGCCTTGTGGCCGGGGCTGTTCATCCAGGCCTGCATCACGGACTTCGCGTCGCCCTGGCCGCGCGCGATGTTCTCGCCGCCCATGCCGGAGATGCCCGCGTTCTGGGCCCGCTGCCAGGGCGAGTTCCCGTCCGGGTCGGTGTGGTCGAAGAAGCCCCGTACGGCCATGTCCTTGCTGAAGGCGCCGGCCAGCGCCGCGAGCGGCGGGTTCGCCCGGACCGGCACGCACCCGGCCTGGGCGCGCTCCTGGTTCACGAGTGCGAGCACCTCGGCCTCCTCGGCGGACTGCCCGCCGTCGGCCGTCGGGGCGGCGGGCTTGGGAGCCGCGGGCGGCTTGGGGGCGGCGGGCTTCGGCGCGGCGCTCGTCTCGGGGGCCTTCTCGGGGGCCTTCTCCGGCGCCTTCGTGGAGGCCGAGGGCGACGGGGACGCCGAGGGCGACCCGGACGGGGAGGGTGACGCCGACGGGGAGGCCGCTGCGGAGGAGGTGCCGGCCTGCGGGGCGGCGGCGGAGGCCCGGCCCGACAGGTTGGCCAGGCCGTTCGGCTGCCCGACCGGCTCGCGGGAGGCGGTGGCGGAGGGCTCGGCCCGGGCCTCGGTCTTCTCTCCGGCGCCCGTGCCGACGTACGGGAAGGCGCCGCCCACCGGGACGAAACCGGTCGTCACGGCCGCCGTGCCGAGGGCCACGGCCACGGACGCGCCGAGCAGCCCGGTGCGCACGGCGGTGCGCTTGGCGCCGCGCCGAGGTGCGGCGTGGAGTCGGTGGCGTCCCATGGGTGCCGTGCCTTCCCTTTGCAAGATCAACGTTTGCTCACCCGAAAGGGTGAGTCATTGGTGGGGGACTGTAGCCCAATGGGACAAGGGGGGCGATGAGTCCCGGAACCCTTTGCCCGGTTAGCGTTCTTGCATGGATGAAGACGTGCGCATGACCGCCTGGGTGCGCGGCCGTGTACAGGGAGTGGGCTTCCGCTGGTTCACCAGGGCCAATGCCCTGGAGATCGGAGGAATGGCCGGCTTCGCGCTCAACCTCGACGACGGCCGAGTGCAGGTCGTGGCGGAAGGTCAACGTGAGAATTGCCACCGGCTGCTGGAGTGGCTCCGCTCCGCCGACACGCCCGGACGGGTGGACGGGGTGACAGAGATCTGGGGCACACCGCGCGGCGGCTACGACGGCTTCGAGATCCGGTGATCAATCGACTGATCATGGACTGATCAGACCCCCGGAACGTCCGCACCCGGTCGGATCTGCGCATTCGCCGCCGACGCGTTGCCGCGATGGTGGATCCGTGGAAGGCTCGGAGGCGAGGATGATCCCCCCGCCCCCTGCGCGGACCGGGCCGCCCGCCGATACGGGGCGTGATCGTGTTGACCGTCAAACTTTTTGGTGAGACGCTGGAAGCCCCGCGCACCTGAGCTGTTTGGCAGTGGTGGCACCAGTAAGCGCAGTGACTGACTGTCGTTGCCGGACATCCGCGGGTGCGATTCCCTCACGACCCACACCGCTTCGGTCGGTCACTCAGTGTGGAGGACCATCCATCATGGCAAAGGCGCTTCTCGGTTACGTCGGCGGTTCCGACCCGCGACTCCTCGCCGAGATGCGACGGCTTCAGCAGCGCGTCCAGGACCTCGAGTCCGAGCTCGGACGGATCCAGTCCGAGAACGACGCCCTGACCGCGGCCGCCGCTCAGCACGGAGACTCGCTGCTCGACAGCATCGAGATCGACGTACCCCAGGCGGAGCCTGCGCTCACCTGATACGCGCTCACCGTCGTTCGACTCCAGCCCCGAATGATCTGCAAGGGACGCCTCGGCGTCCCTTCTTTCTTTCCGCCCGCACATCATGCGTTGGGCCAGGTGGGGGGCTGATTCCTTTAACGTCTGATGTGCCCTGCACCTTCATGGGTGAAACCGAACGTGAAAGGTAGAGTCCGGCGGCGTGCACCTCAAGTCCCTGACCCTGCGTGGCTTCAAATCCTTCGCCTCCGCCACCACTCTGCGCTTCGAACCGGGGATCACCTGCGTCGTCGGCCCGAACGGATCCGGCAAGTCCAACGTGGTGGACGCGCTCTCCTGGGTCATGGGGGAACAGGGAGCCAAGTCCCTGCGCGGCGGGAAGATGGAGGACGTCATCTTCGCGGGCACCACGGGACGCCCGCCGCTGGGACGGGCCGAGGTCTCCCTCACCATCGACAACTCCGACGGCGCCCTGCCCATCGACTACGCCGAGGTCACCATCACGCGGATCATGTTCCGCGGCGGCAGCAGCGAATACCAGATCAACGGTGACACCTGTCGGCTCCTCGACATCCAGGAACTGCTCTCCGACTCCGGCATCGGCCGCGAGATGCACGTCATCGTCGGACAGGGGCAGCTCGACTCCGTCCTGCACGCCGACCCGGCGGGCCGCCGCGCCTTCATCGAGGAGGCCGCGGGCGTACTGAAGCACCGCAAGCGCAAGGAGAAGGCGCTGCGCAAGCTCGACGCGATGCAGGCCAACCTCGCGCGGGTGCAGGACCTGGCCGACGAACTCCGCCGCCAGCTCAAACCCCTGGGCCGGCAGGCGGCGGTGGCCCGCCGGGCCGCCGTGATCCAGGCCGACCTGCGCGACGCGAAGCTGCGGCTGCTCGCCGACGACCTGGTGGCGCTGCGGGGCGCGCTGGACGCGGAGATCGCGGACGAGGCCGCGCTCAAGGAGCGCAAGGAGGCCGCGGAACGGGACCTCGCCGACGCGCTGCGCCGGGAGGCCGAGCTGGAGGAATCGGTACGCCGCCTCGCGCCGCGGCTCCAGCGGGCCCAGCAGACCTGGTACGAGCTGTCGCAGCTCGCCGAACGGGTGCGCGGCACCGCCTCGCTGGCCGAGGCCCGGGTCAGGAGCGCGTCCGCGCCGGTGGAGGAGGAACGGCGCGGCCGCGACCCCGAGGACCTGGAACGGGAGGCCGCGCGGATCCGGGAGCAGGAGGCCGAGCTGACGGCGGCGCTGGAGGCCGCCGAGCGGGCCCTGGAGGACACCACCGGGCACCGGGCCGAGCTGGAGCGCGCCCTCGCGGAGGAGGAGCGGCGGCTGCGGGACGCCGCGCGGGCCATCGCCGACCGGCGTGAGGAGCTGGCCCGGCTGACCGGCCGGCTGGGGGCGGCCCGGTCGCGGGCGGGCGCGGCACAGGCGGAGATCGAACGGCTCGTGGCGGCCCGGGACGAGGCGGAGGCCCGGGCGGTGGCGGCCCGGGAGGAGTACGAGGAACTGGCCGCGGAGGTCGGCGGGCTCGAAGACCCCTCGGTGGAGGGGGAGTACGAGGCGGCGAAGGCCGAACTGGCGGGGGCGAAGGCCGCGCTCGGCGCCGCCCGGGAGGCGCTGGGCGCGGCGGAGCGGTCCCGCGCGGCGGTGTCGGCGCGGCGGGAGGCGCTCGCGCTGGGGCTGCGGCGCAAGGACGGGACCGGGGCGCTGCTCGCGGTGCGGGAGCGGCTGGCGGGGGTGCTGGGACCTGCGGCGGAGCGGGTGTCCGTGGTGCCGGGGTACGAGGTCGCCGTGGCCGCCGCGCTGGGCTCCGCCGCGGATGCGGTGGCCGTCGCCTCGGCGGGGGCGGCCGCCGGTGCCATCCGGCATCTGCGCGATGCCGATGCGGGGCGGGCCACGTTCCTGATCGCCGGTTCCGCGCCCGCCCTGATCCCGGGGCAGGGCCCCGTTGCCCCGTGCGGGGCCGGCCTGCCCGGGCAGGCCCAGGGGCCGGAAGCCTGCCCCCACCCCGCCCCTTCCCGTAACTGGGGCTCCGCCCCGGACCCCGCGCCTCAATCGCCGGCGGGGCTGGAAGTGCGGGGTGCTGTCCCGGACCCCGCGCCTCAACGGCCGGGGGCGCTGGAAGCCGCACCCGGCGGGGCGGAGGTGGCCGTCGAGGGTGTGTACCTGGAGGCCGCTTCGCTCGTGCGGGGGGACGACGAGGTGCGGCGGGCCGTGGCGTGGGTGCTGCGGGAGCACGTCGTGGTCGGGAGCCTGGAGGAGGCCGAGGCGGTCGTCGCCGCGCGGCCGGACCTGGTCGCGGTCACCGCCGAGGGGGACGTGCTCGGCGCCCACCTCGCGCACGGCGGCTCCGCGGGCGCGCCCAGCCTGATCGAGGTGCAGGCCGCCGTCGACGAGGCGGCGGCGGAACTGGAGCGGCTGGACGGCGAGTGCCGGGAGCTGGCCGGGGCCGAGGAGGCGGCCCGGCAGCGCCGCGACGGCGCGGCGGCCCGTGCCGAGGAGCTGGCGGAGCTGCGCCGGGCGGGGGAGAAGGCCCGCGCCGGGGCCGCCCAGCAGCTCGGCCGGCTCGCCGGGCAGGCGAAGGGCGCCCAGGGCGAGGCCGAGCGCAGCGCCCGGGCGGCGGCCACCGCCCAGGAGGCCCTCGAACGCGCGCGGCTCGACGTCGAGGAGTGCGCGGAGCGGCTCGCGGTCGCGGAGGAGTTGCCGCTGGCGGATGAGCCCGACACCTCGGCCCGGGACCGGCTCTCCGCCGACGGGGCGAACGCGCGGCAGACCGAGATGGAGGCCCGCCTCCAGCTGCGTACGCACGAGGAGCGGGTCAAGGGCCTGGCCGGCCGGGCCGAGGCGCTCGACCGGGGCGCCCGCGCCGAGCGCGAGGCCCGGGCCCGCGCGGAGCGGCGCCGGCAGCGCCGCCGGTACGAGGCCGAGGTGGGCCGGGCCGTCGCCGACGGGGCCCGGCAGCTGCTGGCTCACCTGGAGGTGTCGATCGGCCGGGCGGAGCTGGAGAGTTCGGCCGCCGAGCACGCCAAGGGGCTGCGCGAGCAGGAGCTCGGCGAGGCCCGCGGCCGGGGCCGCGACCTCAAGGGCGAGCTCGACAAGCTGACCGACTCCGTGCACCGGGGCGAGGTGCTCGGCGCAGAGAAGCGGCTGCGCATCGAGCAGCTGGAGGCGCGGGCGCTGGAGGAGCTGGGCGTGGAGCCCGCCGCCCTGGTGGCGGAGTACGGGCCCGACCAGCCGGTGCCCCCGTCCCCGCCGGCCGAGGGCGAGGTGCTCCCGGAGGACCCGGAGCACCCCCGCAACCGGCCGGGCCCCTTCGACCGGTCCCGGCAGGAGAAGCGGCTGAAGGCTGCCGAGCGGGCCTACCAGCAGCTGGGCAAGGTCAACCCGCTGGCGCTGGAGGAGTTCGCGGCGCTGGAGGAGCGCCACCGGTTCCTCAGCGAGCAGCTGGGCGACCTGCGGAAGACCCGTGCCGACCTCCTTCAAGTGGTGAAGGAGGTCGACCAGCGGGTCGAGCAGGTCTTCACGGAGGCCTACCGGGACACCGCGCGGGAGTTCGAGGGGGTGTTCTCGCGCTTGTTCCCCGGCGGCGAGGGCCGTCTGGTGCTCACCGACCCGGACGACATGCTGGCCACCGGCGTGGACGTCGAGGCCCGGCCGCCGGGCAAGAAGGTCAAGCGGCTGTCGCTGCTGTCCGGCGGCGAGCGGTCGCTGACGGCCGTGGCGCTGCTGGTCTCCATCTTCAAGGCGCGGCCCAGCCCGTTCTACGTGATGGACGAGGTCGAGGCGGCGCTCGACGACACCAACCTCCAGCGGCTGATCCGCATCATGGAGGAGCTCCAGGAGAGCTCGCAGCTGATCGTCATCACGCACCAGAAGCGGACGATGGAGGTCGCGGACGCCCTCTACGGCGTCTCGATGCAGGGCGACGGGGTCTCGAAGGTCATCAGCCAGCGGCTCCGCTGAGCCCTAGAGCTTCAAGAAGTGAAATCAAAGCCGCATCGCTGAACTTAATCCGACCTTCACATCACCTATTGACTTCAGGAAATGAACACATAGGCTCTGTGCTGCCTCCCGCCTTCCAGTGGTGCCCGATCTTGACCTGTGCGCCACTAGGAGAACGGACAGAACCCCCCACGGAGCACACCTTGACCAGCAGCACTGCACAGGCGCCGGCGCCCGGCGGCGGTGGACGGGCGTCCCAGCCCGAGCACCTCGGGCACGTCATCTTCATCACCGCGGCCGCCGCCATGGGCGGATTCCTCTTCGGCTACGACAGCTCCGTCATCAACGGCGCCGTCGTCGCCATCCGCGACCGCTTCGACATCGGTTCGGCCGCGCTCGCCCAGGTGATCGCCGCCGCGCTGATCGGCTGCGCGCTCGGCGCCGCCACCGCGGGCCGCATCGCCGACCGGATCGGCCGCATCCGCTGCATGCAGATCGCCGCCGTGCTCTTCACGGCCAGCGCCATCGGCTCGGCCCTCCCGTTCGCCCTCTGGGACCTCGCCATGTGGCGCGTCATCGGCGGCTTCGGCATCGGCATGGCCTCCGTCATCGGCCCCGCCTACATCGCCGAGGTCTCCCCGCCCGCCTACCGCGGCCGGCTGGCCTCCTTCCAGCAGGCCGCCATCGTCATCGGCATCGCCATCTCGCAGCTGGTCAACTGGGGCATCCTGAACCTCGCCGACGGCGACCAGCGCGGGGAGATCGGCGGGCTCGAAGCCTGGCAGTGGATGCTCGGCGTGATGGTCGTCCCGGCCGTGCTCTACGGACTGATGTCCTTCGTCATCCCCGAGTCCCCCCGCTTCCTGATCTCCGCCGGGCGCACCGAGGAGGCCCGCAAGGTGCTGGCCGAGGTCGAGGGGAGCAAGGTCGACCTGGACAGCCGCGTCGCCGAGATCGAGACGGCCATGCGCTCCGAGCACAAGTCCACCTTCAAGGACCTGCTCGGCGGCCGCTTCGGCCTGCTGCCCATCGTCTGGATCGGCATCGGCCTCTCGGTCTTCCAGCAGCTCGTCGGCATCAACGTGATCTTCTACTACAGCTCCTCGCTGTGGCAGTCCGTCGGCATCGACCCGACCAGCTCGTTCCTGTACTCCTTCACCACGTCGATCATCAACATCATCGGCACGGTGATCGCGATGATCTTCGTGGACCGGATCGGCCGCAAGCCGCTCGCCCTGATCGGCTCGGTGGGCATGGCCGTCTCCCTCGGCCTCTGCGCCTGGGCGTTCTCGTACAAGACCGGCACCGGCGACGACATCTCGATGCCCGACACCCAGGGCACCGTCGCGCTGATCGCCGCGCACGCCTTCGTCCTCTTCTTCGCCCTCTCCTGGGGCGTGGTGGTGTGGGTGCTGCTCGGCGAGATGTTCCCCAACCGGATCCGCGCCGCCGCGCTCGGCGTCGCCGCCGCGGCCCAGTGGGTCGCCAACTGGGTCATCACCGTCACCTTCCCGACCCTGTCGGACTGGAACCTGTCCGGCGCGTACGTCATCTACACCGTCTTCGCCCTGCTCTCGATCCCGTTCATCCTCAAGTGGGTGCCGGAGACCAAGGGCAAGGCGTTGGAGGAGATGGGGTAACCAACCCCCGCCACCACCCCTCTCCTCCGCGGTACTGCCCCGGCTCAGTCCTTGAGCCGGGGCAGTACCCGTTCGCACAGGAGCCGCAGGCTGCGCCACCCCTCCTCCAGCGGCATCCCGCCGCACAGCGGGTGCAGGACGAGGTTGCCCGCCTCGCCCGCCCCGCGCGCGTACGCCACCGCCTCCTGCGGGTCGAGGATCCGGTAGACCCCCTCGGCCCGCAGCTCCTCGACCGTACGGGCGCCGGACCGCACCGCCGAGCGGATGTCCTTGGACTGCCAGGAGGCGTACATGCCCGCCTCGTGCAGGAAGTGCCTCCCGTAGAGCGCCCACGCCCGCTCCGGGTCCTCCGAGACGTGCAGCAGCGGGGTCTCCCGCGCCGGCATCATGCAGAAGCCCTCGGTGCCGTACTCCGCGAGCCGCTCCGCGTAGTACGCCTCCAGCTCCGGCAGGTGCGCGCTCGGGAAGAACGGCAGCCCCAGCCGGGCCGCGCGCCGCGCCGCGGCCTTCGAACTCCCGCCCACCAGCAGCATCGGGTGCGGCTGGGTGAAGGGCACCGGGGTCACCTTCACGGTGCGGCCGCGGAACTCGAAGGGCTCCCCGGTCCAGGCCTTCAGCAGGGTCTCCAGCAGCTCGTCCTGGAGCCGGCCGCGCCGCCCCCACTCCACCCCGTGCTGCTCGTACTCCTCGGGCCGGTAGCCGATGCCCGCCACGGTCACCAGCCGCCCGCCGCCGATCAGGTCCAGTACGGCGATGTCCTCGGCCACCTTCAGCGGGTCGTGCAGCGGGCCGATGATCGCCGAGACGGTGACCGCGATCCGCCGGGTGGCGCCGAGGACGGCGCCGGCGAACGCGAAGGGGGAGGGCAGCCAGTTGTTGTCGGTGCCGTGGTGCTCCTCGGTCTGGATCGTGTCGATCCCGTGCTCGTCGGCGTACCGGGCCATCTCCACCGCCGCCTGGTAGCGGGCGGCCAGCGTCGCGGGGGTGCCGTCGGGGTCGATCAGGTTGAACCGGGCCACGGTGATGGGCATGGGAAGTCCCCCTTCGCCGGATGCGGACGGTCGGGCGAAGGGGGACGTTAGCTGACGCAGCGTCAGTTGGACAGGGTCCCGGCCGGGACGCGCTCCGCACCGGACTCCCGCGCGGCCGGCGCCGCCGGGGCGGGGGTCCGCGGCAGTACGGCGTACAGCGCGGCGGAGACCAGGATGCCGGTCACCCAGCCGAGGCCGTTCTCGCCGATCCAGGTGGAGGCCAGCGGCCCGCTGAACCAGTCCACCTTGGTGAACAGCAGCCCCGCGACCAGGGCCGCGCCCCAGGCCGTCATCGCCTGCCAGGCGAAACCGCCCCGGTACCAGTAGGCGCTGCCCGGCGTCGTGTCCAGCAGCGCGGCACCGTCGTAGGAGGGGCGGCGCAGCATGTCCACGCCGAAGACGCCGATCCACGCGGAGAAGGCCACGGCCAGCAGGGTCAGGAAGGAGATGAACGAGCCGAAGAAGCTGGTCGCCACCACCATCAGGAGGAAGCCGAAGACCAGGCTGATGACGGCGTTGACGCTGACCGCCCAGGCGCGCGGCACCTTGATGCCCAGGGTCTGCGCGGTGAACCCGGCCGAGTACATCGACATCGAGTTGATCAGCAGCATCCCGATCAGGGCGATCAGCAGGTAGGGCACCGCGATCCAGGTCGGCAGCAGCTCGCCGATGAAGGAGACCGGGTCCTGCGCGCTCGCCAGGTCCGGCGTGCCGACGGCCATCACCGCGCCCATCAGCACCATCGGCAGGACCACCACGCCCGCGCCGCCGATCGTCGCGCCGACCATCCCCTTGGCGGAGGCCGTGCGCGGCAGGTAGCGGGTGAAGTCCGGGCCGGACGGCACCCAGCTGATGCCGCCCGCCGCGATGGTGCCGATGCCCGCGACCATCATCGCCGTGGAGCCGGCCGGCTTGCCGAAGACGGCCGACCAGTCGGTGGTGAAGAGCAGGTAGCCGAGGACGAGCACGCTGAAGCCGCCGAAGAGGTACGTCGACCACTTCGAGCAGACGCGCAGCGCGTTGATGCCCAGCCCCGAGACCACGAAGGTGCAGCCGACGAAGAAGAGCAGGGTCACGACGATGAGCGCGGTGTTGCTCTTCACGCCGAAGAGCAGGTCCAGGACGGTCAGCACGGCGTAGGCGCCGCTGACCGCGTTGATGGTCTCCCAGCCCCAGCGCGCCACCCAGATCAGGGCACCGGGGAAGAGGTTGCCGCGCTGGCCGAACACGGCCCGCGAGAGCGCCATGCCCGGCGCCCCGCCGCGCTTCCCGGCGATGGAGATCAGGCCGACGATCCCGTACGAGACGACGGGCGCGGCGAGCGCGACGACCAGCACCTGCCAGATGTTGAGCTTGTTGAAGATCACCAGGCCGGCGCCCATGGTGAGCAGCAGCACGCTGATGTTCGCGGCGACCCAGGTCGGGACCAGCTCGCGGACCCGGCCGGTGCGCTCGGCGTCCGGTACGGGCTCCAGCCCGCGGGTCTCGGCGGCGTTCTTGCCGGTGGCTGCTGCTGCGGTTCCTGCTGCGGTTCCGGCTGCGGTCTCGGCCGGTATGGCGCCGGTGGCGGGCTCGGCGGGCATGCGGTTGCTCCGTGGGGCGTGCGAGGACGGGAAGTCGTCCATCATCGTAGATTTGCGTCGAATTGCATAAATAGGGGCTTAGGGCCCGGTACGGGTGCCGAGGTCCGGGCTCCGGAGCCGCCGTGGCCGATACTGGGGTGGTTATGGAAATCCTCATCCTTGCTGTAGTCATCGCCCTGGTCGCGGTCGGCGCGATCAGCGGGCTCGTGGTCAGCAGCCGCAAGAAGAAGCAGCTGCCCCCCACGGCGCCGCCGAGCACGCCGACCATCACTGCCCCGCCCGCCGAACCGCAGGTGGGGGAGGACTCCGCCCCGACGGTCGAAGAGCCGCGCCGGACCATCGAGGAGGTCGTGCTCCCCGAGGCGGAGGCCGCGGCCCCCGAGGCGCCCGTCGCCGAGCCCGAGGCCCCGGCCGCGCCCGAGATCGAGGTGCCCGAGCCCACCGCCGGCCGCCTGGTCCGGCTGCGCGCGCGGCTCGCCCGTTCGCAGAACTCGCTCGGCAAGGGGCTGCTCACGCTGCTCTCGCGCGAGCACCTCGACGAGGACACCTGGGAGGAGATCGAGGAGACCCTCCTCATCGCCGACGTCGGCGTCGCGCCGACGCAGGAACTGGTCGACCGGCTCCGCGAGCGGGTCAAGGTGCTCGGCACCCGCACCCCCGCCGAGCTGCGCACCCTGCTGAAGGAGGAGCTGCTGACCCTGGTCGGCACCGACTTCGACCGCGCCGTGAAGACCGAGAGCGGCACCGACACCCCGGGCGTCGTGATGGTCGTCGGCGTCAACGGCACCGGCAAGACCACCACCACCGGCAAGCTCGCCCGGGTGCTCGTCGCCGACGGCCGCAGCGTGGTGCTCGGCGCCGCCGACACCTTCCGCGCCGCCGCCGCCGACCAGCTCCAGACCTGGGGCGAGCGCGTGGGCGCCCGTACCGTCCGCGGCCCCGAGGGCGGCGACCCGGCCTCCATCGCCTACGACGCGGTCAAGGAGGGCATCGCCGAGGGCGCCGACGTGGTGCTCATCGACACCGCGGGCCGGCTGCACACCAAGACCGGCCTCATGGACGAGCTCGGCAAGGTCAAGCGCGTCGTGGAGAAGCACGGCCCGCTGGACGAGGTGCTGCTGGTCCTGGACGCCACCACCGGCCAGAACGGCCTGACCCAGGCGCGCGTGTTCGCCGAGGTCGTGGACATCACCGGCATCGTGCTCACCAAGCTCGACGGCACCGCCAAGGGCGGCATCGTCGTCGCCGTCCAGCGCGAGCTGGGCGTCCCGGTCAAGCTCGTCGGCCTCGGCGAGGGCCCGGACGACCTGGCCCCCTTCGAGCCCGAGGCGTTCGTGGACGCCCTCATCGGCGACTGAGGCACCCGCGCCTCGCCGGAGGACTGACGCAGACCAGTGCCCCCGTGTCCGTCCAGGACCCGGGGGCACTGCCGTGGGCGGGGGCCGTCAGCGGCGGAAGCGGTGACAGGTGTAGGCCAGGGTGCCGAGCAGCAGCCGGGCCTGCGGGGGGCCGCCCGCACTGTCCAGCGCGGGCCCGCGCAGCCAGGTGGCCGGGCCCAGGCCCGCGTGGTCGCAGGGCGGGGCGGTCAGGAAGGCGCCGCGGCCCAGGGCGCGCAGGTCCAGGTCGGCGTCGTCCCAGCCCATCCGGTACAGCAGCTCGGGCAGCTCGTCGGCCGCGCCCGGGGCCACGAAGAACTGCGCCCGGCCGTCCGGGGTGGCCGTCACGGGCCCCAGCGGCAGGCCCATCCGCTCCAGCCGGACCAGGGCGCGCCGGCCGGCCTCGGCGGACACCTCGATGACGTCGAAGGAGCGGCCGACGGGCAGCAGCACCGCCGCGCCCGGGTACTCGCCCCAGATCTCGGAGACCTCGTCCAGGGTGGCGCCCCCCGGGACGGTCGGAGCGAAGTCCAGCGGGTGCGCCCCCGGCGCGCCGCAGTTCGTATGACCGCAGGAGCAGTCGCGGCCCGGACCCGCGGCGCGGGCCCCGGGGACCGCGTCCCAGCCCCAGAGCCCGGTGTACTCCGCCACCGTCGTGCACTCCGAGGTCCGTCCGCGGCGCCGGACGCCGGAACGGAACTCCTTGGTGCCTCGGCTGCCGCCGATCGTGAAGCCCATGCCCATGCCCCCTCCAACGGGTCGGACGCGCCGGTGGTTACGACGTCGGCGAGACCTGTCGGAGGCCGGGCGGAGCGCGCCGCCCACCGGAGCCGCCCGGCGCACTCCTCGCCGCGCGCGCCCCGAGCGCACTCCCGTCCAACCACTGCCGTTTCGCCTTGGTGTCAAGTGAATCGCGCCTGGCCGGTGGCGAGTTCATTCGAAGGGGTGGCGAATGGTGGCGTTTCTGGAATCGACCTCGCCGACGGGGTGATCGTAGGATTACTTTCGGTGCACGAACCTGGACGGCGGACCCCAACCGTGGGTATGCCGGAGGCAATCGGTGGAGGACCTGTGAAGGTCCCTGGCGGAGTCGGCCGCCCCGGCCAGGGTTCCGTGTGAAGAGGCGATGCGGATGGGGGCGTTCCAGTGAGCGGCAGCGGCGCAAGCGGAACGAGTGGCGAATCCGCTGTCCGGAACGAACAGCTGACCTCGTGGTTCGTCCGCAGCGGCTGGTCCAAGGGCGAACTCGCCCGCCAGGTCAACCGCCGCGCGCGCCAGATGGGCGCCCACCACATCAGCACCGACACCTCCCGCGTGCGCCGCTGGCTCGACGGCGAACAGCCCCGCGAACCCGTCCCGCGGATCCTCTCGGAACTCTTCTCCGAACGCTTCGGCTCCGTCGTCGCCATCGAACAGCTCGGCCTGCGCACCGCCCACCAGACCCCCTCCGTCTCCGGCGTCGACCTGCCCTGGGCCGGCCCGCAGACCGTGGAACTGCTCAGCGAGTTCTCCCGCAGCGACCTGATGCTCGCCCGCCGCGGCTTCCTCGGGACCTCCCTCGCCCTCTCCGCCGGCCCCGCCCTCATCGAGCCCATGCAGCGCTGGCTCGTCCCCTCCCCGGCCGCCGACCTCGGCCCCCGACCCGACACCGGCCCGTCGGGCGCGCTCGGCGGACACCGGCCGCCCCGGCTGTCCGAGCCGGAACTCGACCTCCTCGAAGCCACCACCGTGATGTTCCGCCAGTGGGACGCGCAGTGCGGCGGCGGACTGCGCCGCAAGGCCGTCGTCGGACAGCTCCACGAGGTCACCGACCTGCTCCAGGAGAGCCACCCGGCCCCGGTCATGAAGCGGCTGTTCAAGGTCGCCGCCGAACTCGCCGAACTCGCCGGATGGATGAGCTACGACATCGGCCTGCACCCCACCGCGCAGAAGTACTTCGTCCTCGCGCTGCACGCCGCGAAGGAAGCCGGCGACAAGCCGCTGGGCTCCTACATCCTGTCCGGCATGAGCCGCCAGATGATCCACCTGGGCCGTCCCGAGGACGCCCTGGAGCTCATCCACCTCGCCCAGTACGGCAGCCGCGACTGCGCCGGACCGCGCACCCAGGCCATGCTGTACGCGATGGAGGCCCGGGCCTACGCCAACATGGGCCAGCCCAGCCGCTGCAAGCGGGCCGTGCGGATGGCCGAGGACACCTTCTCCGACGTCGGCTTCGACTCCGAACCCGAACCCGACTGGATCCGCTTCTTCTCCGAGGCCGAGCTCAACGGCGAGAACTCCCACTCCTACCGCGACCTCGCCTACGTCGCAGGCCGCAGCCCCACCTACGCCTCCCTCGCCGAACCCGTCATGGAACGGGCCGTGGAGCTCTTCGCCAAGGACGGCGAACACCAGCGCTCGTACGCCCTGAACCTCATCGGCATGGCCACCGTCCACCTGCTCCAGCGCGAGCCGGAACAGGCCACCGTCCTCGTCGACCAGGCCCTCGACGTGGCGAGAAAAGTACGGTCCGAAAGGGTGAACACCCGGCTCCGCAAGACCGTCGACACCGCCGCCCGTGAATACGGGGACGTGGCCGAGGTGGTCCGGCTGACCGACCTCCTCGCCTCCCGGCTGCCCGAGGCCGCCGAGGCCGTCTGAGCCGCCCCGAGGCCCCGGACGCGCGCCTGACGTGCGCCCGACCCCCACCTGACCCTCACGTGACCCGGACCGGACCCGTACCTCACCGGTTCATGGAGGCGTAACACGCCCGACCTCTTCGTCATCGGAGCGAAACACCCAGCGGCGCCGCCGGAAACCGTCCTGCGCGAATCTCAGGGCCAATAACCGGCCAGACCTTACGCCGCCGCTCAGGTTTCCCACGATCGCCCGCACGCGAACGTACCGACGACGAGGAGACGCCGATGGCATCAGCCATCACGACCCTCGCAGCAGACGCCCCGACCCTGTCTGCCGCGAACACCGGGTTCATGCTCATCTGCTCCGCCCTGGTCATGCTGATGACCCCGGGACTCGCCTTCTTCTACGGAGGCATGGTCCGCGTCAAGAGCAGCCTCAACATGCTGATGATGAGCTTCATCAGCCTCGGGATCGTCACGATCCTCTGGGTCCTCTACGGCTTCAGCCTCGCCTTCGGCACCGACTCCGGCTCGGTCATCGGCTGGAACTCCGACTACGTCGGCCTCAGCGGCATCGGCCTCACCGAGCTGTGGGACGGCTACACCATCCCCGTCTACGTCTTCGCCGTCTTCCAGCTGATGTTCGCCGTCATCACCCCCGCCCTGATCAGCGGCGCCCTCGCCGACCGCGTCAAGTTCAGCGCCTGGGTGCTCTTCACCGCCCTCTGGGTCACCGTCGTCTACTTCCCCGTCGCCCACTGGGTCTGGGGCGCCGGCGGCTGGCTCTTCGAGCTCGGCGTCATCGACTTCGCCGGCGGCACCGCCGTCCACATCAACGCGGGCGCCGCCGCCCTCGGCGTCATCCTGGTCATCGGCAAGCGCGTCGGCTTCAAGAAGGACCCGATGCGCCCGCACAGCCTCCCCCTGGTCATGCTCGGCGCGGGCCTGCTGTGGTTCGGCTGGTTCGGCTTCAACGCCGGCTCCTGGCTCGGCAACGACGACGGCATCGGCGCCGTCATGTTCGTCAACACCCAGGTCGCCACCGCCGCCGCCATGCTCGCCTGGCTCGGCTACGAGAAGCTGCGCCACGGCTCCTTCACCACCCTCGGAGCCGCCTCCGGCGCCGTCGCCGGCCTCGTCGCCATCACCCCCGCCGGCGGCTCCGTCAGCCCGCTCGGCGCGATCGCCGTCGGCGCCATCGCCGGTGTGCTGTGCGCCATGGCCGTCGGCCTGAAGTACAGGTTCGGCTACGACGACTCCCTCGACGTGGTCGGCGTCCACCTCGTCGGCGGCATCGCCGGCTCCCTGCTCGTCGGCTTCTTCGCCACCGGCGGCGTCCAGTCCGAGGCCAAGGGCCTCTTCTACGGCGGCGGCCTCGAACAGCTCGGCAAGCAGGCCGTCGGGGTCTTCTCCGTCCTCGCCTACTCCCTCGTCGTATCGGCGATCATGGCCTTCCTCCTCGACAAGACCATCGGGATGCGGGTCTCGGAGGACGTCGAGGTCTCCGGCATCGACCAGGTCGAGCACGCCGAGACCGCCTACGACTTCAGCGGCGCCGGCGGCGGGATCTCCTCCCGTACCACCGCCGCACCCGCCCCCGCCGCCGCGAGCAAGAAGGTCGACGCATGAAGCTGATCACCGCCATCGTCAAGCCCTACAAGCTGGACGAGATCAAGGAAGCCCTCCACGCCTTCGGGGTCCAGGGCCTCACCGTCTCCGAGGCCAGCGGATACGGACGCCAGCGCGGCCACACCGAGGTCTACCGCGGCGCCGAGTACACCGTGGACCTCGTACCCAAGATCCGCATCGAGGTGCTCGTCGAGGACGAGGAGGCCGAAGAGCTCATCTCCGTCATCGTCAGCGCCGCCCGGACCGAGAAGATCGGCGACGGCAAGGTGTGGAGCGTCCCCGTGGACTCGGTCGTCCGGGTCCGCACCGGCGAGCGCGGCGCCGACGCGCTCTAGACGACGGGAGCCGCAGGGTGACGAGCGCCGAAGAGACCATGCAGGACGACCCGGCCGGCTCCGGACCCGGCGGCTACGCCGAGGCCCGGCTGCGACTCCTCCAGGAGGAGTCGCGGTCCGGGCCCGCCCGGCGTTCCGCCCTGTCCGGGCTGACCGACCAGTGGCTGAACGCACAGTTCGCGCGGGCGGCGCGGGAGAGCGGCGTACGGGGCGCCGCCCTCGTCGCCGTCGGCGGCTACGGACGCGCCGACCTCTCCCCGCGCAGCGACCTCGACCTGCTGCTCCTGCACGACGGCAAGGCCCGGCCCGCCGAGCTGAAGGCGCTCGCCGACCGCCTCTGGTACCCCGTGTGGGACCTCGGCCTGGCCCTGGACCACTCCGTACGCACCCCCGCCGAGGCCCGCAAGACCGCCGCCGAGGACCTCAAGGCCCACCTCGGGCTGCTCGACGCCCGGCTCGTCTCCGGCGACGCCGGACTCCTCGCCGGGCTGCGCACCTCGGTGCTCGCCGACTGGCGCAACCAGGCCGCCCGACGCCTCCCGCAGCTGCACGCCCTGTGCCGCGAGCGGGCCGAGCGCGCCGGGGAGCTGCGCTTCCTGCTGGAACCCGACCTCAAGGAGGCCCGCGGCGGGCTCCGCGACGCCACCGTCCTGCGGGCCGTCGCCGCCTCCTGGCTCGCCGACGCCCCGCGCGAGGGGCTCGCCGACGCCCGGCGGCGGCTGCTGGACGCCCGCGACGCGCTGCACCTGGTCACCGGCCGGGCCACCGACCGGCTCTCGCTCCAGGAGCAACCCCAGGTCGCCGCCCGGCTGGGACTCCTCGACGCCGACGCGCTGCTGCGCGAGGTGTACGAGGCCGCGCGGGTCGTCGCCTACGCCGGCGACGTCACCTGGCGGGAGGTCGGGCGGGTGCTGCGCGCCCGGGCCGCTTGGCCGAGGCTGCGCGGACTCCTCGGGACCCGGGGCGCGACGGCCCCCGAGCGGGCACCGCTGGCCGAAGGGGTCGTGGAGTCCGACGGGGAGGCGGTGCTCGCGCTGGCCGCCCGGCCCGACCGGGACCCCGTACTGCCCCTGCGCTTCGGCGCCGCCGCCGCACAGGCCGGCCTGCCCGTCTCGCTGCACGCCGTACGCCGCCTCGCCGCGCAGGCCCGGCCGCTGCCCGTGCCGTGGCCGGCGGAGGCCCGGGAGCAGCTGCTGACCCTGCTGGGCGCGGGCGAGCCGACGGTGGGGGTGTGGGAGGCGCTGGAGGCCGAGGGGCTGATCACCCGGCTGCTGCCCGACTGGGAACGGGTGCGCTGCCGCCCCCAGCACAACCCCGTGCACACCTGGACGGTGGACCGGCACCTCATCGAGACGGCCGTACGGGCCTCCGCCCTGACCCGCCGGGTGGGGCGCCCCGACCTGCTGCTGATGGCGGCCCTGCTGCACGACATCGGCAAGGGCTGGCCCGGCGACCACTCCGTCGTCGGCGAGACCATCGCCCGGGACATGGCCGTGCGGGTGGGCTTCGACGCCGAGGACACCGCCGTGCTGGGCACCCTCGTACGCCACCACCTGCTGCTGGTGGACACCGCGACCCGGCGGGACCTCGACGACCCGGCGACCGTCACCGCGGTGGCCCGGGCCGTGGGGTCGACCCGCACCCTGGAGATCCTGCACGCCCTCACCGAGGCCGACGCCCTCGCGACCGGGCCCGCCGCCTGGAGCACCTGGCGGGGCTCCCTGGTGGCCGACCTGGTGCGGCGGGTCGCCGCCGTGCTGAGCGGGGCCCCGCCGGCCGACCCCGAGCCGGACCTCCCCACCGCGGAGCAGGAGCGGCTGGCGCTGGAGGCGCTGCGCACGGGGGAGCCGGTGCTCACGCTGCACGCGCGGCAGGAGGAGGACGAGGCCGTCGGCGTCGAGCTGGTCGTGGCCGTTCCCGACCAGCCCGGGGTGCTGCCGGCGGTGTCCGGGGTGCTGGCCCTGCACCGGCTGACGGTGCGGGCGGCGGACCTGCGGTTCCTGGAGCTGCCGGACCACCTGGGCGAGGTGCTGGTGCTCCGCTGGCGGGTGGCCGCGGAGTTCGGGGCGCTGCCGCAGGCGGCCCGGCTGCGGACGGATCTGGTGCGGGCGCTGGACGGCACCCTGGACGTCCCGGCGAAGCTGGCCGGGCGCGAGGCCGCGTACCCGCGCAGGCGGGGCGTGGTCCCGCCGCCGCCCCGGGTCACGGTGGTCCCGGAGGTCTCGCCGCTGGCCACGGTCCTGGAGGTCCGGGCCCCCGACGCCGTGGGGCTGCTGCACCGGATCGGGCGGGCGCTGGACTCGGCGGGGGTCCGCGTCCGCAGCGCGCACGTGTCCACCCTGGGGGCGAACGCGGTCGACACCGTCTACGTCGTCGACCCGGACGGCAAACCCCTCCCGCCGGCAGCGGCCGCCGCCGTGGCCTCCCAGGTCCAGGCCGCCCTGACCTAGCCGCCGCTGCGCGGGGCCGAGCTCCCCGCCCCGCCCTTCGCCCGTTCCCCGGGCTGCGCCCGGACCCCTTGCGGGGGCTCCGCCCCCGGACCCCCGCGCCTCAAACGCCGGCGGGGCGTTATGTTTCGCCG
>NZ_JBNNPF010000091.1:0-19037 GCF_050275515.1 Streptomyces sp. NPDC004126 | reverse complement strand
TTTAGCTCATCACTATACCCCGGCGGGCGGGGCGCCACCCCCGGAGCTCTCGGTGCTGTTGTTTGCGCGCGCCGTCGCCGCCCCCCCCCCTCCGGGGCCCGGGCCCCCCCCCCCCCGGAACGGTGGAAGTGGGGGTCCCACCGGACGGAGTCTGGGGGAGGGTAGGGGACCCAGCCCCGCGCAGCGGCCCACCCACCCGCACACGCCCACCGGCCCCAGCCACCCGAACCGGCCCCGCCCCACACCCGACGGACGGAGTCCGGCGCAGCGGGCCGAAGCCCGGGAAGCGCCCCGGCGCTGAGCGGTGCGAGGGCCGCGGAAAGAACTACGGGCGGCCGCCCAGGCGGGTCACCGCGGCGGCAGCCGTGCGGCAGCCGGCGCGGGCGGACTCCGCGGCGGTCGCCCCCGCGAGGCGGGCCGCCAGGAAGCCGCCCGCGAAGGCGTCCCCGGCGCCCGTGGTGTCCACCGCCTCGGCCGGCTCCGCCTCGACCTCGGCGGTGATCCGGCCGCCCTCGGCGACGATCGCCCCGCCCGAGCCCCGGGTGACCACCACCACCGGCACCCGCCGGCTCAGCTCCTCCGCCGCCCGGGCCGGTTCCCGTACCCCCGCCAGCAGCCGGGCCTCGTCCTCGTTGGGCAGGAGTACGCCGGCCCCCGCCACGGCGGCCAGGAAGCGTTCGGGGCCCAGCTCGGCCAGGAACCCCGCCGAGGCCGGGTCGACGCTCACCGGCACCCCGCGGGTCCGGGCCGCCCGCAGCGCGACCAGGGCCAGCTCCCGGCTGCACTCCGAGAAGAACAGGTAGCCCGACAGGTGCAGGTGCCCGGCACCGTCCAGCAGCGCGGGCACCCAGTCGGCGGGGCACAGCCGCAGCGAGGCCCCGCTGTCGGTCAGGAACGTGCGCTCCGCGTCCTCGCCGACCAGCGCCACCACCGTCCCGGTCGGCTCCGCCGGGTCCACCACCAGCCGGGGCCGCACCCCCGCGTCGACCAGCGCCCGCTCGTGCCAGCGGGCCGACTCGGAACCCACCCGCGCGAGCAGGCGCACCTCCGCCGTGCCCGTCCGGGCCGCCCAGCAGGCGGCGTTGGCCCCCGCCCCGCCGGGGAGGGTGCGGATGCGGGCGGCCGTGTCCGTGGCCGGGGCCAGGGGCTCGCGGTGCACCGCCACCACGTCCGTCACCACGTCGCCGACCACCAGCAGCGCACCGGGCAGTGCACCCGGCACCACCCCCGCCGGCGCCGCCGTCATGCGCGGGCCGCCCAGGCCCGGGCGATCCGGGCGCCGAGCCGCACGTTGCCTCGTACCGCCGCCAGGTTCGCCTCCAGCGAGGCACCGCCCGTCGCGCGCACCAGGAACCCCAGCAGGAACGGCGTCACCGCCTGCCCCGTGACGCCCCGCTCCCGGCACTCGGCCAGGGCCTCGGCCAGGACCCGGTCGTGCAGCGCCGGATCCAGCTGCTCCGCCTCCGCCACCGGGTTGGCGACCAGCAGCGCCGACTCCGGCCCGCCGACCGCGTCCTGAGCGGCCATCACCGCCGCCACCTCCTCCGGCTCCCGCACCGTCCAGTCGACCGGCTCGCCCGAGTCGGCCAGGTAGAAACCGGGGAACCGCGTCGTCCGGTAGCCGACGACGCCGACCCCGAGCGTCTCCAGGCGCTGGAGCGTGGCCGGCACGTCCAGGATCGACTTCACCCCCGCGCACACGACCGTGATCCGGGTCCGGGCGAGCAGCGACAGGTCCGCCGACTCGTCCTGCGAGAGAGTCCACTCCCGGTGGACGCCGCCCAGCCCGCCCGTCGCGAACACCCGCAGCCCCGCCCGCGCGGCCAGGAAGGCCGTCGCCGACACCGTCGTCGCCCCGGTCGCCCCCGCCGCGAGGGCGGGCGCGAGGTCCCGGTGGCCCAGCTTGCGCACCCCCTCACCGGCGGCGATCCGCTCCAGAGCGGCCTTGTCGAGGCCCGCCCGCGGCACCCCGTCCACCACGGCGACGGTCGCCGGAACCGCGCCCTCCGCCCGGACCAGTTCCTCCAGTTCCAGCCCCACCTCCAGATTGCGGGGGCGCGGCAGGCCGTGCGCGATGATCGTCGACTCCAGGGCGACGACGGGCCGGCGGGCGGCGAGCGCCTCGCGCACCTCTTCCGACAGGACCGGGATCTCGGCTGCTCTGTGCTGTGGCATGTCCCCATCCCTGGCACGGGATTCACGCCCCCAAACACGCCCCCCGTGCTCCGGCGCGAACCTGTCCGAGTAGCGTGCCCCGATGGACACCCGGAGCTTCTACGACGAACTCGCCCCGCGCTACGACCTCATGTACGCGGACTGGGACGCGAGCGTCGCCCGCCAGGGCCGTGCCCTGGACGCCCTGCTCAAGGCCTCGCTCGGCCCCGGGCCGCACACCGTGCTCGACAGCGCCTGCGGCATCGGGACCCAGGCGCTGGGCCTGGCGGGCCTGGGCCACCGGGTCACCGGCACCGACCTCAGCCCCCTCGCCGCGGCCCGCGCCGCGCGCGAGGCGGCCGCCCGCGGTCTGACGCTGCCGGTCGCCGCCGCCGACATGCGCGCGCTGCCCTTCCCCGACGCCTCCTTCGACGCCGTCGTGTGCGCCGACAACGCGCTCCCGCACCTGCTGACCGCCGAGGACGTGGCCGCCGCACTGGCCGAAAGCCGCCGGGTGCTGCGCCCCGGAGGGCTGCTGCTGCTCTCCACCCGCCCCTACGGCGAGCTGCGCCGGACCCGCCCCGCGAGCCAGGCCCCGTACGTGCGGACCGGGCCGGAGGGGCGGACCGTCACCTTCCAGCTGTGGCACTGGCACGCCGACGGCGAGCGCTACGACGTGGAGCTCTTCCAGCTGCTGCCGTCCGGCGAGAGCTGGAGCACGCGGACGTCGACCGCCACGTACTGGGCGCTGCCCGAGGAGGAGACGGCGGCGCACGTGCGGCGGGCGGGCTTCGGCGAGCCGGTCTGGCACCCCGCCGAGGACACCGGCTTCCACCAGCCCGTCCTCGGCGCGCGCCGGCCGGTGGTGCGGACGCGCTCGACGGAATGACGTGTCGGACGCGCCCGCGCTGGACGCTCTGGTGCCCCCGCGGGCGGTGGCGGCGGCCCTAGGCTGACGCACCATGAGCACCAGTGACCACAGCACCCCTGCCGACTCCTTCGCCGTGTCCGTCGCGGACGTCCCCGACGCCGAGCTGGAGGCCGAGGAGCTCGATCCCGCGCAGATCGTCTCCGGCACGCCGGTCGTGACCGGCAAGGTGCTGTGGGAGTCGGCGGACGGCTCGCAGATCCGGGGGATCTGGCAGATCACCCCCGGGGTGGTCACCGACACCGAGGCCGACGAACTGTTCGTGGTGGTCAGCGGCCGCGCCACCATCGAGGTCGAGGGCGGCGCGACGTTCGAGGTGGGTCCGGGCTCGGCCTGCGTGCTGCGCGAGGGCGACCGGACCACCTGGACGGTCCACGAGACGCTGCGCAAGGCCTACCACATCAACTGCTGAGGCCCCCCGGCTTCGCCGGCTGCGGGTGGCGCCGGGCGGTGAACAGGGCGAGCGCCGCCATGGGCAGGAGGAGCGCGGCACCGATCGCGTTGAGCCAGCCGTAGCCGGCCTGGGACATGACCAGCCCGGCGGCGGCCCCGCCGACGCCGGCGGCGGTGTTCATCGTCAGGTCGCTCAGGCCCTGTACGGCGGCGCGTGCGGCCTGGGGCACCGAGTCGGTCAGCAGCGCCGAGCCGGAGACCATGCCGGCGGACCAGCCGAGCCCGAGCAGGAAGAGGCCGGCCGCGCTCTGGGCGTGGTTCCCGTGGGCCGTGCCGGCGAGCAGGGCGGCGAGGGAGAGCAGCCCGGCCGCGAGCCCGATCACGGACAGCCGGCCGAGGCGGTCGGCGAGCCAGCCCATGACGGGGGAGAAGGCGAACATGCCCGCGATGTGGCCGCTGATCACCAGGCCGACGAGGCGCAGGCCGGCGCCGTGGTGGCTGAGGTCCATCGGGGTCATCACCATGATCGAGACCATGGCGGTGTGGGACACGGCGACGGTCAGCAGTGCGAGCCTGGCCCGCGGCGAGGCCTTGACGGCGGCCATGCCGGCGCGCAGCGAGCGGGCCTGACGGGACTGCTCGCCGGCCCCGGCCAGGGCCCGGGCGGTCAGCAGCGGGTCGGGCCGCAGGAACACCGCGAGCAGCGTGCCGGTGAGGACGAAGACGGCGCCGGCCCATACGAAGGGGCCCGCCGTCTGGGGTATGGAGGTGCCGGCGAAGCTGTCGCTGGCGGGCGCCGACAGGTTGGGCCCGAGCACCGCCCCCAGGGTGGACGACCAGACGACGAGCGAGATCGCGCGGGCCCGCCGGTCGGGCGCGGCGAGGTCGGCGGCGGCGAAGCGGGCCTGGAGGTTGGCGGAGGAGGCCGCGCCGAAGGCGGCCATGCCGAGCATCAGCAGCGGGAAGCTCTTGACCGAGGCGGCCAGGACCACCAGGGCCGCGCCGAGCGTGCCGATGGCGTACGCCACCACGAGCCCCGGGCGGCGTCCGCGCGCGGTCATCAGGGCGGCGAGCGGCAGCGAGACCAGGGCGGTGCCGATCACCGCGGCGGTGGAGGCGAAACCGGACAGGGCCTCGGTGCCGCTGATCTCGGTGGCCAGCACGGGGGCCAGGGCGATGCTGATCGGCACGCCCAGGCCGCCCAGGATCTGGCTGGCCATGAGCACCGCGGACGTCCGGCGCTGGAGCCGGGGCAGGTCGGCGGCGTCGACCGGGGCGGCCCCGCTGCCGACGGCGGCGTCGGGGGCCGCGTCGGGGGAGGTGCTCACGCCGGACACCCCCGTCGCGGGGGAGCGGCGGGACCGGACGGGACGGGGCCTGGAGCGGCAGGAGTGGTCACGGCGGCAGTTTCCCACCGTCGGCCGCGCGGGGGAACCGGGTAACGCGGCCCGGGGCCGGCCGGCCACCCGCCGTCACCGCCGCGACGGAACCCGCAGGTCAGAAGAGGGGCTGTGGGAGTACGCCCTCCAGCGCGAGCAGGATCCGCTTGGTCTCCACCCCGCCGCCGAACCCCCCGATCCCGCCGTCGTTCTCCACCACGCGGTGGCAGGCCACCACCACGGGCAGCGGGTTCGATCCCATGGCGTTGCCCACGGCCTGGGCCGCCCCCGGCTGCCCGACGCGGGCGGCCAGCTCCCCGTACCCGACGACCGACCCGTACGGGACCGAGCGGTCGAGCTCCAGCAGCACCTGCTTGTTGAAGCCGGAGCTCAGCCGCCAGTCCAGCGGCAGCTCGAAGCGCCGCAGCGAACCGGCGAAGTACGCCTCCAGCTGGCGTATCGGCTCGGCCAGCAGCACCTCCTCGCCCCGGTCCGGCCGCCACGCGTCCGCGCCGAGCCGGGAGACCAGCGAGCCGATCATCCGGCCGGCCCGGTCCGGGCGCGCGTGGAACTCGACCCGGACCAGACCCTCGGGGGTCGCGGCCAGGAGCAGGGGGCCGATGTCACTGGGGACGACGGTCCATTCGAGGTGCGGCCCGCGGGGCCGCTCGGTGCTGTCCACGGCTCCACGGTACGGCCCGCCACCGACAGCGCGGACGGCTTCCGGACCCCGGGGGCGTTCCCGGGTCAGAAGCCGATCACGGCGTCATGCACCACGTCGGGCGCGTTCGTGATGATCCCGTCCACGCCCATGTCCCGGACCTTGCGGGCGGTGGCGGCGTCGTCCACGATCCAGGTGTCCACCTCCATGGCCTTGCCGTGGGCCCCCAGCAGGCCGTGCACCGCCGTCACCCAGTCCGCCGTGATCGTCGTGTGCCACGGGTTGATCCGGTCCGTGAACTCCGCGTAGCGGGGCAGGTCGGCCACGGCCGGGGTGCCCAGGAAGGCCGTCACCAGGTCGGGGCGCAGGCCGTGCACGGTCCGCACGGAGTCGGCGCTGAAGCTCTGCACCACCAGGCGGCGCGCGACGTGGTCCTCGTCGAGCCAGCCCAGCCGGCCCAGGAGGTCCAGCGTCTCTCCCTCGATGCCGGGGTAGAGCTCCGGTTTCTTGATCTCCAGCAGCAGCTTCTGCCGGTTCTCCTGGACCCGCTCCATGTACGCGCGCAGCGTCGGCACCCGGGCGCCCGCGAACCGCGGCGCGAACCAGCCGCCCGCGTCCAGCCGTGCGATCTCCGCCGCCGTGAAGTCCTTGACCCGCCAGGGTGCCCGGCCGGGGAAGACCTGCTCGACGTCGGTGGTGCGGGCGAGGGTGTCGTCGTGGATCACCACCAGCTCGCCGTCCTTGGTCCGCTGGACGTCGTTCTCGACCCAGTCGAAGCCCAGCCGGCCGGCCAGGTCGATCGCTTCGAGGGTGTTCTCCGGGGCGTACGCGGAAGCCCCCCGGTGGGCGTACACGACGGGGCCCAGCACCCCGCTCGTGGCATCGCGGGAGCCGGGGCCGGTGGCGGCCGGGAAGGCCGTCCCGCCCAGCACCGTGAGGGCGAAACCCAGGATCGCGGCGGCTGCCGCGGTGGCGGGTCGGACGTGCATGTGGTCTCTCCTCGGGTCGTGAGCCCTGGTCCTGCGTCAGACGGGTGCGGAGCGGGAGCCGTTGCGGCGGTGCACTTCACGGTGGAGCGTTCACGGCGATCATCGGCGCGAAGATCACCGGGACGCCACCGAACTACGACAAACAGACCGGAAAGGAGGAGATCCGCTCCGCCCGCCGGACCTGTCGCGGAGCCCCGCGGCCCCGCGGAAGGGCGTGAGTGTCAGTGCGGGGTCGTACGGTGGACCCATGCGGCCCGTATCGAAGATCGAACGCACGGTGGCACCCTTTGAGGTCGTCAGCCCGTACCAGCCCAGCGGTGACCAGCCGGCGGCCATCGCCGAGCTGGAGAAGCGCATCCGCGCAGGTGAGAAGGACGTCGTACTGCTCGGCGCGACCGGCACGGGCAAGTCCGCCACCACGGCGTGGATGATCGAGAAGCTCCAGCGGCCCACGCTGGTGATGGCGCCGAACAAGACGCTGGCCGCCCAGCTGGCGAACGAGTTCCGCGAGCTCCTGCCGAACAACGCCGTCGAGTACTTCGTCTCGTACTACGACTACTACCAGCCCGAGGCCTACGTACCGCAGTCCGACACCTACATCGAGAAGGACTCCTCGATCAACGAGGAGGTGGAGCGGCTGCGCCACTCCGCGACCAACTCGCTGCTGACCCGGCGCGACGTGATCGTCGTCGCCTCCGTGTCCTGCATCTACGGCCTCGGCACGCCGCAGGAGTACGTGGACCGGATGGTCCCCCTCAAGGTGGGCGAGGAGATCGACCGGGACCAGCTGCTGCGCCGCTTCGTCGACATCCAGTACACCCGCAACGACCTGGCCTTCACGCGCGGCACCTTCCGCGTGCGCGGCGACACCATCGAGATCTTCCCGGTCTACGAGGAACTGGCCGTCCGCATCGAGATGTTCGGCGACGAGATCGAGGCGCTGTCCACCCTGCACCCGCTGACCGGCGAGGTCATCAGCGAGGACCGCGAGCTCTACGTCTTCCCCGCCAGCCACTACGTCGCCGGCCCCGAGCGCATGGAGAAGGCGATCGCCGGCATCGAGGCCGAGCTCGCCGAGCGGCTCGCGGAGCTGGAGAAGCAGGGCAAGATGCTGGAGGCCCAGCGGCTGCGCATGCGCACCACCTACGACCTGGAGATGATGCGCCAGATCGGCTCCTGCTCGGGCATCGAGAACTACTCGCTGCACATGGACGACCGCGAGCGCGGCTCGGCCCCGAACACGCTCATCGACTACTTCCCCGAGGACTTCCTCCTCGTCATCGACGAGTCGCACGTCACCGTGCCGCAGATCGGCGCCATGTACGAGGGCGACGCCTCCCGCAAGCGGACCCTGGTCGACCACGGCTTCCGGCTGCCGTCGGCGCTCGACAACCGGCCGCTGAAGTGGGAGGAGTTCCAGGAGCGCATCGGCCAGACCGTCTACCTGTCGGCCACCCCCGGCAAGTACGAGCTCTCCCGCGGCGACGGCTTCGTCGAGCAGATCATCCGCCCCACCGGCCTCGTCGACCCCGAGGTCGTCGTCAAGCCCACCGAGGGCCAGATCGACGACCTGGTGCACGAGATCCGCAGCCGCGTGGAGAAGGACGAGCGGGTCCTGGTCACCACCCTCACCAAGAAGATGGCCGAGGACCTCACCGACTACTTCCTGGAGCTGGGCATCCAGGTCCGCTACCTGCACAGCGACGTCGACACCCTGCGCCGCATCGAGCTGCTGCGCGAGCTGCGGGCCGGCGAGTACGACGTCCTGGTCGGCATCAACCTGCTGCGCGAGGGCCTCGACCTGCCCGAGGTGTCGCTCGTGGCGATCCTCGACGCCGACAAGGAGGGCTTCCTGCGCTCGGGGACCTCCCTCATCCAGACCATCGGCCGCGCCGCCCGCAACGTCTCCGGCCAGGTCCACATGTACGCGGACAAGATGACCCCGGCGATGGAGAAGGCCATCGAGGAGACCAACCGGCGCCGCGAGAAGCAGATCGCCTACAACACGGCCAACGGGATCGACCCGCAGCCGCTCCGCAAGAAGATCAACGACATCGTCGCCACCATCGCCCGCGAGGAGCTGGACACCGAGGAGCTCCTCGGCACCGGCTACCGGCAGGCCAAGGAGGGCAAGGGCGCCAAGGCGCCGGTCCCCGCTCTCGGCGGCAAGGCCGCGGCCGCGGCCAAGGGGAAGGGGAAGGGCGGCAAGGCGGCCAAGGCCGCCCCGACCGACCGGCCCGCCGCCGAACTGGCCGCGCTCATCGAGCAGATGACCGAGCGGATGCGGGGAGCGGCCGCCGAGCTCCAGTTCGAGGTCGCAGCCCGGATCAGGGACGAGGTGGGCGAGCTGAAGAAGGAGCTCCGTCAGATGAGGGAAGCGGGCCTCGCCTGACCCGGGGGCGGTCAGTAGGGTGTGGAAACGCCGCAGGTGCACGCTGCGGGCCTTTAGGGGCGGGCTATGGAGAGGGGAACGCGCGTGACGGTCAACATGACCAAGGGTCAGGCCATCAGTCTGCAGAAGCAGGACGGCGGCACGCTGACCGCGGTCCGGATGGGCCTCGGCTGGCAGGCGGCCAAGCGCCGCGGGCTGTTCGGCTCGCGGACTCGGGAGATCGACCTGGACGCGTCGGCGGTGCTCTTCGCCGACAAGCAGCCGGTGGACGTGGTGTTCTTCCGCCACCTGCAGAGCGACGACGGCTCGGTCCGCCACACCGGCGACAACCTGGTCGGCGGCGTCGGCCAGGGCGGGGACGACGAGGCCATCCTCGTCGACCTCCAGCGGGTCCCGGTCCACATCGACACGATCGTCTTCACGGTGAACTCGTTCACCGGCCAGACCTTCCAGGAAGTGCAGAACGCCTTCTGCCGCATCGTCGACGAGACCAACGGCCAGGAGCTGGCCCGCTACACCCTCGACGGCGGCGGCCAGTACACCGCGCAGATCATGGCGAAGGTGTCCCGGGCCGGCAGCGGCTGGCAGATGACGGCCCTCGGCAACCCGGCCAACGGCCGGACCTTCCAGGACCTGATGCCGGCGATCCTGCCGCACCTGTAAGAGCAGTACCGACAAGAGAAGACCGACAAGAGAAGAAGGCACGGGGGAGGGGCTGCACGATGACGGCCGAACTGGTCCGGGGGCAGAACCACCCCGTGCCCCACGACAGGGTCGAGGTCAGGGTCTCGGCGGGCACGCCCGTGCTCGCCCTGGCGTCCCTGGCCGACGAAGAGGGCCGCCTCGCGGGCCCCGGGGCGCTGGCCCGGCCGGGCGGCCCGGCCCCCGACTGGCTCCGGCTGCCGCAGGAGGCCGCCGACCGGCACACGCTGGCCGTCGACCTCGAAGCCGTCGCCGCCGAGGTCCACCGGATCGGCCTGCTCCTCGTCCTGCCGCCCGGCGGGCCGCTGAGCTTCGGCTCCGTGCCCGCCCCGTACGCGGCGGTGGCCCCGCCGGACGGGCCCGAGTTCGCCGGCTTCACCCTCACCGGGCTCGGCGCCGAGACCGCCGTCGTGGCCCTGGAGCTCTACCGGCGCCAGGGCGCCTGGAAGGTCCGGGCCGTCGGACAGGGGTACGCCGAGGGCCTCGGCGCCCTGCTGACCCATGGCGGCCTGCCCGCGCCGCAGGCCGCCGAGCTGGCCGCTGCCGCCCTGCGCGGGCCCGCGGGGACCGCCGGGGGCGACCGCGCCCTCGCCGCCCTGCCCCCGCAGGCCCAGGGCGCCCCGCACCCCGACCGGCAGGCGGCCCCGGCTCCGGGCGCCGCCCCCGAGCCGCCGGATCAGGTCCCGGTCTCCGGCGTGCCCTACCCCGGCACGCCCGGGCCCGCCGCCCCCGGGGACACCCCGGCCGTGTCGGGCCCGCCCACCATCGACTACGCCCACCCGCGCCGCCGCCGCACCAGCGCCGAAGCCCCCGAGCCCGCACCCAGGCCCGCGCCCGCCGCCGAGCCCGGCCGGCCCCCGGCTCCCGTCGCCGGCGACGCCAGCGGCTGGTCGATGGACGAACGGCTCTACAACCAGGTCTGGGGCATGTTCGAGGACCTGGCCCGCACGGTCGCCGCCTACCGCAGCGCCGTCGACTTCGCCGACTCGCGGCTGGACCGCGAACTGGACGAGGCCCTGTCCGATCCGCGCCACCGCGTCGGCGGCGCCGGGGACGCCGCCCGCGAGACCGCCCGGGCCCGCCGGGACGACCTCGTCGCGCAGGCCCGGGCCGTCCTCGACCGGGACCTCGCCCAGCTGGTCGCCGAGTCCGAGGTGGTCGAGCCCGCGCTGCCCGCCGCGTACGCCCGCTGGGACAACCCCGTCTGGCACGGCGGCGGCGTGCCCGAGGAGGCCCCGCTCGCGCTGCGCCTGGGCAACCTGAGCCTGCCCGAGATGCCGGGCCTGCGGATCCCGATGCTGATGCGGGTCCCGCTGGAGCGCGGCCTGTGGATCGACAACGGCCGCACCGGCTCCGAGGCCGCCATGGCCATGGACACCGACCGGCTGCGCCGCGCCGCCATGGACATGGCCGTCGCGCACGCCGTGCGGCTGCTCGCGGTGCACCCCGCCGACCGGTTCTCCGTCCACGTCATCGACGCCGCCGGGGCGGGCGCCGCATCCCTGGCCCCGCTGGTGCGGGCCGGCGTGCTCGCGGCACCGCCCGCCGCCGGCGCCGAGGGGGTCGGCCGGACCCTGGCGCAGCTCACGCGGCGCGTGGACCTCGTACAGATGGCGCTGCGCGCCGGAGCCCCCGAGGAGCTGCCCGCGGACGTGGACCGGGCCGAGCAGCTGCTGGTCGTGCACGACTTCCCGCACGGCTTCGACGACCGGGCGGTCACCCAGCTGCGCTACCTGGCCGACGAGGGCCCGTCGGTCGGGGTGCACCTGCTGATGGTCGCGGACCGGGAGGAGGCCTCCGCGTACGGGCCGCTGCTGGATCCGCTGTGGCGCTCCCTGATGCGGCTGTCCCCGGTGCCGGACGGCCACCTCGCCGACCCCTGGGTCCAGCACGCCTGGACCTTCGAGCCGGACCTGCCCCCGCAGGGCAGCACGGTGCTGGAACGGGCCCTGGACCGGGTGCGGGAGGCGCGGCGCCCGGCCCGCCCATGAGCCTTCCATGACCGGCGGGTGACCCCTTCTTGGGGAGCCCTTTACCTTTTACCTCCTTCGCGGGTACCCTGGGACCCGCGGAGGGGAGTATTCCTGCTATTTCCTGCGCGGCGTGCCCGTCAATACGGACCACTGTGGTGATCTGACGCAGTGGGTCCCGGGGCGCCGGCCCGCGGCCTCCCGGCCGCCGGGTGGAAGAGACCTCCGGCAGCGATGACGCTGACCATGTGCTGAGCCATCCGCCGGAGGCGTGAATACCGTGGACGTTTCGTTGACCTTGTGGGTGCTGACCGCTGCCGGTCTGTGCATCCTCATCGGCGCCGATTTCCTCATCGGCCGCAAACCGCACGACGTTTCGATCAAGGAAGCGGGCATCTGGACCGTCGTCTGGATCGTGCTCGCCGTCCTCTTCGGCCTCGGCCTGCTGTTCTTCGGCAACGGCCAGGCCTCCCAGGAGTTCTTCGCCGGTTTCATCACCGAGAAGTCCCTGAGCGTGGACAACCTCTTCGTCTTCGTCCTGATCATGGCGAAGTTCTCCGTACCCTCCCACCTCCAGCAGCGCGTCCTGCTGGTGGGCGTACTGATCGCCCTCGTCCTGCGCGCGATCTTCATCGCGGCCGGCGCAGCGATCATCACCACCTTCTCGTGGGTCTTCTACATCTTCGGCGCCTTCCTGATCTACACCGCCTGGAAGCTGATCCAGGAGGCCCGCAAGGACGAGGACGAGGACGAGTTCGAGGAGAACCGCCTCCTGAAGTCGATCGAGAAGAAGTTCGGCGTCGCCGACCGCTACCACGGCACCAAGCTCTTCATCCGGAACAACGGCAAGCGCGTCCTGACCCCGCTGATGGTCGTCATGCTCGCCATCGGCACCACCGACGTGCTCTTCGCCCTGGACTCGATCCCCGCGATCTTCGGCCTCACCCAGGACCCGTACATCGTCTTCACCGCCAACGCCTTCGCCCTCATGGGCCTGCGCCAGCTGTACTTCCTGATCGGCGGCCTGCTCAAGAAGCTGGTCCACCTCAGCTACGGCCTGTCGGTGATCCTCGGCTTCATCGGCGTCAAGCTCGTGCTGCACGCCCTGCACGAGTCCGGGGTGCACGTCCCGCAGATCTCCATCCCCGTCTCCCTGGGCGTCATCTGCGGCGTCCTGGTCATCACCACCATCACCAGCCTGATCGCCTCGAAGAAGCAGGCCGAGGCCGAGGCCGCCGCGGAGCCGAAGAGCGTCGACGCCTGACCGGCGGACCGTGCGGGTAGGGCCCGGGAGCAGCGGCTCCCGGGCCCTACCGCGTGCCGGTGCCACCACGCGCCTCACGCCACCGCGGGCTCGCTCCTCGCCGCCCGGGCCAGGGCCGGCCGGGTGTCCGGGAGCAGCGCGAAACAGCCCAGGCTGACCAGCGAGACCCCCGTCAGGTACACCGCCACGCCCCACGGCGGGCCCGCGCCGTCCGCCAGGGCCGTCGCCACGACCGGGGTCAGCGCACCGCCCAGCACACCGCCCAGGTTGTAGCCGACGGCCGCGCCCGTGCAGCGCAGCCGCGGGGCGTACAGCTCGGGCAGGTAGGCGCCGACCACGGCGAACATCAGCACCATCGCCAGCAGCGCGCCGACGCAGCCCACCGTCATCAGCAGCGGGTCCGCGGTGTCCAGCAGGGCGACGAACGGGAACATCCACAGCGCGCAGGCCGCACTGCCGGCCAGGCACAGGGGCCGCCGCCCCCAGCGGTCGCCGAGCACCGCCAGGGCGGGGGTGACCAGCCCCATGAGCAGGACCGCGGCCATCACGATGGCCAGCATCACGCTCCGGTCCACGCCGAGCCGGCCGGTGGCGTACGCGAGGGACCAGGTGGTGACCGAGTAGAAGACGGCGTACCCGACCGCCATCGCCCCGCCGGTCAGCAGGAGCAGCCGCCAGTGGCCGCGCACCACCTCGGCGAGCGGGGCGTCGGCCTGCCGGCCGGCCTCGGCGAGGCCGCGGAACTCCGGGGTCTCCTCGACCGACCGGCGCAGCCACAGCCCGGCCAGCGCCAGCAGTCCGGCCGCCCAGAACGGCACCCGCCAGCCCCAGGACGCGAACTGGGCCTCGCTCAGCGCCCCGGACAGCCCCAGTGTCAGGCCGTTGGCCAGCAGGAACCCGGCCGCGGGGCCCATCTGCGGGAAGCTCGACCACAGCCCGCGCCGCCGCTCTGGGGCGTGCTCGGCGGTCAGCAGGACGGCCCCGCCCCATTCGCCGCCGAGGCCCAGCCCCTGCAGGAAGCGCAGCAGGAGCAGCAGGACGGGCGCGGCGATGCCGATGGAGGCGAAGGAGGGCACGCAGCCGACCGCCACCGTGGCGAGGCCGGTCAGGAGCAGCGAGCCGAGCAGTACGGGGCGGCGCCCGTAGCGGTCGCCGATGTGGCCGAAGAGGGCCGAGCCGAGCGGGCGGGCGACGAAGCCGACGCCGAACGTGCCGAAGGCGGCGAGGGTGCCGGCGAGCGGGGAGAAGGAGGGGAAGAAGAGCGGGCCGAGGACCAGGGCGGCGGCCGTGCCGTAGACGAAGAAGTCGTAGAACTCGATGGCGGTGCCGACCAGGGAGGCGGTGGCGAGCCGGAGCATCGAGGGGGAGGCCGGGGAAGCGGCGGGGGGCGGGGAAGGGTGTTGTTGCATGGTGCAGCAACTACCCCAACCCACACCCCCAGGACATGCGTTCGGTCAAGGTCGACCGGAAGGAGTGCACGGCCCCACGGTGTTGACCGCGGTCCTCGTCGAGCGCGGTCACCCGGGGGCCGGGTGCGCTACCAGCCGCGCTCGCGCCACTCCGCGAGGTGCGGGCGCTCGGTGCCGAGCGTGGTGTCGTTCCCGTGGCCCGGGTAGACCCAGGTCTCGTCCGGCAGCCGGCCGAACAGCTTGGTCTCGACGTCGTCGACGAGGCTGGCGAAGTTCTTGGCGTCGCCCCAGGTGTTGCCCACGCCGCCCGGGAACAGGCAGTCGCCGGTGAACACGTGCGGGTGCCCGTGCGGGTCGTCGTAGACCAGCGCGATCGAGCCGGGGGTGTGCCCGACCAGGTGGCGGGCGGTCAGCGAGACCCGTCCGACGGTGATCACGTCGCCGTCCTGGACCGGGACGTCCGTGGGGACCGGGATGCCCTCGGCGTCGAAGGCGCCCGCGTAGGTGCGCGCGCCGGTGGCGTCGACGACTGCCTGGAGCGCGCCCCAGTGGTCGCCGTGCTGGTGGGTGGTGACGACGGACGCGATGCCGTCGTCGCCGATCAGGTTCAGCAGCGTGTCCGCCTCGGCCGCCGCGTCGATCAGCAGCTGCTCGCCGGTGGCCCGGCAGCGCAGCAGGTACGCGTTGTTGTTCATGGAACCCACCGCGACCTTGGAAATCATCAGGTCCGCGAGTTCGTGCACGTCGGCCGGACCGCCGACTTTGACCGCTCCGCTGTACGTCATGTCGGAATCCTAGAGCGCGGGGAGTTCGGGCACGGCGTCGCCGGCCTCGATGGCGAGATGGGCTCCCTTGAGTCCGCGGCCGGCCAGCCAGCCGAGCAGGTCGTCCCGGGCGCCGCTGAGGGTCACCGGCGTGCCCTCGGTGCCGCCGGTGCGCGCGACGAACTCGCCGCCCGAGAACTGGAGGGTGACCGGCGGGACGTCGGGCCGGCCCGACCAGCGGTCGGCGAGGAAGGCGATCTCCCGGTCGGCGAACCCGGTCGGGAGGTCGGAGAGCTCGTAGCCGACGTTGAGGTCGACGTGGTGGAGCTCGACCTCCACGAGACGGCGGAAGGGCACGTTGGCCGCCAGGTCGGTGACGCCGTTGCGCAGCTCGACGGTGCGCTGCCAGTCCTGGGCGGGCTCGGTGGTGGCGAGGAAGCGGGCCCCGGAATCACGGAGGTCCGTCAGGTGTTCTTCCAGGGGCCGTCCGGCGTCGCGCTCGATGTCCGCGTCGCGGGCGGCGGCGCTCTCGTACATGGGGCGGCCCTCGAGGACGTTCACGAGGGCGTCGGCGTTGCGCGCCAGGTGGGCCAGGATGTGGCCGCGGGTCCAGCCCGGGAGGTGTGACTCCTCGGAGAGGGAGGCGTTGTCCAGTTTCGCGACCGCGGTCAGCAGCCGGTCCGTGGCTTCACGTACAGAGGCCAGGTCGTGCACATGATCAGTCATGGTTCCGAGCCTAGTGCTCGCGGGGTGCCGCCACACGATCGGGTGAAGCGGTCTCGGGAGTGCCGTAAATCGAATGTGCGTGCTATACGCTCGGAAGCCAGACTCCATCCCATCGCAGAGGCGCCCCCCATACCCTGGACAGTCGGGGCCCGTGCCCCCGCTCACTCAAGAAAGGTGCGACCGGCGTGACCGACCGTCTCATCGTTCGTGGCGCTCGCGAGCACAACCTGAAGAACGTCTCGCTCGACCTGCCCCGCGACTCGCTCATCGTCTTCACCGGCCTCTCCGGCTCGGGCAAGTCCTCCCTGGCCTTCGACACGATCTTCGCCGAGGGGCAGCGCCGCTACGTCGAGTCGCTGTCCTCCTATGCCCGGCAGTTCCTGGGGCAGATGGACAAGCCCGACGTCGACTTCATCGAGGGCCTCTCCCCGGCCGTCTCGATCGACCAGAAGTCGACCTCGCGCAACCCCCGCTCCACCGTCGGGACGATCACCGAGGTCTACGACTACCTCCGTCTGCTCTTCGCCCGCATCGGCAAGCCCCACTGCCCCGAGTGCCGCCGCCCGATCTCCCGGCAGTCGCCCCAGGCGATCGTCGACAAGGTCCTCGCGCTCCCCGAGGGCAGCCGCTTCCAGGTGCTGTCCCCGCTGGTCCGCGAGCGCAAGGGCGAGTTCGTCGACCTCTTCGCCGACCTCCAGACCAAGGGCTACAGCCGGGCGCGGGTGGACGGGGAGACCATCCAGCTCTCCGAGCCGCCCACGCTGAAGAAGCAGGAGAAGCACACCATCGAGGTGGTCGTCGACCGCCTCACCGTCAAGGACAGCGCCAAGCGCCGGCTCACCGACTCCGTCGAGACCGCGCTCGGCCTCTCCGGCGGCATGGTGATCCTGGACTTCGTCGACCTCGCCGAGGACGACCCCGAGCGCGAGCGGATGTACTCCGAGCACCTCTACTGCCCCTACGACGACCTCTCCTTCGAGGAGCTGGAGCCGCGCTCCTTCTCCTTCAACTCGCCCTTCGGCGCCTGCCCCGAGTGCACCGGCATCGGCACGCGCATGGAGGTCGACCCGGATCTGATCGTCCCCGACGAGGACAAGTCCCTGGACGAGGGCGCGGTCTCGCCGTGGGCGCTCGGCCACACCAAGGACTACTTCCAGCGGCTGATCGGCGCCCTCGCCGGAGAGCTGGGCTTCCGGACCGACATCCCGTGGGCCGGGCTGCCGCAGCGGGCGAAGAAGGCCCTGCTGCACGGCCACAAGACCCAGATCGAGGTCCGCTACCGCAACCGGTACGGGCGCGAGCGGGCGTACACGACGGCCTTCGAGGGCGCCGTGCCGTTCGTCAAGCGGCGGCACGCCGAGTCCGAGAGCGACGCCAGCCGCGAGCGCTTCGAGGGCTACATGCGCGAGGTGCCCTGCCCCACCTGTGAGGGCACCCGGCTCAAGCCGATCGTGCTCGCGGTGACGGTGATGGAGCGCTCCATCGCCGAGGTCGCCGCGATGTCGATCAGCGAGTGCGCCGACTTCCTGGGACAGCTGAAGCTCGACGCCCGCGACAAGAAGATCGCCGAGCGCGTCCTCAAGGAGGTCAACGAACGCCTCCGCTTCCTCGTGGACGTGGGCCTGGACTACCTCTCCCTGAACCGCGCCGCGGGCACCCTGTCGGGCGGCGAGGCCCAGCGCATCCGACTGGCCACGCAGATCGGCTCCGGCCTGGTCGGCGTGCTGTACGTACTGGACGAGCCGTCCATCGGCCTGCACCAGCGCGACAACCACCGGCTGATCGAGACGCTGGTGCGGCTGCGGGACATGGGCAACACGCTCATCGTCGTCGAGCACGACGAGGACACCATCAAGGTGGCCGACTGGGTCGTGGACATCGGCCCCGGCGCCGGCGAGCACGGCGGCAAGGTCGTGCACAGCGGCTCCCTGAAGGAGCTGCTGGAGAACGCCGAGTCGATGACCGGCCAGTACCTGTCGGGCAAGAAGTCGATCCCCGTCCCGGACGTCCGCCGCCCCGTGAACGGCGAGCGCAAGCTCACGGTGCACGGCGCCAAGGAGAACAACCTGCGGGACATCGACGTGTCCTTCCCGCTGGGCGTGCTCACGGCGGTCACCGGCGTCTCCGGCTCCGGCAAGTCGACGCTGGTCAACGACATCCTGTACACGCACCTGGCGCGCGAGCTGAACGGCGCCCGGTCGGTGCCGGGCCGCCACACGCGGGTCGACGGCGACGACCTCGTCGACAAGGTCGTGCATGTCGACCAGTCGCCGATCGGCCGGACCCCGCGGTCTAACCCGGCGACGTACACGGGCGTCTTCGACCACGTCCGCAAGCTCTTCGCCGAGACGATGGAGGCCAAGGTCCGCGGCTACCTGCCGGGCCGCTTCTCCTTCAACGTCAAGGGCGGCCGGTGCGAGAACTGCTCCGGCGACGGCACGATCAAGATCGAGATGAACTTCCTGCCGGACGTGTACGTCCCGTGCGAGGTCTGCCACGGCGACCGGTACAACCGGGAGACCCTGGAGGTCCACTACAAGGGCAAGTCCATCGCGGAAGTCCTGAACATGCCGATCGAGGAGGCGCTGGACTTCTTCGAGGCCGTGCCGACCATCGCCCGGCACCTGCGCACGCTGAACGAGGTCGGGCTCGGCTACGTCCGGCTCGGCCAGTCCGCGCCGACCCTCTCCGGTGGTGAGGCGCAGCGCGTGAAGCTGGCGTCGGAGCTGCAGAAGCGGTCGACGGGCCGGACGGTGTACGTACTGGACGAGCCGACGACGGGTCTGCACTTCGAGGACATCTCGAAGCTGATCAAGGTGCTGTCCGGGCTGGTGGACAAGGGGAACTCGGTGATCGTCATCGAGCACAACCTCGACGTCATCAAGACCGCGGACTGGGTCGTCGACATGGGCCCCGAGGGCGGCTACGGCGGCGGCCTGGTGGTGGCGGAGGGCACGCCGGAGCAGGTCGCGTCGGTGGGCGCGAGCCACACGGGCAAGTTCCTGCGGGACATCCTGGGGGCGGAGCGGATCTCCGACGCGGGGGCGCCCGTGGCGCCGGTCGCCCGCCGCGCGAAGAAGGCGGCCGCCAAGAAGGCCCCGGCCCCGGCGAAGAAGGCGGCGGCCCGCACCCGCAAGGCGTAGCCCCTGGCCGGGGGAGGGGCGGGGCGCCGCCGTTGGGCCTCCGGCCCCGGGGCGTGCGACGCGTGCGTGCCGCTGCGCGGGCTGCTCCCCTACCCGCCCTTCGCCCGTTCCCCGGGCTGCGCCGCGGGGGTAGGTTGGGACCGTGATAGACTTTCTTAGGGGC
>NZ_JBNNPF010000090.1:0-19330 GCF_050275515.1 Streptomyces sp. NPDC004126 | reverse complement strand
GACCGGGTTGACCGCGGTCTGCCACACCACGGCCTGCGAGCCGTACTCGCTCATCGACCACTGGTTGTCCACCACGTGGCCGACCCGCCCTCGCGCCTGCCGACCCACCAGCCGGCCGGCCAGTCGGCCGCCCGGCCTACTCCGCCGTCGGCGCGGCGCGGTGGCGCCTGCGGTCCGGCCGGAACCCGACGGCCAGGACCACCGCTCCGGCGAGCGCGAACCCCGCCGTCCAGAGCGCACCGACGTGCATGGCGTGGAAGAACGCGGCATCGGCCGCCCCTGCGAGCCCGGCGTCGTGCGTGGCGGCCGCGACGTGCCGGGCGAGCTCCGCCGAGACGCGGGCCTGGAGCCGTACCTCGTCCGGCAGGCCGGTGAGGGAGCCGTCGATCGCGCGCCGGTAGACGATCGAGGTGATGGTGCCGCCGGCCGCGATGCCCAGGACGCTGCCGGTCTGGCGCAGGGTGCTGTTGACCGCGCTGCCCGCGCCGGAGCGTTCCAGCGGCAGGGAGCCCAGTACCGCGCCCGTGACGGGTGCGATGACCATGCCGATCGCGGTGCCCTGGACCGCCATGACCACCGAGTACCAGGCGATCGGCGTGGTCGCGCCGAAGAGGGCCAGGGCGCCCATCGCCAGGGCCGCGACGGCGAGGGAGACGGACGAGACGAGCCGTACGGACGTGCGGCGGGCCAGCCGGACGGCGATCGGCGAGCCGACGACCACGCCGAGGGCGGACGGGAGCCCGAGGAGCGCCGCGTCGAACGCCGAGTAGTGGCGGGCGCCCTGCAGGTAGAAGGCGAGGTAGAACGAGCCGGACGTCAGGGCCAGGAACACCAGCATCAGGGTGACGTTCCCGGCGGCGAACCGGCGCTGCGCCAGCAGCCGCGGGTCGAAGCTCGGGTGGGCGATCCGCAGCTCCGTGATGACGAACGCCCCGATCAGGGCGATGCCGGCCGCGGTGCAGCCCCAGACGCCCGGGTGGGCGAAGGAGGCTTCCTGACCGGCCCGGATCAGGCCGTACGCGAGGAGGCCGAGGCCGGCCGTGGACAGGAGCAGCCCGGCCGGGTCGAGCGGCCGGACCTGGGGGCTGCGGAAGTTGGGCACGTACCGCGCGACGAAGCCGAGGCCGAGGAGCACCACCGGTACGTTGACCAGGAACACCGACCCCCACCAGAACGCCGCGAGCAGCACGCCGGCCAGGATCGGCCCGGCGGCGAGGCCGACGCCGGCGAAGGACGACAGCATGCCGAAGGCGGCCGGGCGTTCCGCGGGCTCGAAGGTCCAGCTGACCACCGCCATGGTGGCCGGTACGAGCAGCGCGGCGCCGGCTCCCATCACGGCGCGGCCGGCGATGAGCTGGGTGGGACCGGCGGCGTAGGCGGCGAGGACGGAGGCGGCGCCGAACAGGGCCATGCCCGCCAGCAGGGTGTTGCGGTGGCCGAAGCGGTCGCCGAGCGCGCCGCCGGTGAACATCAGGCCGGCGAACGCCAGCGTGTAGGCGCCCGTGGCCCACTGGAGCTGGCCGGGGGTGGCGCCCAGTCCCCGGACGGGGTCGGACAGCGTCTCGAAGGCAGTGGACAGGATGGTTCCGTCGAGCCAGATGAGGAGCTGGGAGAAGACGAGGACGCCGAGGACGAGGCGGCGCCGGGCCGGCGGGAGCGGGGACCGGGCCCCTGTGGGAGCGGAGGCCGCCGCCGGCGCCGGTGCCGGGGTCGTGAGCGGCTGTGTGGGCGGTTGTGCGGGCAGTGGTGTGGCGGATGACATGCGTGACTGCCTCCGGATCAGGGTGGGTTCGGGCACGGCCGCGGCGTATCATCGTCAGGTACCTGACGGTCTGCCCATCGTGACAAGTCGTCAAGTACCTGTCAATCATGAATTCGGAGGTCGCCGATGGGCGAGCAGACACAGGGCCGGGTGCTGAGCTTCCTGGTCCGCCAGACCTGGCTCGGCATGCGGGCGGCGATAGGGGCGGAACTGGCGGAATTCGGGCTCACCGTGCCGCAGTTCGCGACCCTGATGATGGTCAGGGCGTCCCCGGGGATGTCCGTGGCGCAGCTGGCCCGCTCGGTGGGCAGCACCCGCCAGGCCGCGAACGAGATGCTCACGGCCCTGGAGCGCGACGGCCTGATCACCCGCTCCCCGCACCCCACCGACCGCAGGACGCACCAGCTGCACGTGACCGACCTCGGCGCCGCGCGCTACGAGAAGGCCTTCCCGGCCGTCGTGCGCCGGGAGGCCGAGCTGGAGGAGGCGCTGGCCCCCGGACAGCGGGAGGCGGCCCTCGCCTGGATGTCGGCCGTCATCTCCGCCTGCCAGGAGCCGGTGGACGGCTGCGACCAGTGAGCCGGGGGCGGCGGCGGGCTCGCGGCGCCGGCCGGCCGCCCTACCGCGTCCGCTCCACGGCCGCCGTCCAGGCGGCGAGGTCCGCGGGGGTGGCCGGGCGGGGTTCGGCGTCGTAGAGCTGGGCCACGCCCTCCTCGGGGCGGGTGGCGGGGTTCGTCGCCCAGAGGTACGTCTCCCCCACCAGGTACTTCCGCTCGGACTCGTCGCTCTGGCTCACCAGCATCTCCCCCGGGGGACTGCCCTTGAGGACGCGTTCGACGCGTACGCGGTAGGCGTCGGACGGCAGCCCTTCGACGGTGCGGCGGCCGAGGTCCTCGACGACGGTGCCGGTGAAGACCGCGGTGGCCTCCGGGGCGACGAGGACCGGGTCCGTGGTGTCGAAGGCGTGGACGGCCTCGCTGACGGCGTGCGCCTCGCGGTACCGCTCCCAGCCGAGCCAGGCCCCGCCGGCGAGCACCGCCGTGGCGGCGGCCGGGACGGCGGCGGCGAGGAGGAGCCTGTTCACGGCCGTCCCCACAGCCGGTGGTAGGCGGCGCGGTCGCCGGCGGTGATCCGGTCGATGCCGAAGCGGGCGGCCTCGGCGTTGTCGGCCCACATGATCGAGCCCGCCCTCGTGCTCTTGTGGCAGAACCCGAGCGCGTGGCCCAGCTCGTGGGTGGCGACGCGGCGCCGGTGCGCGGTCGTGCCGCGGGCGCCCCCGTCGTCGAGGTAGTGGCGGTTCATGGTGATGCTGTCGGCGCCCGGGCGCCCGGTCCAGCGGGCGAGGACGTTCTTCCAGTCGCCGCCGCTCGACCGGGTGTCGTTCCACTCCAGGTCCGCGACCTCCGAGGCGGTGTCCGGCCGGAGGACGACCTTCCTGAGGCCGCCGCCGGTCCACTGGCCGGCGGCGTAGGAGCGGGCGTCGTCGAAGACGGTGTCGTCCTCCCAGGCGATCACCCCGTGGTCCACGGACGAACGCCCGCGGGAGTCGTGGCCGGAGGGGACGCACGCCTCGGGACCCCGTCCGAGGAGCGGCCCGGGGTGCGGCAGCGACAGCAGGACCGTCGCGGCGGTGGAGGCGGCCAGCCCGGTCAGGAAGAGGAACACCCGGGAAAGTTACCCAACGTCAGGCGGTGCGCACAAAGCGTGGCGCCGCGGAGGGGGGCGGGCCGCCCGGCGGCTACCGGCCGGCGCCCGTCCGCGTCCAGTCCAGGTAGGCCTCCGTGGCCCCGTCAGCCGGGAGGACGAACCACTGCGGCACCTCGTGGGTGTGCCGGGCGTGCACCCACTCCCGCAGCTCCGCCGCGCGTTCCGGCGTGGTCTGGAAGGAGACCCGGTACTGGCGCTCGTGACGCACCGTCTCCTTCCACCGGGTGAAGGTCGTCATCCGGGCGTCGACGTGCGCCCCGGCCGCGAGCCGTGCCTCCACCGCCCCCTGGGCGATGTCGTAGGCCACCGATTCGTCGTCCACCACGGTCTGGGCGACCACGATCCCGTTCACACCGCTCACTGCCCCACCCCTCCTCGTCCGTCAACGGCCCCCAGCCTAGGGCCCGTGCCGTCCTACATGCGGGCGGGGGCGGGGTCGGAGTCGTTCAGCTCGGCGATCAGGGCGTTGCGGCCGGCCAGCATCTCCGTGAGGATCCGGCGGGCGGCGCGCAGGAGTTCGGCGACGTCGCCGCCGGCGAGGGCGTACGTGACGGTCGAGCCCTCACGGGTGGAGACGACGATGCCCGAGCGGCGCAGGACGGCCAGCTGCTGCGACAGGTTGGACGCCTCGACGTCGATCTCGGCGAGCAGGTCCCGTACGGGCATGGGGCCGTCCTGGAGGAGCTCCAGCACGCGGATGCGCACCGGGTGACCGAGCATCCGGAAGAACTCGGCCTTGGCCTGGTACAGCGGGACCTGCATTCCCACGACGCTCCTGTTCCTCTTCGAACGGACTCCGGCTCGGGCGGGGATCACCACCCCCACCCATCGTCGCGTCCTGTCGGCCCACGCGGAACCGATGATGACCGGTTTCACATGTTCCGAGTTGAAGAGTTCTTCAACTCATGGGCATGCGTGGGCCCGACGGACGCCGCGGCTAGACCTCCAGCTCGGCTTCGATGCGGCTGAGCTGGTGGCGGGCCATCGCCAGGTTCGACCGGCCCCGGTCCAGGACCAGGTAGAGGAACAGACCGCCGCCGGAGCGGCTGCGCCGGATCCGGATCAGGTGGTACTGACCGCCCAGGGTGATCAGCACGTCCTCGATGTCGTCCTGCATGCCGAGCATCTCCATCGTGCGCAGCTTGGCCCGGATGACGTCGGTGTTCCCGGCGGCCGCCACCGTCAGGTCCAGGTCCTTGCCCCCGCCGAGCGTGCCCAGGGCCATGCCGCTGGCGTAGTCGACCAGCGCCACCCCCAGGGCACCTTCGATCGAGGTCATCGCTTCCTTCAGTGACACTTCCACGTTCGCCATGGCTGTCCTCCGCTGGTGTCATGTGCCGGACGCGGCACGGATCTTCCGTACCGGGACGCTACCGATCGCGCGGCTCCGCCTGGCGGGATCAACGGAATTGGCCGGATTCCGCCGCCGTCAGGCGGCGTGGGCGGCGGGCTCGCGCAGACGCGCCGCCGCCGTGCGCCAGGCGTCGGTGACGGCGGCGTGGGCCTGGAGGGTGCGGGCGGCGGTGTCGCCGGTCAGCTCCAGCGGGCGTCCGACGTGGACGTGCATCCGGGGCCGGCGCAGCGGGGCCGTGACGAGGCCGGCGACCTGCTTGGCGGTGCCTCCGGAGGTGATGCGCCGGGCCCCGGCCTGGCCCACGGGCACGACGGGCGCCCCGGTGCGCGTGACCAGCCGGGCGAGGCCGCTGCGGAAGGCCAGGGGCGCGGCCTCGGCGGCGTCGCGGCGGGTGGGGATGCCGCCCTCGGCGTACATGAGCACCGAGCGGCCGTCCGCGAGGGCGGACGCGGCGCGGTCGATGGCCTCGGCCGCCCGCCGCTCCCCCCGGTGAACGGGGATGTGGCCCTCGCGGACGAGCAGGCGGCCCAGCACCGGGGCCCGCCACAGGCCTGCGGCGGCCATGACGACGGGTTCGACGCCGCAGCGGCGCAGGGCGGCGAGGACCACGGCGGGGTCGGCGAGGGAGGTGTGGTTGGCGACGATGACGCTGCCGGGCGGCACGTGGGCGCCGGGCTCGGTGGTGACGCGGACGTGTCCGAAGGTGGGGACGAGGAGCTGGGCGAGGCGGCTGAGCATGGCGTTCTTTCCCGTTGGTGACGGCGTCTACGACGACTGCGGCGACTGCGGCGACTGCGGCGACTGCGGCGACTGCTCCCAGAGTCGTCAACGCACGCCCGGACCGCCTGAGTCGTCGTACTCAGGCGGCGCGTGTCGCCCTACCCAGATGATGCCCGGGGCCTGCCGCGGAGCTCCTCGGGGCCGACGAACCCGGTCTCGTCGCGGCCGGCGGCGAGGAACGCGTCGACCTGCGGGGCGGACGCCAGCCGGGCCTGCCAGATGCCGAGGACCTCGTACGGCCCGGCCAGGGAGAACGTACGGCGGGCCTCTTCGAGCGCCCGCGCCCACTCCGCCTCGAAGGCCGGCACCCAGCGCTCGGCCCGCCGGTCGGCGCGCAACTGCGCGAGGAGTTCGGCCGGAGCCCCGGGCGCCGGCGCGCGGCCGCCCGGCGGGGCGGGTACGTGATCGGGCTGTGCGCTCACGGGCTCCTCCAGGCGGGTCGTGCCCCCCACGGTAGCCGCCCGGGGCCCGGCCGACGGCCGCGGCCGGCCCGGCGGCCGGGAACACCGGTCCAAGGACCTCCCGGTGGCGGTTTAATCGTTGTCCGATCACATGATCATGGTGGTAGACAGGCGGGGTGCAGAACACTCTTGAGTTCACCGACCTCCTGCGGCTGATCGACGAACGGTCGACCGCCTTCCGTGCCGTGGTGGCGTCCGCGGCCGACCTCGACGTGCAGGTACCCAGCTGCCCCGAGTGGAAGCTGTCCGACCTCGTACGGCACCTCGGCGGCGGCGACCGCTTCTGGGCCGCCATCGTCAGCGCGGGTCCCGCCGACGGTCCCCCGGCCGGTGCCGTCGAGGCGCGGGCCGCGCTGGTCGTCCCGACGGAGCGCGAGGCCCTGGTGGCGTGGCTGGAGGAGTCGACCCGGCAGCTGCTGGAGGCGCTGCGGGAGGCCGGCCCGGACGCCGGCTGCTGGGCCTGGTGGGAGGAACTGCAGTCTCCGCTCACCGCCGGGACCGTCGCCCGGCACCGGGCCCAGGAGAGCGCGGTCCACACCTGGGACGCCGGGCTCTCGCTGGGCGAGCCGCGACCGCTGCCGCAGGAGGTGGCGCTCGACGGTGTCGAGGAGTTCCTGACCACCTGCGTCGCGACCATCAGCCCCTGGCCGCACAAGCCCGCAGCCATCGACTTCCGCACCACCGAGGGCCCCGTCTGGCGTCTCACCCTCGACGGCTCCGGCGCGCGGGCTGCCCGGCTGCCGCTCGGCGCCGACGCGACGGCGGAGGCCGGCGTCCTGGGCACGGCCGGTGAGCTGATCCTCTTCCTCTACAACCGCGTCACGGCGGACTCCCTGCGGATCGACGGGGACGCGGAGCTGTTCGACCGGCTCCGCGACTGGGACCCGAGGGCCTAAACCGGTTCCGGCCCCGGGTCCCCGGTGGTGTCACGCGACGGCGGTCCCCTCCAGCTCGACCATCAGGCCGGGGACCGCCAGCCGCGTCACCCCGAGCAGCGTGCTGGCCGGCGCCACGCCGACGGCGCCCAGCCGCGCCGCCAGTACGCCGTAGTGCCGGTAGAGCAGGTCGACGTCGGTCGTGTAGACGTTGAGCCGGGCGAGGTTCGCCAGGGACATGCCGGCCTCGCCGAGCACGGCCTCCAGGTTGTCGACGCTCAGGGCCAGCTGCGCCCCCATGTCGCCGTCGTGCTGCGGCTTGCCCTCGGCGCTCATCGCGGTCTGCCCCGAGATGTACAGGGTCCGCGTGTGTCCCGAGACCAACTCACCCTGGTTGAAGCCGAATTCCGTCGACCACGGCACCGGGTTGACCGCTGTTCGTTCCATCGCCACGTCAGCTCCGTTCGATTCACTGCGAGTAGGTGGGCAGGTAGGTGCGTACGCGCGTCGGGGCCGGCCCGGCGAGCCCGCCCGGCTCCGACGTCGTGGGAATGAGCCTCGCAGGGAATCACGACATCCTCGGTCAGGTATTCGGTTAGGGTTCCGGCATGCGCGCCGATCGGCTGGTCTCGCTGGTGCTCCTGCTGCGGCAGCGCGGCCGGCTGACCGCTGACACCCTGGCGCGCGAACTGGACGTGTCCACGCGCACCGTGCTGCGCGACATCGAGGCGCTCTCCGCGGCCGGCGTCCCCGTCTACGCCGAACGCGGCCGGCACGGCGGCTTCTCGCTGCTGCCCGGTTTCCGCACCGAGCTGACCGGGCTCAACCACGACGAGGCCCTCGCCCTGCTGACCGCCGGATCGGGGCGCGGCGAGCTGGTGTTCGGGCTGGGCTCGGCGCTCTCCTCGGCCATGCGCAAGGTCGTCGACGCGCTGCCCGAGGGGCATCGGGCGGTCGCGAGCGACGCGGCCCAGCGGTTCCTCGTCGATCCCGAGAGCGATCTGCTCTCGCGCCGGACCGCCGCCGACGACGAGACGTCCGGCACCGCGGTGACCGAGGTCCGGCGGGCGGTGCTGGCCGGGCACAAACTGCGCATCCACTACGCGGCCACGGGCGAGGCGCCGCGGTGGCGGACGGTCGACCCGATCGGGCTGGTCACCGTACGCGACCGGGGCTACCTGCTGGCCACGAGAGCGGGCGCGGACCGCACCTACCGGCTGTCGCGGGTGTCGGCGGCCGAGGTGCTCCCCGAGGCGGCGGAGCGGCCGAACCGGGTCGACCTGGACCGGATCTGGCAGGAGCGTTCCGCGCGGTTCCTCGCCGGCGGCGAGCACCTCACGGTGCTGGTACGGGTGGACCCGGCGCGGCGGGAAGAGCTGCTGGACACCGCGCTGGCCGTGCGCGCCGAGGAACCCGGCACGCGGGAGCCCGGCACGGACGACGGCTGGGTGCGGCTGGAGGCGACCTTCCAGGACGCACGGCACGCCGAGTGGGCGCTGTGGCAGCTCGGCCCGGACGCGGAAGCCCTGGCCCCGCCGTCGCTGCGCGCGGCCCTGCACGACCGCGCCGCCGCGCTCACCGCCCGCTACGCGGACGCGCCGGCGCGCTGACCACCTGTGGACGCCCTCGCGCGGGACGGCCCTCGGGTCAGGGAGGGGTGTCCGGGCCCGGTACGGGGACGTCCAGCCGGGCGGCCACGGTGGTGAGGGCCGGTCCCAGGGGGAGGGCGACGCGGGCGGCGGCGTGCCGGTCGCCGCGGGTGGGGTCCTGGTTGACGATCAGCACCGGTTTCCCCGCGCGGGCCGCCTCGCGGACGAAGCGGAGCCCGGACATCACGGTCAGCGAGGAGCCCAGGACCAGCAGTGAGGCCGCCGCGTCGACCAGTGCCCGGCAGTGTTCGACCCGCTGCGGCGGAACGGATTCGCCGAAGAACACCACGTCGGGCTTGAGGACTCCGCCGCAGCGCGCGCAGGGCACCACCCGGAAGTCCGCCACCTGCTCGTCGGTGAGGTCGGCGTCGCCGTCCGGGTTCATCGCGGCGGCCACCGGCGCGAATCCGGGGTTGGCCGCCGCCAGCCGGAGGGCGAGTTCGCCGCGCGGACCGGCGGCGCCGCAGGAGAGGCAGACGACCCGGGCGAGGCTCCCGTGGAGCTCCACCACCGGGTCGCTGCCGGCGGCCTGGTGCAGGCCGTCGACGTTCTGGGTGATGACCCCGGCGAGCAGGCCGTGCCGGCCGAACGCCGCCACCGCCCGGTGCCCGGCATTGGGCCGGGCCCGGCCGAAGGTGCGCCAGCCGAGGTGGCTGCGCGCCCAGTACCGGCGGCGGGCCTGGGCTCCGCCGGTGAAGTCCTGGTAGGTCATCGGGGTGTGCCGGGTCAGGCTCCCGCCCTCGCCGCGGTAGGCGGGTATGCCGGACTCGGTGGAGATGCCGGCCCCGGTGAGCACCAGCACGCCGCCGGCGGCGAGCGCGTCGGCGACGGGGCCGAGGTCCGTGGTGCCGGGGGGCAGGTCCTCGGTCGGGGTCCAGCTCAGGGTGGGGCGCGTGCGCATGCCGCCAGCGTACGGAGGACACGGGCCGGTCGTCGCGTCCAGGCCGTGCCTTTCGGATCGGGCCGGGCCGGCCGGTCCGGTCGGGCTCAGGGCAACGAGCGGGTCAGCCAGACCACTTCACCGCTGTCCTCCGTGGACACGTGGTCCCGCGCGAACCCGAGCTTGTCGAGGACCCGGAGGGACGGTGCGTTCCACGCGCCGACGGTTGCCCAGATCCGCTCCCGCCCCGTCGCGGCGGCGGCTCCGAGCACCGCGCGGGCCGCCTCGGTGGCGTAGCCCCGCCCGTGCGCGCTCCGGAGCAGCTCGTAGGCGATCTCGGGCTCCTCCAGGCTGGAGCGACCGGTGATCAACCCGCAGTAGCCGATGAAGTCCCCTTCGTCACGGCGCTGGATGGGCAGCAGGGCGATCCCGGTGGTCTCGGTCGCGGCGAGCAGCTGCGCGATGGCTGTCCGGATGCGCTCGACGGTGGGCGTCTCCTTGCCGCGTTCGCCGAGCAGGGCGCAGAAATCGGCGGCGTCCGACTCGGCCCACGGCCTGAGTACCAGCCGCTCGGTTTCGAGGTGGAAGGGCATCGTCTCGTACGTGGACATGCCCCCACTCTGCCCCACGGATGATCACGGACCGCAGGGGGGGAGGGGTGGGCGCCCCCTCCTCGGGGTACGGGTACAGGCCCGTCCGACCGCCCCGCCACCAGGAGGACCCGTGCCGCTGCCCAGCCTGCTCGGCGTGTTCGCCCACCCCGACGACGAGTCCCTCGTCGCGGGCGGAGTCCTCGCGCAGCACGCCGCGTCGGGTGCGCGGACCGGCGTCGTCACCACCACCTGGGCGCCCGGCACCCCCCGGGCCGCCGAACTGGCCGACGCCCTCGCGGCGCTCGGCGCCGGCGGGCCCCGCATGCTGGGGTACGCCGACCACCGCGTCCCGGACTCCGCCCCCGGCCGGCCCCGGCTCTGCGACGCCCCGCTCGACGAGGCGGTCGGGCTGCTCGTCGGCCACCTCAGGCGGTTCCGGCCCCGGATCGTCGTCACCCATGACGCGTACGGCCAGCTCACCGGGCACCCCGACCACCGCCACACCCACCGCGTCACGGCGCTCGCGGTGGCCGCCTCCGGCCTGGAGCACCTCTACCCGGAGGCGGGTGCCCCCTGGCAGCCCCACGCCCTGTACGCGGCCACCCACCCGCACTCCGCCCTCGCCGACCTCGCGCCGCTGCTGGCCGGGGTCGGCAAGTCCGTCCTGAGCGTGCCGGAGCACCTGGTCAGCGCCACGGTGGACGTACGCCCGTGGCTCGGCGCCAAGTGGGCCGCCGTCCTCGCGCACCGCAGCGAGGTCGCCCGGGAGCGGGCGCTGCCCGGCATCCTGTCCCGCCTGCCGGCCGGGACGCGGAACCGCGTGATCGGCACCGAGTACTTCATCCGGCTCCACACCCACCCGGCGGCGCGGGGGCTGACCCGGCTGGCCGCGTGAGGTCCCGTCGGGCCGGCCGGGTCAGGGGCAGAGCTGGTTCGGGCGCGGCCGGCACTCGGGCTCCTCCGGGTCCCCGGGGCCGCCGGGGCGGAAGTTGGACCACCACAGGGGGGTCGAGCCGTAGTACACGACCATGTTCCCGGAGTTCTGGATGGCGAGGTGGGCGCCCGGGTGGTAGTGCGTCTGGCTGTTCCAGACGGGGCGCATGGCGGCGTCGTAGACCACCAGGTTGCCGTCCGCCTGCATGTAGAGCTGGTTGCCCACGCCGTAGCTGCCGCGGGCGGTCCAGATCGCCGCGCCGTCGTGGTAGAGCACGGCGTGGCCGTCGCCCTGCATGGCGAGCATGGTCCGGCCGTCCGGCGAGTACCAGGCCTGGCCCCGCGCCAGCATGCTGGTGCCCTGGATGATCGTGTCGCCCGCGGCGGCGGTCGCCGGGGCGGTGGCGGCCGGGGTGGTGGCGGCGGGTGCGGCGGTGGCGGGTCCGGCCAGCAGGCCGGCGGCCGCGAGGACCGTGCCGACGGCGACGGCGGTGTGCGTGGCGAGCGGGCGGCGCGTAAGTCTCATGACGGGTCTGCTCCTCGGTCCGGCCGATGGTCGGTGCCGGCCGGGCGGTGGTGCGCGCTGCGTCCCCCCGCTGCCCACCGCCGCGGCCGGGCCCCAGTGTCACCACGCCCGCGGACGGCGGACAACACCCTTCGAACTCCCTCGAATTCGGACACGTGACGGGTGCCGTGCGGCGCGTCCCGGCCAGTTCCGCGGCCGGCCGCGGCGGGTCCGCGCGGGGGCGGTTAGCGTGCTGTGAGCTGGTCGTCCCTCGTCGCCGTCCCTCCCGGAGAACAGCCGGTGTTACGTGTTCACTTCACCCCGGAGGACCTCGCCCGCGTGCGCGTGGCCCCGTTCCCCGATCCGCTCGCCGAGACGGTCCTGAGCCTGCCCGTGCTCCAGGGGGGCGGCGGGGCGGGCGGTGTCGCGCTCTCGGGATGGCGGGAGCGCACGCGCGGGGGTCTGCAGGCGGCCATGCGGCCGCTGTTCGAACTGGCTCCCGCCGGGGTCGGGGAGTATGTTCCGGAGGTCTTCACGCACGCCGCCACCGGCGCCCTCGGCGACAGCCTCGACCACACCTGGTCGCTGCCCCGCCTCCAGTGGGCGGCGGACTTCCGCGCCGTGGAACAGCAGCGTCCGAGCGCGCCGCGCTGGATCCACGCGCTGCACCACGGGGACCCGGAGTGGGGTGCGGTCGTCGTCAAGGCCTTGAACGCGTACCACGCGGTGGCCGTCGCCCCGTACTGGACGCAGATCGCGGCCGCGGCGCACACCGACCGCACGCGGCGTGCGCTGGTGCTGGCCGACTCCGGTGTCGAGGGGCTCCTCACCGGCCTGCACCCCGAGGTGCGCTGGGCCCCGCCCGTCCTGCACGTCCCGTGCGAGGCCGACGCGGAGCTGCGGCTGGCGGGGCGCGGGCTGCTGCTCGTACCGACGTTCTTCTGGCCGAAGCCGCTGGCCCTGGTCGACAACGCCGACCCGGGCCGGCCGCTGGTGCTGCGCTACCCGGTCGCCCGGGACCTCGCCGACTACGGCCGGGTCTGGGCGCCCTCCGCCCCGGCCCGCCCGGACGGGGCCCTCGGCGCCCTGCTCGGCGCCACCCGGGCGCGGGTCCTGCGGGCCGCCGAGGCGCCCGCGAGCACGGCGGAGCTGGGGCGGCGCACGGGGACGTCCCCCGCGACGGCGAGCCACCACGCCACGGTGCTGCGGGCGGCCGGCCTGCTGACGACGGACCGGGACGGGAACGGGGTCCGCCACGCCCTGACGCCCCTGGGCCGCGCGCTGCTGGGCGACACCCCGTAGGGGGTTTCCCCCTTGTGCTCGGCGGGCCCGGTCGGCAGGGTGTCCAAGGGCGCCTGCTGATCTTGCTTTCGAGGGCTTGGGGGAACGGATGCTGACCGGGATCGCGATCGACGCGCTGGACGTCGTACGCATGGAGCACTTCTGGCGGGAGGCCACGCGGGGCCGGACGGACGGCCTGCGGCTGCGGTTCGTGCCGACGGCGACGCCGAAGGCGGGCAAGAACCGCCTCCACCTCGACCTGGCCGGGGGCCCCGGCTGGGAGGCGGAGGTGGCGCGGCTGCTCTCGCTCGGGGCGACCCGGGCCGACATCGGCCAGGGGGACGTCCCGTGGGACGTGCTGGCCGATCCCGAGGGCAACGAGTTCTGCGTGCTGCGCCCCGGCCACCCCGGCGTGCTCGCCGACTCGGGACTCGTCGCGGTCTGCCTGGACATCGCCGAGGAGGAGCGCCACGCCCAAGAGGCCTTCTGGCCGCCCCGGGCCGGCTGGAACGCGGTCGAGTCCCAGGCCTGGGGCTTCCGGCTCCGCCGGACTCCCACCAGCCCGGTCTCGCTCGTGATGGGGCCGCCGGCGGCGCCGAAGGCGGGGCGGAACAGGCTACGGCTGGAGACCTCCCGTCCCGGCCGGGAGCCGGGCGAGTTCCTCGACGCCGGCGGCAACGAGTTCCACGTCACCGGCTGAGAGCCACCCCCTGTCCCCTCGGCCCGGTTGAGTCTCCCGTGGGGGGAGACACGAAGCTGGGGGCATGGACAGCGACACGCTCTTCTCCATCGGAGAACTATCCCGCCGGACCGGCCTGACGGTGAAGACCATCCGGTTCTACTCCGACGAGGGCATCGTCCCGCCGACCGACCGGAGCCCGGCGGGGTACCGGCTCTACGGCCCCGACGCGCTCGCCCGCCTGGTCCTCGCCCGCACGCTGCGCGACCTCGGGCTGGACCTGGCGGCCGTACGCAGGGTGCTGGACCGGGAGGCGTCCGTACCCGAGGTCGCGGAAGCTCACGCCAGGGCCCTGGACGTGCAGATCCGAATGCTCCGCCTGCGCCGGGCCGTGCTCCGCGCGGTCGCCCGGCGCGCCCCCGACACCATGGAGATGGACCTGATGCACCGACTCGCCACGCTCTCCCGGGCCGAACGGCACCGGCTGGTGGCCGACTTCGTCGACGACGCCTTCGACGGACTCGACGGACTCGACGGACTCGACGCCAACCCCGAGTTCACGTCCCTGATGCGGTCCGCGATGCCCGAACTCCCGGACGATCCGGCGCCCGAGCAGGTCGAGGCCTGGGTGGAACTCGCCGGGCTCTGCCAGGACCCGGACTTCCGTGCCGCGATCCGCCGCGTGGCGCGGGAGCAGGCCGAGGATTCCGCCCGCGAGGACGCGGTCGCCCTGCAGGGCGCCATCGACCGGGCGCTGCGCGAACGCGCCGACGAGGCCGCGGCCGCCGGTCTCCTGCCGGCCTCCGCCGGCGGGGTGCCCCTCGCCGGGTCGCTCGGCGGTCTCTACGCCGACGCGTTCCGGCGGGCCGACTCGGGTGATCTGCGGCGCCGGCTCCTCGCCCGCCTGCGGTCCACCGCGGATCCCGGGGCCGAGCGCTACTGGCGGCTGCCGGCCGCGGTCAACGGGTGGCCCGGGCCGGCGGCCCTCGCCCCGCTCCACCCCTGGTTCACGGCCGTCTCCGCCGTCTCCGGAGGTCCGGGGCGATGAGGAGGCGTGACCTGCGGTTCGGCCTGTACGCGGACGAACAGGGGCTGGCCTGGGTGAGGGAGGTCATCGAGGAAGCGGTGGGCCGCCGGGGGGCCCGGATCACCGGGGAGGTCCTCTCCACGGACACCCTCCCCCACAGCGGGATGACGATCGCCGACATGTACGACCACCTGGCTGAGCAGTGGGCCGTGGAACACCCCGGCCTCAGCGGCGGCGCACGCCGGCTCGTCGAGCTGCGCGTCCACCTGGACTGCTCCCTGCGCACGTGGCGGGCGGTCCACAAGACGGTGATCGCGGCCATGTGCCCGGCGGGCACGGCCCCCCACGTCTGCCGTGTCCCGTGGATGGCCTTCTGACGCCGAGGTCCCGGGAAACCGGCTTGGCGTGGCGCCGCCGGACGCCGAATGATGGCGGGCATGACGACAGCGCATGAGACCGCGTCCGGTGCCGGCAGGCCCGTCGCGTTGGTGACGGGCGTCGGCCGCACCGTCGGGATCGGGGCCGGCATCGCCCGCGGGCTGGCCGCGGCCGGCTGGGACATCGCCTTCACCTACTGGACGCCGTACGACGCGCGCATGAGCTGGGGCGTGGAGGCCGGCGCGACGGACGCCGTCGCCGCCGCTCTGGCGGAGCGGGGCGCCAGGACGGTGGCGGTGGAGGCGGACCTCGCCGATCCCGGTGCTCCCGAGCGCGTCTTCGACGAAGTCGAGGGCGCGCTCGGCGGCGTCACCGCCCTGGTGATGTCCCACTGCGAGTCGGTCGACTCAGGCCTGCTCGACACCACCCTCGAAAGCTTCGACCGCCACTTCGCGGTGAACGCGCGGGCCACCTGGCTGCTGATCCGTGAGTACGGCCGCCGCTTCCGCGGGAGCCCGGGCACCGGCCGCGTGATCGGCCTGACCAGCGACCACACCGTCGGCAACCTGCCGTACGGGGCGAGCAAGGGCGCGCTGGACCGCATCGTGCTGGCCGCCGCGCACGAGCTCGCCCACCTCGGGATCACTGCCAACGTGATCAACCCGGGGCCGGTGGACACCGGGTGGATGTCCGACGGCATCCGCGAGCACGTGCTCGGCCGCACGCCGCTGGGGCGCCTGGGCACCCCGCGGGACGCCGCCCACCTGGTCGGGTTCCTCTGCTCGCCGCAGGGGCAGTGGATCAACGGGCAGCTGCTCAAGAGCGACGGCGGCTTCGCCGGCTGACCGCTCGCCACGGCTCACTTCGTCCAGATGTCCAGGAGCCGGTTCGCGGCCCGGAAGCTGTCGGGCGGACCGGCGTTGCACACCACGGTGACGGCGGTGTTCCGGTCCGGGCTCACCTTGAAGGTGCTGTGGAACTGCTCCCAGTCGCCCCGGTGCACGAGGCTCTTGTCGGGCAGTACGAGGATGCCGGCCCCGTACCGGCCCTCCTCGACTCCGCGCGGGCGCAGGACGTCGCCGACGCCGACCGCTCCGTCGGTGACTCCGGCGAGGAGTTCCTTCCCGCCGACGCGGCCGGTGCGGTAGTTGTCGGCCCAGCGGACGAGTTCTCCGGCGGTGGTCTGCACGGATCCGTCCCCGTACTGCTTCCAGGGGGAGGAGTTCCGGGTGTAGGAGCCGTCCTCCCCGTCGTACGACTTCGCCTTGCCGGGGACGTCGGCCGCCGGGGCGAGGGTCATGCGCAGGTGCAGCGGGGTGAAGAACTCCTGCTGGAGGAAGGCCGGGAAGGGCTTGCCGGTGACCCGCTCGACGACGTGCGCGAGGAGGACGTAGTTGGAGTTGGAGTAGGAGAAGCCCTTGCCGGGCGTCTGCTCGGGCCGTGAGGCGAGGATGGCCGCGAGCGCTTCCTGCTGGCCGGCCGGGTCGGTCACCTTGACGCCCTTGGCCTCCAGCAGGTCCTGGTAGTCGGGGATTCCGCTGGTGTGGCGCATCAGGTCGCCGAGCGTGACGTCCCGGGTCCAGGCGGGCGGGTGGTCGAGGTAGCCGGACAGGGGGTCGTCGAGGGCGAGTCGGTGCCGTCCGGCGAGCAGGAGGACGGCGTCCGCGGTGAACTGCTTGGAGTTGGAGGCCATGTCGAAGACCGTCTCCGGGGTGATGGCACGCCCGGTCCCGAGGTCGGCCTTGCCCCTGCCCTCCTCCCAGACGACCTCGCCGCGCTTGCCGACCGCGGCCGCGCAGCCCGGGCCGTCGGGGGAAGGCACCAGTTCCCGCATGACCTCCGCGCTGCGCTGCTCGCGGTCGTCGCCGCCGTGGGCCTGCGGGGTCAGGGCTCCGGTGAGCACGGCCGCGATCACGGCTCCCCCGGCCGTGCACAAGGACGCCGTCCGGTTCACACGGACCACCTTCCTCCCTCCCTCCTTCGAGCCTCCTCCGGCGGCAGGGCCGCAGCCAGTCGATCAACAGCCTCCGGAACGCCCCGGGCCGCGGAAAACGGGTGTCCGCCGCGGCCCGGGGTACAGCACAATCACCGCATGGCAGACATGGGACTGTTCCGGAACGCGGTCGCCGACTGGGCGGCGGGCTCCGCCGACGGGCCGGCCGCGGAGCCGGCCGCGCATCCGGCCGCGCATCCGGCCGCGCATCCGGCATCGGAACTGGCCTCGGAACTGGGCCTCGCGTCGGTGGTGCTGGTCGAAGGGCCCAGCGACCTCGCCGCCGTCGAGACCCTGGCGGCACGCCTGGACCGGGACCTGCCCGCGGAGGGCGTCTGCGTCCTCTCCATGGGCGGAGCGATGAACGTCGGCCGCTACGCCCGGCTCCTGGGCCCGCCGGGACTGGGACTGCGCCTCACCGGGCTGTGCGACGAGCGGGAGCGGCCCTACTTCGACCGCGGCTTCCAGCGGGCCGGGGCTCCCCGCCACGAGGTCTTCGTCTGCGTGGAGGACCTGGAGGAGGAGTTCATCCGCGCGCTGGGCGTGCCGCGGGTGGAAGGGGTCATCGAGGCCGAGGGCGATCTCGTCCCCTGGCAGACCTTCGTGCGCCAGCCCGCGCAGCGGGGCCGCGACCCGCACCACCGGATGCGGCGCTTCCTCGGCACCAAGAAGGGCCGCAAGATCCGCTATGGGCACCTCCTCGCCCAGGCCCTCGACCTGGCTCTCCTCCCCGCACCCCTCGACGCGCTGCTCACCGCCCTGGACCCGGCCCGCGCCGGACGCTGAGGCGGGGCGCCGGCGCGTCCGGGCCGTCACCGGCCGGGACGGGCCAGGCCGGTCAGCAGTACGTCCAGGGCCAGGTCGGTCGCCTCCGGCAGCGGGGTGCCGTCGAGGAGGGAGCCGAGGGCCAGCGTCGCCAGGCCGTGGACGGTGGAGAAGGCGACCTGGGCGAGGCGGGCCGGGTCGCCCTCGCGGACGAACCCCTCCGCCTGGGCCTGCGCGATGAGTCCGGCGGTGGTGTCGAGGCTGCGGTGCCCGAGCTCCCGGAGTTCGGCGCTGGAGTCGTCGGCGCGCTTGGCGCTGAACATCAGGTTCAGCAGGGGCGCGTGGGTGACGGCGAAGTCGACGTACGCCCGTCCCAGGGCGGCCAGGCGGTCCGGCACCGGGCCGGGCGCTTCGGCGGCGGCGTGCAGGCGGGCGTTCAGCCGGGTGAAGCCGCTGACGGCGAGGGCGTCCAGCAGGGCCTGGCGGTCGCGGAAGTGGCGCGAGGGCGCGGCGTGGCTGACGCCGAGGTCGCGTGCCAGGGCCCGGAGGGACAGGCCCTCCACGCCCGATTCGGTGAGGACGGTCTCGGCGCGCTCCAGCAGGGCGGTCCGGAGGTTGCCGTGGTGGTAGGGCCCCTCGGTCAAGGCGGGCTCCCCTCTCCTGATGTTGTCATTGACTACAATGATGTCGCCGCCTACATTCATGTGCGTCCAACACGTGGAAACGGAGCAGCCGACGATGCCTATGACATACCAGGGGACGGTCACCCTGATCACCGGGGCGAGCGCCGGGCTCGGCGTCGAGTTCGCCCGCCAGTGGGCCGCGCGCGGAGCCGACCTCGTGCTCGTCGCCCGCCGCCTCGACCGGCTCGAAGAGCTGGCGGCGGATCTGGAGAAGCGCCACGGCGTCACCGCCCACGCGATCGCCGCGGACCTCGCCCTGCCGGGAGCCGCGGCCGCGCTGCGCGCGGAGCTCGACGCCCGCGGGATCACGGTGCACTCCCTCATCAACAACGCCGGCTTCGGCAGCCACGGCCCGTTCGTCCGCCAGGACGTGGCGCAGATCAACGAGATGATCCAGCTGAACGTGACGGCCGTCGCCGAGCTGACCCGGGCGTTCCTGCCCGACCTCGTGTCCGACGGCCGGGGTGCGCTGGTGAACGTGGCGAGCGCGGCGGCCTACCAGCCGACCCCCGCGATGGCGGTCTACGGCGCCGGCAAGGCCTTCGTCCTGAACTTCACCGAGGCCGTCGGCTACGAGACCCGGAACTCGACGCTGCGGGTGCTCGCAGTGTCGCCGGGTCCGGTCAGCACCGAGTTCTTCGACGTCGTCGGCAGCCGGGACGCGGCCGTCGGCCGGATGGCCACGCCCGAGCAGGTGGTGACCGCGACTCGACGCGCCCTGGAGCGCACCAAGACCCCGCCCAGCATCGTGGCCGGCCTCGCCAACCGCGTCTCCGCGGCGGCCGCCGCGCTGACTCCCCGGCGCCTGACCCTGGCGGTGTCGGGACGGATCCTGAAGGCCTGACGCCTCCGGCCCCCGTGCATGCGCACGCGCATGCACGTACGGGAACGCCCGGCCGAGGGTCTCGGCCGGGCGTTCCCGTACGCACGTCTGCTGCTGTGGTGTCCGCTGGTGGTTTAGTACCAGTGGTTGGCCTGCCAGAAGTTCCAGGCCTCGACCGGGCTGCCGTAGCGCTCGTTCATGT
>NZ_JBNNPF010000089.1:0-19359 GCF_050275515.1 Streptomyces sp. NPDC004126 | reverse complement strand
GAGTCCCGGGGGGGGGGGCCGCGCACCCCCCGGGGGCCCCCCCCCCCGGCCGCGTGTTGCTTCGTATCGCGTACGCATTCGCATTCGCATTCGCGCTCGCGTACGCGATACGCGCTCGCGTTACTTCTTGCGGCGCCGCCCGCCCGAGGCCTTCTGCGCCTTGCGGCGTTCCGCGCGGGTGAGGCCGTCGCCGCCGACGGCGTCGGAGTCGAAGTCGCCCTCGACCACGCCGCCCTCACCGTCGACCGTCGGGGCGGAGAAGTGCAGGCGGTCCGGGCGCTGCGGGGCGTCCAGGCCCTTGGCGCGGATCTCGGGGCGGGCCGACGGGACCGGCTCCTTCACCAGGGACGGGGCCGCGTCCTGCACCGGGAGCTCCTCGACCTGCTGCTCGACCTGGACCTCCAGGTTGAACAGGTAGCCGACGGACTCCTCCTTGATGCCCTCCATCATGGCGTTGAACATGTCGAAGCCCTCGCGCTGGTACTCGACCAGCGGGTCCTTCTGGGCCATCGCGCGCAGGCCGATGCCCTCCTGGAGGTAGTCCATCTCGTAGAGGTGCTCGCGCCACTTGCGGTCGAGCACCGAGAGGACCACGCGGCGCTCCAGCTCGCGCATGACCTCCGAACCGAGGGCCTTCTCGCGCGTGCCGTACTGCTCGTGGATGTCGTCCTTGACGGACTCGGCGATGAACTCGGCGGTGATGCCCGCGCGGTCGCCGGCCGCCTCCTCCAGCTCGTCCACGGTGACCTTGAGCGGGTAGAGCTGGCGGAAGGCGCCCCACAGCCGGTCGAGGTCCCACTCCTCGGCGAAGCCCTCGACGGTCTCGGCGGAGATGTAGGCGTCGATGGTGTCGTCCATGAAGAAGCGCACCTGCTCGTGCAGGTCCTCGCCCTCCAGGACGCGGCGGCGCTCGCCGTAGATGACCTCGCGCTGGCTGTTGAGGACCTCGTCGTACTTCAGGACGTTCTTGCGGGTCTCGAAGTTCTGGGTCTCGACCTGCGACTGCGCGGACGCGATCGCACGCGTCACCATCTTGTTCTCGATCGGGACGTCGTCCGGCACGTTGGCCATGGACATGACCCGCTCGACCATCTGGGCCTTGAAGAGGCGCATCAGGTCGTCGCCCAGCGACAGGTAGAAGCGGGACTCGCCCGGGTCGCCCTGGCGGCCGGAGCGGCCGCGGAGCTGGTTGTCGATGCGGCGCGACTCGTGGCGCTCGGTGCCCAGGACGTACAGGCCGCCGAGCTCCTTGACCTCTTCGAACTCGGCCTTGACGGCCGCCTCGGCCCGGGCGAGGGCCTCGGGCAGGGCGTGCGCCCACTCCTCGATGTGCTCCTCCGGGTCGAGGCCGCGCTGGCGCAGCTCCGCCTCGGCGAGGTCGTCCGGGTTGCCGCCGAGCTTGATGTCGGTACCGCGGCCGGCCATGTTCGTGGCGACGGTGACGGCGCCGCGGCGGCCGGCCTGGGCGACGATCGTGGCCTCGCGCTCGTGCTGCTTGGCGTTGAGGACCTCGTGCGGGATGCCGCGCTTGGAGAGCTGCTGCGAGAGGTACTCGGACTTCTCGACCGAGGTCGTGCCGACGAGGATCGGCTGGCCCTTCTCGTGCTTCTCGGCGATGTCGTCGACGACGGCGGCGAACTTGGCGACCTCGGTCCGGTAGATGAGGTCGGGCTGGTCCTTGCGCTGCATGCCCCGGTTGGTGGGGATGGGGACGACGCCGAGCTTGTAGATCTGGTGGAACTCGGCGGCCTCGGTCATGGCCGTACCGGTCATGCCGGAGAGCTTCGAGTAGAGGCGGAAGAAGTTCTGCAGGGTGATCGTGGCGAGGGTCTGGTTCTCGTCCTTGATGTCCACCCCTTCCTTCGCCTCGATCGCCTGGTGCATGCCCTCGTTGTAGCGGCGGCCGGCGAGGATGCGGCCGGTGTGCTCGTCGACGATCATGACTTCGCCGTCGATGACGACGTAGTCCTTGTCGGCCTTGAAGAGCTCCTTGGCCTTGATCGCGTTGTTGAGGTAGCCGACGAGCGGGGTGTTGACCGACTCGTAGAGGTTGTCGATGCCGAGCCAGTCCTCGACCTTGGCGACACCGGCCTCGTGGATGGCGACGGTGCGCTTCTTCTCGTCGACCTCGTAGTCGCCGGTCTCCTCGATGCCCTTGAGCGGGTTGCCGGCCTCGCCCTTGGTCAGGCGGGTGACGAGCTTGGCGAAGTCCGCGTACCACTTGGTGGCCTGGTCGGCCGGGCCGGAGATGATCAGCGGGGTGCGGGCCTCGTCGACGAGGATCGAGTCGACCTCGTCGACCACGGCGAAGTTGTGGCCGCGCTGCACCAGCTCGTCCTGCGACCACGCCATGTTGTCGCGCAGGTAGTCGAAGCCGAACTCGTTGTTCGTGCCGTACGTGATGTCGCAGCCGTACTGCTCGCGGCGCTGGGCCGGCGACATGTTGGCCAGGATGCAGCCGATGGACAGGCCCAGGAACTTGTGGACGCGGCCCATCATCTCGGAGTCGCGCTCGGCGAGGTAGTCGTTCACCGTGATCAGGTGGACGCCCTTGCCGGACAGCGCGTTCAGGTACGCGGGGAGCGTGCCGACGAGGGTCTTGCCCTCACCGGTCTTCATCTCGGCGACGTAGCCGAGGTGCAGCGCCGCGCCGCCCATGATCTGCACGTCGTAGTGCCGCTGGCCGAGGACGCGCTTGGCGGCCTCGCGGACGGTGGCGAAGGCCTCCGGCAGCAGGTCGTCCAGGCTCTCGCCGTCCTGGCAGCGCTGCTTGTACTCGTCCGTGAGGGCGCGCAACTCGGCGTCGGAGAGGTTGACGAAGTCCTCTTCGATGGAGTTGACCTGGTCCGCGATGCGGTGCAGTTTGCGCAGGATCTTGCCTTCGCCTGCACGCATGAGCTTGTTGAAGACGGACACTGAGGCTGGTCTCCTTGCCGGTCGGGCCTGGGCACTTTACGTAGCCGGGCACGGCAGGTGGGCCCCACCGCAACGGCCATCGTAAGCGAGGACGTGGTCGCGTCGGGAGGTCCGCCGTGTCCGCAGGGCACGCGCGCCCGGAATGAGAACGTACGGGGGACGGATTCGGTGCCGGGGTGGACGAAAACCCCTCGCCCGGGTTACCCGGCGGGGCAACAATCCGTTCATGGAACCCGTCACCCTGGCCACCGAGCGCCTCCTGCTGCGCCCCTTCGCCCCCTCGGACGCCGAGGAGGTGTACGCGGCCTGCCAGGACCCGGAGATCCAGCGCTGGACGCTGGTGCCCTCCCCGTACGAGCGGTCGCACGCCGAGGCCTGGGTCACGCACGTCTCGCGGAGCTCCTGGCTGGAGGACCGCGAGTACGGCTTCGCGGTGCGGCTCGGAGCGGAGGGCGCCGAGGGGCCGCTGGTGGCCGCGGTGGGGGTGCACGTGCGCGGCGCCCAGGGCTACGAGATCGGCTACTGGGCGGCCAAGGAGCACCGCGGCCGCGGCTACGTCGCCGAGGCGGTGGCCGGGGTCGCCCGCTGGCTGTTCACCGAGGTCGGGGCCGGCCGGCTGGAGTGGCGCGCCGCCGTGGGCAACGCGGCCTCCCGGGCCGCCGCCGAGAAGGCCGGGTTCCGCTTCGAGGGCACCCTGCGCGGGGCGCTGGACCACCGCGGGACCCTGCGCGACTGCTGGGTCGCCGGGCTGCTGCCCTCGGACCTCGGCCTGCCCTCCCGACTGCCGTACCTGGCGTCGGCCGCCGGCCAGGTCCCCGGCAGAATCGCAGGTCATGGAGCCGATCACGCTTAGCACCGAGCGCCTCGTGCTGCGTCCCCACACTCCCGGGGACGCGGCCGAGGTGCACGCCGCCTGCCAGGACCCCGAGATCCAGCGCTGGATCTCGGTGCCCGTCCCCTACGAGCCCGCGGACGCGGAGAAGTACGTGACGCAGAGCGTCCCGGCCGGGTGGCGCGAGGACACCGCCTACAACTTCGCCGTCCGGCTCGGGGCCGACGGCCCGCTCGTCGCCACGCTCGCCGTGCACAGGACGGGCGCCTACACCCACGAGATCGGGTACTGGACCGTCGCCGGTCACCGGGGCCGCGGCTACATGACCGAGGCGCTGGGGGCCGCCGTCCGCTGGGCGTTCGCCGAGGCGGGCGTCGTACGGCTGGTGTGGCGCGCCGCGGTCGGCAACGACGGCTCCCGCGCCGTCGCCGAGAGGGCGGGCTTCGTGGTCGAGGGCGTCCAGCGCGCCGGAATGGAGCACGACGGCGCGCTGCTGGACTGCTGGGCCGGCGCACTGCTCCCGGCCGACGTGGGCCTGCCCTCGCGGCTGCCGTACGAGCCCGCTGTCAGTGGCACCGCCTAAGGTCGCGGCATGACGACGCTCTCGCTGTCCGCCGACGAGGCCCGCCGGATCGCCCTGCGCGCGCAGGGGTTCCTGGGGGCGCCCGACCGCCGGGGCGGGGTCCGGGGGGTGCTGCGCCATCTGGGCGCGGTGCAGCTGGACACCATCTCGGTCCTGGCCCGCTCGCACGAGCTGATCCCGTACGCGCGCCTGGGCGCGGTGGGCCGGGGGACGGTGGAGAAGGCGTACTGGTCGGACAGTCACGCCTTCGAGTACTGGTCGCACGCGGCGTGCATCCTGCCGATCGAGGAGTGGCCGCACTTCGCCTTCCGCCGCCGGGCGAAGCGGGCGCGCGGCCACCGCTGGCACGTCCTGGAGGACAAGGACCGTTCGACGCGGGCGGTGCTGGACCGGCTGGAGGCCGACGGTCCGCTGACCTCGACCGAGCTGGGCGGCGCGAAGAACGGCGGCGAGTGGTTCGAGTGGTCCGAGACCAAGATCGCGGTGGAGTGGCTGCTCGACACCGGTGACGTGGTCTGCTCCGAGCGGCGCGGCTGGAAGCGGGTCTACGACCTGGCCGAGCGGGCCGTCCCGGACGCCCTGTTCCACGACGACCTGGACGACCGCGAGTGCCTGCGCCGGCTGGTCGCGCTGGCCGGGCGGTCGCTGGGGGTCGGCACCCGGGCCGACATCGCGGACTACCACCGCCTCAAGGGCGAGCAGGTCGACGCGGTGATCGCGGACTCCGGGCTGGTGCCGGTGGAGGTCGAGGGCTGGGGGAAGCCCGCCTGGGCGGATCCGGAGGCGCTGGCCGTGGTGCCGCGCGGCCGCCACCGCACGACCCTGCTGTCCCCGTTCGACTCGCTGGTCTGGGACCGGCCGCGGACGGAGCGGGTCTTCGGGTTCGCGCACCGGCTGGAGGCGTACGTGCCCAAGCCGCAGCGGATACACGGGTACTTCGCGATGCCGCTGCTGGCCGGCGGGCGGCTCCAGGGCCGGGTCGACCCGGCCCGTGAGGGCCGCACCCTGGTGGCCCGCCAGGTCTCCCTGACGACGCCGGGGGCGGCGGGCGCGATGGCGCAGGCGCTGCGGGAGGCCGCGGAGTGGGTGGGCTGCGACGCCGTCCGCGTCGAGCGCGCGCAGTCGCCGGCGGAGGCGGCCGCGATCACGGCGGAGCTGGCGGCGCTGGGAGCCTGACGGGCCGCAGCCCGGGGGCCGGTGTCGGCGCCCCTCAGCGGATCTCCAGGATCTTCTCCCTCATCGCGTACACGACGGCTTCCATCCGGGAGTGCAGCTGGAGCTTCTCCAGGATGTTGCGGACGTGGTTCTTCACGGTGTTCTCGGAGATGAACAGCTGCTTGGCGATGTCCCGGTTGTTCATGCCCGTGGCCACCAGCTTGAGGACTTCGAGCTCCCGGTCCGTCAGCCGCGGCGCCGGGACCAGCCGCCGCTCGTCGGTGCGCTGGATCATCGACTTGAACTCGGTGAGCAGCTTCGACGCCATCGACGGGCTGATCTGGGACTGGCCGTCCGCGACCGCGCGGATCGCCGTCGCGACCTCGTCCGTGGAGATCTCCTTGAGGAGGTAGCCGGTGGCACCCGCCTTGATCGCGTCGTAGAGGTCGGCCTCCTCGTCGCTGATCGTCAGCATGATGATCTTCGCGGAGGGGGCGACCTCCTTGATCGAGGTGCACGCCTCGATGCCGCCGCGCCGGGGCATCCTCACATCCATCAGCACGATGTCGGGCAGCAGGTCGGCGGCCTTGTCCACGGCCTCCGCCCCGTCCCCGGCCTCGCCGACGACCTGGATGTCCTCCTCCTGGGCGAGGACGATCTCCAGTCCGCGCCGGAAGAGGGCGTGGTCGTCGACCACGAGCACCCGGATCGGCTCCCCCGCCGGGTCCTGCGCCCCATGACAGTCGGCGCCGTCGTCGTCGCGCGCCGGCCCGAAGCCGTCCGCCATCGTTCCTCCCCCTGCATGTGCTGAGCTGCTGGGCCAACCCGGCCGGGTCGGCCGCCGGTTGACTGCCCGACATGATTCCATGCCCGCGCTACGGGACGGGGTTCTGGCGGAATCCATATGGCTCATACGAGTCATACAGGTGCCCCTGCGGAACGCCGCGCGTTCCGCAGGGGCAATGGTTGAATTTCAGCCTCCGAGCGCGCCGCCCGCGCCCGCTCCCGAGGGCTCCGAGCTGGACGCCCCGTCGGGGTCGACGTGGATGACGCCGTAGTCGTAGGCGTGGCGCCGGTAGACGACGCTGGGCATCTTGGTCTCGGAGTCGACGAACAGATAGAAGTCGTGGCCGACCAGTTCCATTTCGTACAGAGCCTGGTCGAGCGACATCGGCCGGGCCGAGTGGGTCTTCTCGCGGACGATGAGCGGGCCTTCGCCCTGCACCTCCAGGGAACCGATCCGCTTGACCGGGACCCCTTCCTCCATGTCCTCGTGGACCGGCTCGCCGTTGCTGTTGAGGGTTGCGACGCCCGGCACCGTGTCGGCGACCTCGGCCGCCGAGAGCCGTCCGGTGCCACGGCGGGTGAAGCGCTTGTCGTGCTGCTTGCGCAGCCGGGCCTCCAGCTTGTCCTGTGCCAGGTCGAGTGCCGCGTACGGGTCGGCGGCGGCGGCTTCGGCCCGGATCACCGGGCCCCGCGAGTGCAGGGTGATCTCCACGCGGTCGGAACGGTCGGCCTGGCGCGGGTTGTGCTCCTTGGACACCTCGACGTCCAAGCTGATCACCTTGGCGTCGAGCTTCTGGATCCGCTCCGGATTCAGCTTCTCGGCCACGTGCTTGCGGAACCGCTCGGGCACCTCGGTCTTGCGGCCCTTGACGACGATGTCCACGCAGAACTCCGTTCCCGGAGACCCCCGCTCTGGAAGGCGGAGCGTCTCCCTTTCGCACCAGGCTCCGGTGAACACCGGAGCCTCGGACTTGGCGACTTTCACCTCCTCCTCCCCCATCGGCAAGATCTACATCCCACCGACTTCGGAGTAGAGAGAGCCCCCCTCACAGGTACTGCACACGAAGATTCCAATAAACAGACGGACTGCTGCTCCGATACCCGGGGCCGAAGGTTCGCCAGTTCCTCACAACCGAACATATCTCTCAAAGCCGGTTGTCGGCACCCGCTACCGAAACGTACCTCCGATCAGGTGGGTCTTCCCTCTTACTACCTGCAACGATGCGCATTCCCCAGTGGTTCCAAATCTATTCACAAGATTTTTGCCCTGTCCGGGTTGCCGCCGTTCGGCGCGAAGGATCCCGCCGGAGCGGCCACCACGGCAGCAGCCTCCACCCGCAGCCCCGCCGCGCGCAATGCCCTCGCCGCCTCCGCCAGCGTGGCTCCGGTGGTGATCACGTCGTCCACCAGCACGATCCGAGCCCCCGCCGCCAGCGCGGCCCCGCCCGGACGCACCTCCAGGGCCCCCGCCAGGTTCTCCCGGCGCTCCCGGGCCCCCAGGCCCGCCTGGTCCGCGACGGCCCGCCGCAGCCGCAGCACCGGCGCCACGCGCGCGGCCGCACCGGCCCCGCGCAGCCGCCCGGACGCGGCCAGGGCGATCCGCCGCGCCGGGTCGTGCCCGCGCGCCCGCACCGCCCGCCGCGCGGAGGGCACCGGCACCAGCACCAGCTCCGCCCCGCCCGCGGCCCCGCCGCCGGCCCGGCCCGCGCGGGCCACCGCCGCCGCCAGGGCCGTCCCGAGCGGCCCGGCCAGGGGCAGCGCCCCGCGCTCCTTGTGCGCCAGCACGACAGCCCGTACGGCGTCCTCGTACCGGGCCCCCGCGTACACCGCGGGCAGCCCGGCCGGACCCGCCCGCCGCGCCGCGGGACGCACCCGTCCCGCGCCCGTACCGCTCAGGGCGCCCCGGCACGCCCCGCACAGCACCACGCGGGCGGCCCCGCAGCCGGCGCAGTCCGCCGGCAGGACCAGCCCGGCCAGCTCCCGCCACCACTCCCGCACGCGTCCACCCTGCCGCGCCGGACACCCGCCCGCGACCCCTGTGGAAAACCCGCGCCGGAGGGCGCGGGCCCTCAGCCCGGGTAGACCGGCAGCCGGCCGCCCGCCGCGACCGTGCGCCACTGCGCGCCCGACGGCAGCCACACGATGCCGTCCTCGCCGAAGCCCACCACCGGCTTGCCCTCGTCCTCCGAGGCCGCGATCGCGCTCAGCCCCGTCGCTCCGGGCAGGCTCGCGGCGACCATCGACCCGTCGGACAGCATGTAGCGGGCCTGGTCCACCCCGCCGCTCTCCCGGCCCACCACCAGCAGCCGGCCTCGCGGCGCCCAGCTCATCGCCGTCACCTCCGCCATCTGCGGGGCCGCCGGGCGCAGCTCGCGCACCGAGACCCGGGGGGATTCCCCCTTGCCCTCGGGCCGCTCGATCCGCCCGATGAACAGGTTCTTGCGGGTGCCGTCCTTCTCCACCAGGAGCGCGATGCGCACCCCGTCCGGGGAGGCCTTCAGTCCGCTGATCTTCCCGCCGTCGAGCCCGGCGACGTCCACCTTCTGCGGGGTGCCGGTACCGGCGGGCACCCGCCACAGGCCCTGGGTCTGCGGGTCGAGGTCGGCGATCCACAGGTCGCCCGCCGCGTCCCAGCTGGGCGCGCTGAGCTTCCCGGACCTGCTGGTCAGCAGCGGCTGCTGCGGCATGGGGCCCGCCGTCGTCAGCGTCACCACGAACAGGTTGTGCCCGTCATCGGAGACGACCGCGGCACGCTTCTCGTCGTACGTCACGGCCGCCGAACCCACCTTGAAACCGGTGGCGGTGGCCAGCGGTCCGGGAGCCGGCTCCGGCTTGTCCTGCTGCTGCTCGCTGTTGGCGTCGAGCATCATCCGGACGAGCCTGGCGTCCTTGTCCACGTAGTACTGGTGCTCCGGCGACGGCGGCCGGTTGGCGATGGCCGCCGCGGTCGAGCCGGTGACCCAGCACAGCGACGACTTGCCGTCGGGCTTCAGGAGTTCGACCCGGTCCAGCTTGGAGGTCGTCAGGTCCCGGACGGTGTAGAGGAGTTGGGTGGCCATCTTCTGGCACTGCGGCTGCGCGACGTCCGTGGCGCTCTTGTTGAGCGGGACGCGCAGCGTGTTCTGGCCGTCGTACGAGAGGGACTTGGTGCCCTCGCGCAGTTCGCTGCCGGTGGGGAACGCGGTGGAGACGACCGGGCCGAGCCACTTGGACGGGCCGGCCAGCAGGGACTGCACGGTCTGCGTGGTCGGGTCCATGCGCGAGTCGGGGTCGGTGCGCTGGCGCACGTACACCGGGTCGGCGACGAGCGTGTTGCCCGCGAAGTAGTACTTGTTGACGGGCTTGTAGATGCGCTGGAAGTCGGACTCGCTCAGGACGAGGCTGCTGGGCGGGGTGGAGATCCGCCACTGCTTGTTGACCTGGACCAGCTGGAGGTACTCCTCGTAGCGTCCGCCGCCGGTCTCCGGCTGGTAGGCGCTGCGCTCGTCCACGGTGGCGAGCTTCTTGCCGTAGATCTTCCAGCGCGGCTCCTCGGACTCCTTCTCCTTGTCGCCCGGGGCGGGGACCCGGGCGAGGCCGGCGGAGAGGACGGTGACGGCCGAGCCGGGCCGCCAGTTGTCCGCGGCGCTCTGGGTCAGGTACTTGCGGGCCGTCGCGAGCTGCGGGTCGTCGCTGGTCATGGCTTCGAGGAAGCCGTCGACAATGTCGGCGGGGCTGGCCTTGTCGGCCGGCGGCACGCCGAAGACGCGGACCTGCGAGTCGACGCCCTGCGAGGCGTCCACCCGGCGGATCTCGCCGCGGTCGGGCATGGAGGCGCAGCCGCCGACCAGCAGGCCGACGGCTCCCAGGGCGAGCGCCACCAGGGTGCCGCGGTGCCGCCCCGCCACCCGGGTCCGTTCGCTCCGTGCGCCCCGGCCTCCTGCCGGCGCGCGCTCAGCGTCCTCCACCGGATCCATCCTCCTGTGCTGGGCTCTGATCGGCGGGCCTGGCCACCACCCGGGAGCCGTTGCCGGGCAGCGCCGTCGGGTCGACGGGCACCGGCAGGGCGGTGGTGACCGCCGGCCTGGGCGGTATCGGGTCGCGGTCGGGGCGCTCGGTGCGCCCGTCGGGGTGGCTGCCGGGCCCGCCGGTGCCGCCCGCGCGCCCGGCGGCCTCGGCGGCGGCGCGGGCCCGGTTGCCGCGGGAGTCCTCGGGCTCCAGCGGGATCGGGGATCCGCGCAGGGGCTCGTCGGCGGTGCGGGGCAGGGTGAGGCGGAACTGGGAGCCGCCGCCGGGCTCGCCCCAGGCCTGGAGCCAGCCGCCGTGCAGGCGGGCGTCCTCGACGGCGATGGACAGGCCGAGGCCGGTACCGCCGGTGGTGCGCGCCCGCGCGGGGTCGGCCCGCCAGAAGCGGTTGAAGACGCGGGTGGCCTCGCCGGGCTTGAGCCCGACGCCGTAGTCGCGGACGGCGACGGCGACGGCCCCGCCGGCGGAGGCGAGGCGGACGACCACGTCGCGGCCCTCGCCGTGCTCGACGGCGTTGACCACGAGGTTGCGCAGGACGCGCTCCACGCGCCGGGCGTCGGCCTCGGCTATGACGGGCTGGGTGTCGCCGAGGACCCGGATCCGGGTTCCCTTGTGCTCCGCGAGCGGCTCGGCGCCGTCGATGACGCGGCGTACGACGTCCCGCAGGTCGATGGGCTCGGCCTGGAGGTCGGCGGCGCCCGCGTCGAAGCGGCTGATCTCCAGCAGGTCGGAGAGGAGCGACTCGAAGCGGTCGAGCTGCCCCGCGAGCAGCTCGGCGGAGCGGGCCGTGATCGGGTCGAAGTCGACCCGGGCGTCGTGGATGACGTCGGCTGCCATCCGTACGGTCGTCAGCGGGGTGCGCAGCTCGTGCGAGACGTCGGAGACGAACCGGCGCTGCATCCGCGACAGGTCCTCCAGCTGCTGGATCTTGAGCTGGAGGCTCTGGGCCATCTTGTTGAAGGCTTCGCCCAGACGGGCGATGTCGTCCTCGCCGGTGACCTTCATCCGCTCCTGGAGCCGGCCGGCCGAGAGCCGCTCGGCGATCCCGGCGGCCATCCGCACGGGCGTCACGACCTGGCGCACGACGAGCCACGCGATCGCGCCGAGCAGCACGACCACGAACACGCCGGCGGTGGCGATGGTGACCTTGATCAGGTTGAGGGACTCCTCCTCCTGCGTGAGCGGGAAGAGGTAGTACAGGTCGTACGGGTCGCCGTTGATGTCGGTGAGCCGCTTGCCGATGACCAGCGCGGGCTCCGGGGGCTTCTCCCCGGCCCCGGCGGTGTACCGGATCTGCCAGAAGGTCTTGAAGGTGCCGGTGGCGTGGTTGACGGAGCGGCGCAGCATGAGCGGGACGCTCGCGGTCGGGTCGACGTTGCCGGAGGCGCGGGCGCCCTTGACGCCCTGTGCTCCGGGGGCGGTCTGCTCGCCGGTGCCGGTGCCGGCGCCGAGGGCGACCACCTCGAAGGCGGTCTGGCCGCCGCTGGCGAGCTGCTTGACGAGCGAGTTCATCCAGGTGCTGGCGTCCCGGCCGACCTTGTTGTCGGTGGCGTCGGGGCCGTCGACGGCGAAGGGCGTGTTGGCCTTCTCCTGTGCGACCGCGAACCCTCCGGCGGCCTGGCTCTGGGCGGCCTCCTCCTTGGCGTCGAGGAGTCCCTTGGAGACCTGCGCGATGACGACGAAGCCGAGCGCGAGGACCACGGCGAGCGACATCAGCAGGGTGGCGGCGACCACCCGGAGCTGGATGTTGCGCCGCCAGATGCGGACAGCCGGAAGCAGCGGCCGGCGTACGAGGCGTACGAACAGCCGCAGGAGGGGGCCGCCGGGCGCTCCGTCGGCCATGTGACGGAGCTGCCGGCCGCCCCGCAGGACTCCCGGCCGGGAGCCGCCCCGGGCCTTGCCGGGCGGCACGTCAGCTGGGTCCGGCCTTGTAGCCGACACCGCGCACCGTCACGACGATCTCGGGGCGCTCCGGATCCTTCTCGACCTTGGAGCGGAGCCGCTGCACGTGCACGTTGACCAGGCGGGTGTCCGCCGCGTGCCGGTAGCCCCAGACCTGCTCCAGCAGCACCTCGCGGGTGAAGACCTGCCAGGGCTTGCGGGCGAGCGCGACCAGCAGGTCGAACTCCAGCGGGGTGAGTGCGATGGAGGCGCCGTCGCGCTTGACCGAGTGGCCGGCGACGTCGATGACCAGGTCACCGATGACGAGCTGCTCGGGCGCGGGCTCCTCCGACCGGCGCAGGCGGGCCCGGATGCGGGCCACCAGCTCCTTCGGCTTGAACGGCTTGACGATGTAGTCGTCGGCGCCGGACTCCAGGCCGACCACGACGTCCACCGTGTCGCTCTTGGCGGTGAGCATGACAATCGGCACGCCCGACTCGGCGCGGATCAGCCTGCACACCTCTATGCCGTCCCGTCCGGGCAGCATGAGGTCGAGCAGCACGAGATCCGGCTTCGCCTCCCGGAAGGCAGCCAGTGCCTTGTCACCGTCCGCTACGAACGACGGCTCAAAACCTTCTCCACGCAGCACAATGCCGAGCATCTCGGCCAGCGCGGTGTCGTCGTCGACGACGAGGACGCGTCCCTTCATGGTTGACATCATCCCATTAGCTAATCGTTACCCGGCGGTGAGCTGCCCCACAGCCAAAAGGGCTGGAAATCGCCCCTCGGACCTGCGTGGAGATCAGGACGACCAGTCTGCCCCGGATCCGCGCGACAATTGAAGGGCGAGAGCGGCGCGGGATCCGGGGGGCAGCCGGTGATCCGGGGACGGCCCGACCGATCCGAGCGCCCCCATGGCACGATGGCAGCCGACCAGCGCGCCCGCCACGGCAGGTGCACGTGAAGGAGCGACGATGACTGACTCTCCGGGCTGGGCCGCGCCCGGATCCCCGTCCGACGGCCAGGGCTCCGACGCCGACCGGCCGGCCGCTCAGCCCTCCGGCAAGGGCACCACGCCCGCACAGGCCCCCGGTGACGCCAACACGCCCGCACAGGCCCCCGGCCCCACCGCCGACGCCAAGTGGTCCGCCGCCCAGCCCCCGCCCGGCCAGTGGGACAGCCCCGCGCCCGGCCGGACCCCGCAGCCCGCCACCCCGCCCGCACAGCAGCCGCCCGCCGCCGGCTGGGGCACCCAGCCCGGCAGCCCCTACCAGTACCCCGGCGGCTGGGGCAGCACCCCGCCCGCCGCCAAGCCCGGCATCATCCCGCTGCGCCCCCTGGGCCTCGGCGAGATCCTCGACGGCGCCGTCGGCACCCTGCGCGGCCACTGGCGCCCCGTCCTCACCATCAGCCTCGTCATCGCCGCCCTCACCCAGATCACCCTGCTCGTCATCCAGCGCACCTGGCTGAACGACCTCCCGACCGCCGGCGAGGACCTCACCCCCTCGCAGGCCGTCAAGCTCATGGGCGACACCGCCCTCGTCTACGCCTCCCAGTACTTCCTGGAGATCCTCGGCCTGGTCCTCGTCACCGCCCTCCTCGCACCCGTCGTGAGCCGCGCGGTCCTCGGCCAGGCCTCCACCCTCTCCGACACCCTCAAGGCCGTACGGCCGCTCGCCCCGCGCATGCTCGCCCTCACCGGCCTGCTGCTCCTGGGCGCCGTCGCCGCCGTCTTCCTCCCGGTCCTCCCCGGCATCCTCACCGGCAGCGCCGCCCTGACCGCCCTCGGCATCCCCGTCGGCCTCGTCCTCCTCGCCTGGTTCTACGTCACCTTCGTGCTGGCCCCGCCCGCACTGATGCTGGAACGCGGCTCGGCCGTCGCCGCCCTCAAGCGGTCCGCGAAGCTGGTCAAGGGCTCCTGGTGGCGGGTCTTCGGCATCAGCCTGCTGATCTGGCTGATCCGCACCATCACCGCCATGGTCATCGTGATGCCCTTCGCCGCCATCGCCCTGGTCGTCTCCCCCGAGGGCCTCTCCGGCCTGCTGGACGGCACCGCCGCCCTCAGCTGGTCGTTCCTCCTCATCAGCGCCATCGGCGGGGTCGTCGGCGCCACCGTCACCGTCCCGATGCAGACGGGCGTCACCACCCTCCTCTACATCGACCAGCGCATCCGCCGCGAAGCCCTCGACCTGGAGCTCGCCCGCGCCGCCGGCCTCCACGGCTACGGCACCGCCACCACCGCCGAACGACCCGGAGGCTGACACGCCGATGAGCACGGGGGGACTCATCACCATCGCCGGAGGCGACACACCACCACTGACCACCCCGCGCGACGCCGCCCGCGAGGCGGCCGAACGCGAGCTGGCCAAGCCCGCCTACCACCAGGACGAGCCCGGGCTGCTCCAGCGCGCCCTGGACCGCTTCTGGGACTGGCTGGGCGACTTCTTCGACCGCGCCTCCGGAGCCACCCCCGGCGGCTGGGCCGGCCTCCTCGCCATCGCCGTACTGGTCCTCCTCGTCATCGCCGCCCTCTGGTGGCGGCTCGGCACCCCCCGCCGCACCGCCACCAGCACCACCAACCTCTTCGACGAAGGCCCCCGCAGCGCCGCCGACCACCGCACCGCCGCCGACGCCCACGCCGCCGCCGGCCGCTGGAACGAAGCCGTCCAGGAACGCATGCGCGCCCTCGTCCGCTCCCTGGAGGAACGCACCCTCCTCGACCCCCGCCCCGGCCGCACCGCGGACGAGGCCGCCGCCGAAGCCGCGCTCACCCTCCCCGCACACGCCGCCGACCTCCACGCCGCCGCCCGCGCCTTCGACGACGTCACCTACGGCGGCCGCACCGCCGACGCCGACGCCTACGCCCGCCTGCGCACCCTCGACCTCACCCTGGAACGCGCCAAGCCGCTCCTGACGGGACCCGCCGCATGACCGGCCCCAGCGCCCCCGCCACGACGTCCACCGCCCCCACCGCCGCCCAGCGCTGGGCCCGCGCCCGCGGCCTCCTCCTCGGCCTCGGCATCCTCGTCGCCGCCGCCGTCACCCTCGCCGCACTCCAGGCCGGCGACCACCACGGCCGCCTCGACCCCCGCTCAGCCGACCGCGACGGCAGCCGCGCCCTCGCCCAGCTCCTGGCGGAACGCGGCGTCACCACCCGCGTCGTCACCAGCGCCGAGGAAGCCGCCGCCGCGGCCGGCCCCCGCACCACCCTCCTCGTCACCGACCCCGACCTGCTCGGCGAACCCCAGCGACGCGCCGTCCGCTCCGCCATCGACCTCTCCGGCGGCCGCACCATCCTCATCGCCCCCACCAGCCTCAGCCTCCCCGACCTGGCCCCCGCCACCCACACCAGGTCCTTCGCCCACCGCACCGACCTCGACCCCGACTGCACCCTCCCCGCAGCCACCACCGCCGGCCGCGCCGGCACCGGCGACGGCCTCCGCTACACCACAACCCACCCCGGAGCCACCGCCTGCTACCCCAGCGACGGCCACCCCACCGTCCTCGTACTCCCCAGCACCACCAAGGGCGGCGACACCGTCCTCCTCGGCTCCGAACGCCCCCTGCTCAACCAGCACCTCGCCGAACAGGGCAACGCCTCCCTCGCCCTCCAGCTCCTCGGCTCCCGCCCCGACCTCGTCTGGTACCTGCCCACCCTCGCGGACATGCCCGCCGACACCCCCGCCGACGAGAAGAGCCTCCTCGACCTCGTCCCCTCCGGCTGGCTCTGGGCCCTGCTCCAGCTCTTCACGGCCGCCGCCCTAGCCGCCCTCTGGCGCGCCCGCCGACTCGGCCCCCTCGTCACCGAGAACCTCCCCGTCGCCATCCGCGCCTCCGAGACCACCGAGGGCCGCGCCCGCCTCTACCGCAAGGCCTCCGCCCGCGACCGCGCCGCCACCGTCCTGCGCGCCGCCGCCCGCGAACGCCTCGCCGCCCTGGTCGGCGTACCGCCCGCCCAGGCCCACGACCCCGCCACCCTCGTCCCCGCCGTAGCCGCCCGCCGGACCCGGACCGACGGACCCGACACGGCCACCACCCTCTTCGGCACCACCCCCGCCGACGACGCGGCACTCGTCGCGCTCGCCGACCACCTCGACGCCCTCGAAAGAGAGGTCCGCACCTCATGACGGCCACCACGGACAGCGCCCGCTCCTCCCTGGAAGCGCTCCGCACCGAAATCGCCAAGGCCGTGGTCGGCCAGGACTCCGCCGTCACCGGACTCGTCGTCGCACTCCTGTGCCGCGGCCACGTCCTCCTCGAAGGCGTCCCCGGCGTCGCCAAGACCCTCCTCGTCCGCGCCCTCGCCGCATCCCTCGAACTCGACACCAAGCGCGTCCAGTTCACCCCCGACCTGATGCCGAGCGACGTCACCGGCTCCCTCGTCTACGACGCCCGCACCGCCGAGTTCTCCTTCCAGGACGGCCCCGTCTTCACCAACCTCCTCCTCGCCGACGAGATCAACCGCACGCCCCCCAAGACCCAGTCCTCCCTCCTGGAAGCCATGGAGGAACGCCAGGTCACCGTCGACGGCACCCCGCGCCGGCTCCCCGACCCCTTCCTCGTCGCCGCCACCATGAACCCCGTCGAGTACGAGGGCACCTACCCCCTCCCCGAAGCCCAGCTCGACCGCTTCCTCCTCAAACTGACCGTCCCCCTCCCCTCCCGCGAGGACGAGATCGGCGTCCTCACCCGGCACGCCGCCGGCTTCGACCCCCGAGACCTGCACGCCGCCGGAATCCGCCCCGTCGCCGGCACCCGCGAACTCGAAGCCGCCCGCAAGGCCGTCGAGAACACCACCGTCTCCCCCGAGATCGCCGCCTACGTCGTCGACCTCTGCCGCGCCACCCGCGAATCGCCCTCCCTCACCCTCGGCGTCTCCCCCCGCGGCGCGACCGCCCTCCTCGCCACCTCCCGCGCCTGGGCCTGGCTCACCGGCCGCGACTACGTCACCCCCGACGACGTCAAGGCCCTCGCCCTGCCCACCCTGCGCCACCGCGTACAGCTGCGCCCCGAAGCCGAGATGGAAGGCGTCACCGCCGACTCCGTCATCTCCGCGATCCTGACCCACGTCCCCGTCCCCCGCTGATGGCCCTCACCGGACGCGCCGCCCTGCTCGCGGCCCTCGGCAGCCTCCCCGTAGGCCTCCTCGAACCCAGCTGGACGGGCCTCCTCGCCGTCAACGGCACCATCGGCCTCGCCTGCGCGGTCGACTACGCCCTCGCCGCCCCCGTACGCGCCCTGCGACTCACCCGAACGGGTGCCACCACGGTCCGCCTCGGCGACACCGCCGACGTCGACCTCACCGTCACCAACCCCGGCACCCGCACCCTGCGCGCCCGCATCCGCGACGCCTGGCCCCCCAGCAGCTGGCACCCCGGCACCGAAACCGACGCCTCCCGCCACACCCTGACCGTCCCCGCCGGCGAACGCCGCCGCGTCACGACCCGCCTGCGCCCCACCCGGCGCGGCGACCGCAAGGCCGCGCTCGTCACCGTCCGCTCGTACGGCCCGCTCGGCCTGTGCGCCCGCCAGGGCAACCACGACGTCCCCTGGACGGTCCGCGTCCTGCCGCCCTTCACCAGCCGCAAGCACCTCCCGTCCCGCCTCGCCCGGCTCCGCGAACTCGACGGCCGCACCAGCCTCCTGACCCGCGGTGAGGGCACCGAGTTCGACAGCCTCCGCGACTACGTACCCGGCGACGACACCCGCTCCATCGACTGGCGCGCCACCGCCCGCCAGAACAAGGTCGCCGTCCGCACCTGGCGCCCCGAACGCGACCGCCACATCCTGATCTGCCTCGACACCGGACGCACCTCGGCCGGACGCGTCGGCGACGCCCCCCGCCTGGACTCCGCCATGGACGCCGCCCTGCTCCTGACCGCCCTGGCCACCCGCGCCGGCGACCGCGTCGACCTCCTGGCCCACGACCGCCGCCCCCGCGCCCAGGTCCAGGCCCGCCCGGCCGCCGACACCCTCCCGGCCTTCGTCAACGCCATGGCCGGCCTCGAACCCGAACTGGTCGAGACGGACGCCCGCACCCTGGTCTCCACCATCCTGCGCAGCGCCCCGCGCCGCTCCCTGGTGGTCCTCCTGACGAGCCTGGACGCGGCCCCCATCGAAGAGGGCCTCCTCCCGCTCCTCCCCCGGCTCACCCAGCGCCACACGGTCATCCTGGCCTCCGTGGCCGACCCCCACATCGCCGCCATGGCCGCGGCCCGCGGCTCCCTGGACTCCGTCTACGAGGCCGCCGCGGCCACCCAGACCCAGTCCCAGCGCCGCCGCACCGCGGACCAGCTCTCCCGCCACGGCGTCCACGTCGTCGACGCCACCCCCGACACCCTGGCCCCCGGCCTGGCGGACACCTACCTGGCCCTGAAGGCGGCGGGCCGACTCTGACGAAACGGGCACGGTCAGCGGCTGAGGTCGAACACCCCCACGCCCAGCCCGTCGTACGCCTTGGCCTCAACCGTCGCCACCAGCGCTCCCACGCCCCAGTCGGGCAGGTGTCCGGCGGCATGCACCGCCGCAGCGACACCGGGGGGTACGCCCGCCCCACACAGACGCCCGACGGCCAGAGCCGCTGGGTAGTCGAGGTCCACGGTGTGAATGACGTCGAGCTGACCGATGTGCTCGGCGGTCCCCGCGCGCTGCAGCTCTGCTTCAAGGATCGACAGCGTCGGCACCCACAGGCAGGTATCAGCATCCAGGTAAGCCCTGTGGATCAGGGCGGACACCTGTCGATTGCCTGACAACGCGAGCAGAGTCGGCGTGTCCAGGACGAGGTGGTATTGGATCACGCGTCAGCGCCTTGGGCACCTGGATGTTGAGCGAAAGCGTCGCGGAGCTTGAGCCTCATCGCCTCGCTCTCCGCATCGGTGACTTGCACTCCGAAGTGCTCAGCCATGTAGGCACGAGCCCGTTCCGCTCGCTCAAGCCGCTCCTCGGTGGTCAGCGTGGTCTCCGCGAACTCCTGGACCAGGGCGCGGATCGACGTCCCACGGGACTCGGCAATGATCGAGAGGCGGTCTCTCACCTCTGCCGGCACACGGATCATGGCATCAGACATAGCCCGAGTATACGGCGCGTATACAGTCAGGCGCAGCCTGAACGCAGAAAAGCCCCGCACCAGAAGGTGCGGGGCTTTCCCACAATGATTGTTCGGCGGCGTCCTACTCTCCCACAGGGTCCCCCCTGCAGTACC
>NZ_JBNNPF010000088.1:0-19664 GCF_050275515.1 Streptomyces sp. NPDC004126 | reverse complement strand
GCCGCGGCGAGGGCGGACTCGCCCGGTTCACCACCTCCCTCGCCACCGCCTGGACCCGCGGCGTCGACGTCGACTGGACCACCGTCCTCACCGGCTCCGGCGCCCACGCGGCGACCGAACTGCCCACCTACCCCTTCCAGCGCGCACGCCACTGGCTCGACGCCCCGGACACCGGCAGCGCCGACGTGTCCGCGGCCGGCCTGGCCGAGGCCCGGCACCCGCTGCTGGGCGCGTCCGTACGGGTCGCCGACGGCGACCGGTTCCTGCTGACCGGCCGGATCTCCCTGAACAGCCACCCCTGGCTCGCCGACCACGGCGCGCTGGACACCGTCCTGCTGCCCGGCACCGCCTTCGTCGAACTGGCCGTCCGCGCCGGTGACGAGGCCGGCTGCGCCCAGCTCGAAGAGCTCACCCTCGAAGCCCCCCTCGTGCTCCCGCCCCGCGGAGCCGTCCAGGTCCAGGCCGTCGTCGGAGCCCCCGACGGCTCCGGCCGCCGCTCCGTCGCCGTCTACGCACGGCCCGACGACGCCGACACCGACACCGCCTGGACCCGCCACGCCAACGGCTTCCTGGCCCCCGCCGCCGCCTCCGCGGCGGGCGTGGACCTGGCGGTGTGGCCGCCGGCCGGTGCACGGCCGGTGGACGTGGAGGGGTTCTACGGGCGGACGGCCGAGGCCGGTTACGCGTACGGGCCCGCCTTCCAGGGGCTGAAGACCGCCTGGGCCGTGGACGGGACGGTGTACGCCGAGGTGGCGCTGGATCCGGCACAGCGGGAGGACGCGGCCGCGTTCGGCCTGCACCCGGCCCTCCTCGACGCCGCCCTGCACGCCGAGCAGCTCGTCCGCGCCGCCCGCGGCGAGGACTCCGGCGTCCGGCTCCCGTTCGTGTGGAGCGGCGTGTCCCTCCTCGCCACCGGGGCCGCCTCCCTCCGCCTGCGCATGACCCCCCTCGGCACCGACACGGTCGCACTGGACGTCGCCGACGCCGAGGGCCGCCCCGTGGCCCGCGTCGAGTCGCTCGTGCTGCGGCCCGTCGCCGCCGGAGCCCTGCGCGGCGCACACCGCGACGGACTCCACCGCGTCGAGTGGTCGGCGGTCCCCGCCACCGCGGACGCCGGCGCGCTCCCCGACTGGACCGAGCTGGGCGGCGCCGCCTACCCGCGCCTCGCCGACCTCACCGCCGCCCTCGACCAGGGCCTCGCCGTCCCCTCGACGGTCGTCGTCACCTGCCCGCCCGCCCCGGGCGGGGACACCGGCGGAACCCCGACCGCCGAAGCCGCCCGCGCGGCGACGGCCACCGCCCTCGGCCTCGTCCGGGACTGGCTCGCCGAGGACCGGCTGGCCGCCGCCCGGCTGGTGTTCGTCACCCGCGGCGCCGTCTCCGTACGCGCTGGCGAGGACGTCATCGACCTCGCGCACGCCCCGCTGTGGGGCCTGCTGCGCTCCGCCCAGACGGAGAACCAGGACCGCTTCGTCCTGGTCGACCTCGACCCGTGGGACAACGGCGGCACCGACCTGGCCGCCGCCCTCGCCACCGGGGAACCCCAGCTCGCCGTCCGCGACGGCTCCCTGCTCGTCCCGCGCCTGGTCCGGGCCGCCGACGTGTCCGCCAAGGGCGCCGTCTGGGATCCGGAGGGGACGGTGCTGGTCACCGGTGGTACGGGTGCGCTGGGCGGGCTGGTGGCCCGGCACCTGGTGGCCGAACACGGGGTGCGTTCGCTGTTGCTGACGGGCCGTCGTGGCGCGGATGCGCCGGGCGCGGTGGAGCTCGCGGCCGAGCTGCGGGGGCTGGGTGCCGTGGTGGACGTCGTGGCCTGCGACGCCGCCGACCGGGAGGCCCTGGCCGCGGTCCTGTCCGCTATTCCGGCGGACCGTCCGCTGCGGGGTGTGGTGCACGCTGCGGGTGTCCTGGACGACGGGATGGTGGCGTCGCTGACGGACGAACGGCTCGACGCGGTGATGCGTCCGAAGGTGGACGCCGCGTGGAACCTCCACGAGCTGACCCGCGACCTCGACCTCACCGCCCTCGTCCTCTTCTCCTCCATCGCGGGCGTCTTCGGCAACCCGGGGCAGGCCAACTACGCGGCCGCCAACGCCTTCATGGACGCCCTCGCCCACCGCAGGCACGCCCAGGGCCTCCCCGCCACCGCCCTCGCCTGGGGCCTGTGGGAGCAGTCCAGCGGCATGCTCGCCCACCTCAAGGACGGCGACCTCGGCTGGATGACCCGCGCTGGCATCCTGCCGCTGGCCACCGACCACGCCCTCACCCTGCTCGACACCGCGCTGCGCGCCCCCGGCGACCCCCTGCTGGTCCCCGTACGCCTCGACGCGGCGACCCTGCGGACCCGCGCCGCCGCCGGGCTGCTGCCCGCACTGCTGCGCTCCCTGGTCCGCACCCCCGCCCGCCGAGCCGTCGAGGCGGCCGCCCCGGAGGCCGAGGTCTCCTCACTCGTACGCCGCCTCACCGCCCTCGACGGCGCCGAACGCGAACGCGAACTCCTCGACGTCGTCCGCGGCCGGGTCGCGGCCGTGCTCGGCCACGCCGACCCCTCCGCGATCCGCCCCGACAAGGCGTTCAAGGAACTCGGCTTCGACTCCCTCACCGCCGTCGAACTGCGCAACCAGCTCGGCGCCGCCACCGGCCTGCGGCTGCCCGCCACCATCGTCTTCGACCACCCCACCATCAACGCGGCCGCCCGCTTCCTGCTCACCGAGCTGCTCGGCGCACAGGACGGGGCGACGGCCGCCGGCACCGCGGAGCCGGCCGCGCCGGCCCAGGCCGCGACGGCCTCCGACGAGCCGATCGCCATCGTCGGCATGGCCTGCCGCTACCCCGGCGGCGTCGGCTCGCCCGAGGACCTCTGGCAGCTCGTCGCCGAAGGCCGCGACGCCGTCTCCGGCTTCCCCACCGACCGCGGCTGGGACCTCGCCACCCTCTTCGACCCCGACCCCGAACGGCTGGGCACCAGCTACGCCCGCGAGGGCGGATTCCTCTACGGAGCGGGCGACTTCGACCCCGTCCTCTTCGGGATCTCGCCCCGCGAGGCCCTCGCCATGGACCCGCAGCAGCGGCTCCTCCTCGAAGCCTCCTGGGAGGTCTTCGAACGCGCCGGACTCGACCTCGACACCGTGCGCGGCAGCCGGACCGGCGTCTTCGCCGGAGCCATGCACCACGACTACGCCTTCCGAGTCGAGGAGAACCCGCAGCGCGTCGAGGGGTACGGCCTGACCGGCACCCAGGGCAGCGTGGTCTCCGGCCGCGTCGCCTACACCTTCGGCCTCGAAGGCCCCGCCGTCACCGTCGACACCGCCTGCTCCTCCTCGCTGGTCGCCCTGCACCTGGCCACCCAGGCCCTGCGCGCCGACGAGTGCTCCATGGCGATCGCCGGCGGCGTCGCCGTCATGGCCACCCCCAGCGTGTTCGTCGAGTTCAGCCGCCAGCGCGGCATGGCCGCCGACGGCCGCTGCAAGTCCTTCTCCGCCGACGCCGACGGCACCGGCTGGGCCGAAGGCGTCGGCGTGCTCCTCCTGGAGAAGCTCTCCGACGCCCGCCGCAACGGACACCACGTCCTCGCCGTGGTCCGCGGCACGGCCACCAACCAGGACGGCGCCTCCAACGGGCTCACCGCCCCCAACGGCCCCGCCCAGCAGCGCGTCATCCGCCAGGCCCTCGCCAACGCCCGGCTCGCCCCGCAGGACGTGGACGCGGTCGAGGCCCACGGCACCGGCACCACCCTCGGCGACCCCATCGAGGCCCAGGCCCTGCTGGCCACCTACGGGCAGGACCGGCCCGAGGACCGGCCGCTGCTGCTCGGCTCGCTGAAGTCCAACATCGGACACGCCCAGGCCGCCGCCGGTGTCGCCGGCGTCATCAAGATGGTCATGGCGATGCGGGAGGGCGTGCTGCCGCGCACCCTCCACGCCGACGAACCCAGCCCCGAGGTCGACTGGTCGGCGGGTGCCGTGGAACTCCTCACCGAGGCCGTGGACTGGCCGCGGACCGGCCGCCCGCGCCGGGCCGGCGTCTCCTCGTTCGGCATCAGCGGGACCAACGCCCACGTCGTCATCGAGGAGGGCCCGCAGGAGCCCGCGCCCGCCACGGAGCAGGAGCCCGCCGGGCTGCTGCCCTGGGTGGTCTCGGCCCGCAGCGCCGGAGCCCTGCGCGGCCAGGCCGCACGCCTGCTGGACCTGGACGGCTCCGTCCCCGCCGCGGACGTCGCCACCGCACTGCTCACCACCCGGTCGCCGCTGGAGCACCGCGCGGTGGTGCTCGCCGAGGACCGCGACGGCTTCGCGACCGGACTCCGCGCCCTCGCCGAGGGCGACGGCGCGCCCGGCGTCACGCAGGGCCTCACGGGCACCGGCGAGCGGCTCGCGTTCCTGTTCTCGGGTCAGGGTGCGCAGCGTCCGGGGATGGGCCGGGAGCTGTACGAGGCGCAGCCGGTGTTCGCGGCGGCGTTCGACGAGGTGTGCGGTCACTTCGACTTCCCGCTGAAGGAGATCGTCTTCGGGGGAGGGGACGAGGTCCACCGCACCGAGTTCACCCAGCCCGCCCTGTTCGCGGTCGAGGTCGCGTTGTACCGGCTGGCGGAGTCCTTCGGTCTGCGTCCGGACTTCGTGGCCGGGCATTCGATCGGTGAGATCGCCGCCGCGCACGTCGCGGGGGTGCTTTCGCTGGCCGACGCGGCCCGTCTCGTGGCGGCCCGTGGCGCCCTCATGGGCGCCCTGCCCGAGGGCGGCGCGATGGTCTCCGTACGGGCCGCCGAGGAGGAGATACGTCCGCTGCTGTCGGCCGATGTCGACATCGCTGCGGTCAACGGCCCCCATTCCGTGGTGATTTCGGGCGCTGAGGACGCCGTCCTGGCCGTCGCCGCACAGCTGGCGGAGCAGGGCCGCAAGACGAAGCGTCTGACGGTCTCGCACGCCTTCCACTCGCCGCTGATGGAGCCGATGCTGGAGGCGTTCCGCGAGGTCGCCGAATCCCTGACCCACTCCGCTCCCGCCGTTCCGGTGGTCTCCAACGTCACCGGCGGGCAGATCGCGGAGTTCACGGCCGAGTACTGGGTGGAGCACGTCCGCGGTGCGGTCCGCTTCGCCGACGGGGTGCAGCACCTGGCCGCGCAGGGCGTGGGCCACTTCCTGGAGCTGGGCCCGCAGGGCGTCCTCGCCGCGATGGCGGGGGAGTCGCTCCCGGAGGACTTCTCGGGGCTGCTGACTCCCGTGCTGCGCAAGGACCGTCCCGAGGCGGAGGCCTTCCTCGGCGCCCTCGCCGAGGCCTGGACCCGCGGCCTCCCCGTCGACTGGGCCCCGCTCCTCGCGGGCCGCCCGGCCCGCCGGGTGGACCTGCCGACGTACGCCTTCGAACACGAGCGGTTCTGGCTCGCCCCCGCCCCCGCCTCGAACGGCGCGGCGGCCGGACTCGGCCTGACCTCCGCCGCCCACCCGCTGCTCGGCGCCTCGGTCGACCTGGCCGACGGGGACGGGCTGGTCCTCACCGGCCGGCTGTCCGCCGAGACCCTGCCGTGGGCCGTCGACCACGCGGTGGCAGGAACGGTTCTGCTGCCCGGCACCGCCTTCGTTGAACTCGCGCTCCGCGCCGGCGACGAAGCGGGCTGCGGCCGCCTGGAGGAGCTGACCCTGGAAGCCCCGCTCGCGCTCCCCGAGCGCGGCGCGGCCCGCCTCCAGATCGCGGTGGGCGCCCCGGACGAGGAGTCCGGCTCCCGCAGCGTCGTCATCCACTCCCGGCCCGAGGGCGCCGAGACGGCCCTGCCGTGGACCCGGCACGCCACCGGCACCCTCACCGCCGCCGGCCCCGCGCCGAGCGCCGCGGAGTTCGCGGTGTGGCCGCCGGCCGGGGCCCGGCCGGTCGACCTGCGCGGGTTCTACGAGGGCCTCGCCGACGCCGGTTACGCCTACGGGCCCGCCTTCCAGGGCCTCAAGGCCGCCTGGCGGTCCGGCGAGGAGGTCTACGCCGAGGTCGCCCTCGACCCGGCCCGGCAGGAGGAGGCCGCCGCGTTCGGCGTGCACCCGGCCCTGCTCGACGCCTCACTGCACGGCATGCTGCTCGACGTCGCGTCCGGCGCCGACGGCGGCCTGCGGCTGCCCTTCGCCTGGAGCGGGGTGACCGTGCACGCCGAAGGCGCCTCGGCCGTACGGGTCCGCCTGGTGCCCGCGGGCGCCGACGCGGTGGCGGTCACCGTCGTGGACCCGGGCGGGCTGCCGGTCGCGACCATCGACTCCCTCACCCTGCTGCCCGTCTCCCACGACCAGCTGCACCGGGCGAGGTCGGCCGACCAGGACGCCCTGTACCGGGTCGACTGGACGACAGCCACCGCCGCCGACGAGCCGCAGCTGAACTGGGCGGTCCTCGGCTCCCCGGCCGACCCGGACGAGGAGGGCCTGCCGGCCCACCCCGACCTCCGGGCGCTGGCCGCCGCCGTCGCCGGCGGCGCCCCCGCCCCCGACGCGGTGCTGCTGCCGGTTCCCCGGACGCGCACCGCCGTGGAGGCGGACGCCGTACGGGAGGCCACCGCGGCCCTGCTGGACACCCTCCAGCACTGGCTCGCCGAGCCCGCGTTCGCCTCGTCCCGCCTGGTCGTGGCGACGCGCGGCGCGGTCGCGGCCCGCCCGGGCGAGGACGTCACCGACCTGACGCACGCCGGGCTCTGGGGCCTGGTGCGCTCCGCGCAGGCCGAGAACCCGGGCAGGCTCGTCCTCGTCGACACGGACACCGCCGTCGAGGACGCCCCGGTGATCCCGGCCGTCGCCACCGGCGAGAGCCAGATCGCCGTCCGCGACGGGGAGTTCCTCGTCCCGCGGCTGGCCCGCACCGACGCGGGGGCCCTGCTCGCCCCGCCGCAGGACGCCCCGCACTGGCGGCTCGACACCACCGGCGGCGGCACCCTGGAGAGCCTGGCCCTCACCCCGTTCCCGGAGGCCGCCGAACCGCTGGCCCCCGGCCAGGTGCGGATCGCGGTCCGCGCCGCCGGTCTGAACTTCCGCGACGTCCTGATGGCGCTCGGCATGTACCCGGACAAGATCGTCCTGGGCAGCGAGGCCTCCGGCGTCGTCACCGAGACGGGCCCCGGCGTCACCCACCTCGCCCCCGGCGACCGGGTGATGGGCATGGTGCCGCACGCCTTCGGCGAGGTGGCCGTCGCCGACGCGCGGATGCTGGCGCGGATGCCGGAGGGCTGGTCCTTCGAGCAGGCCGCCTCGGTGCCCGCGGTGTTCCTGACCGCCTACTACGCGCTCGTCGACCTGGCCGGGCTCACGGCCGGGGAACGCGTCCTCGTGCACTCGGCGGCCGGCGGCGTCGGCATGGCCGCCGTGCAGCTGGCCCGCCACCTGGGGGCCGAGGTGTTCGGCACGGCCAGCGAGGGCAAGTGGGGAGTCCTGCGCCGGCAGGTCAGGCTGGAGGGCGCCCACTACGGGTCCTCCCGCTCGACCTCCTTCGAGCAGCGGTTCACGCACGCGACGGGCGGCCGCGGCATGGACGTGGTCCTGGACTGCCTGGCCGGGGAACTGGTCGACGCCTCGCTGCGGCTGCTGCCGCGCGGCGGCCGCTTCATCGAGATGGGCAAGACCGACATCCGCGACCCGCAGGACGTGGCCGACGCCTACCCGGGCGTCCGCTACCGGGCCTTCGACCTGATGGAGGCCGGTCCGGAGCGGATCGGCGAAATGCTCGCCGAGCTGGGCCGGCTGTTCGACGCGGGTGTGCTGCGGCCGCTGCCGGTCCGGGCCTGGGACATCCGGCGGGCGCCCGAGGCGTTCCGCTTCATGAGCCAGGCCAAGCACGTGGGCAAGATCGTCCTGACGGTCCCGCAGGGCTGGGACCCGGCCGGCACCGTCCTCGTCACCGGCGGTACGGGCACCCTGGGCGCGCTGGTGGCCAAGCACCTGGTCACCGCGCACGGCGTACGGCACCTGCTGCTGGCGGGCCGGCGCGGCCCGGACGCCCCCGGCGCGGCCGAACTCGTCGCCGAGATCGCCGAGTTGGGCGGTGCGGCCGAGGTCGTGGCCTGTGACGCCGCCGACCGGGACGCGCTCACCGCGCTCCTCGCCGCCATTCCGGCCGACCGGCCGCTGCGGGGCGTCATCCACACCGCCGGGGTCGTCGACGACGGCGTCCTCGAATCCCTCGACGCCGACCGCCTGGACCGCGTCCTGCGGCCCAAGGTCGACGCCGCCGTCAACCTGCACGAACTCACCCGCGACCTCGACCTCACCGCCTTCGTCCTCTACTCGTCGGCGGCCGGCGTCCTCGGCAACGCGGGCCAGGCCAACTACGCGGCGGGCAACTCCTTCCTGGACGCCCTCGCCCAGCACCGGCGCGCCCACGGCCGGCCCGGCGTCTCCCTCGCCTGGGGCCACTGGGCCGAGTCCAGCGGCATGACCGCCGGACTCGACACCACCGACCTCGCCCGCCTCGGCCGGTCCGGCTTCCTGCCCATGACCAACGAGCAGGGCCTGACCCTCCTCGACGACTCCCTGCGCCAGGACGAGCCGCTGCTCGCCCCCGTCCGGCTGGACCTGGCCGGACTGCGCGGCCAGGCCCGCGACGGCTCCCTGCCCGACGTGCTCAAGGGCCTCGTACGCGCCCCGGCCCGCCGCATCGCCGGACCGGCCGCCGCCGAGGGCACCGAACCGCTGGGCCGGCGGCTCGCCGCCCAGCCGGAATCGGAGCGGGAACACCTGCTGCTGGACCTGGTGCGGACCAACGTAGCCACCGTCCTCGGGCACGGGGCGCCCGCCGCCGTCGGCGCGGACCGCACCTTCAAGGAACTCGGCTTCGACTCGCTGACCGCCGTCGAGTTCCGCAACCGGCTGGGGGCCGCCACCGGACTGCGGCTGCCCCCCACGCTGATCTTCGACTACCCGACGGCAGGCACCCTCGCCAAGCACCTGCTGAACGAGCTGGTGCCCGAGGAGACCGCCGCCCCCGGCGCCGACCTGCTCGCCGAACTCGGCCGCTTCGAGGCGGCCGTGTTCGCCGCCGATCCGGAGGCACCCGGACACGACGAGGTGACCGGCCGCATCGAGGACCTCCTCCAGCGCTGGAAGGCGGCCGCGGCCGCCTCCGCGCCGACGGCGCCCGCCGCCGGCGAGGACGTCGCGGACCGCCTCCAGTCGGCCTCGGCCGACGAGGTACTCGACTTCATCCAGAACGAGCTCGGGGTCTCCTGATCCCCGGCGACCGCGAGAACAGGGAAGGACACGCCGCGATGGCGAACGAGGACAAGCTGGTCGAGTCCCTCAAGCGAGTGGCCGCCGAGCTCCACGAGACCCGGCAGCGGCTCAGTGAGGCCGAGAGCCGGGGCAGCGAGCCCATCGCCCTGGTGGGCATGGCCTGCCGCTACCCGGGCGGGGTCCGCTCCCCCGAGGACCTGTGGCGGCTGGTGGCCGAGGGACGCGACGCGATATCCGGGTTCCCGGCCGACCGCGGCTGGGACCTGGACACCCTCTACCACCCGGACCCCGACCACCCCGGGACCACCTACACCCGCTCCGGCGGCTTCCTGCACGACGCGCCGGAGTTCGACCCCGGCCTGTTCGGCATCTCCCCGCGCGAGGCACTCGCCATGGACCCGCAGCAGCGGGTCCTGCTGGAGACCTCCTGGGAGGCGCTCGAACGGACCGGGCTCGACCCCGCCACCCTCAAGGGCACCCAGACCGGCGTGTACGTGGGCGCCGCGACACCCGCCTACATCGTCGGAGGACACAACACCCAGGGCGGCGCCGAGGGCTACTCCCTCACCGGCACCTCCGGCAGCGTCGTCTCCGGACGGCTCGCCTACCACTACGGCTTCGAGGGACCGGCCGTCACCGTCGACACCGCCTGCTCCTCCTCCCTCGTCGCCCTGCACCTCGCCGCCCAGGCCCTCCGCAACGGCGAATGCTCGATGGCACTCGCCGGCGGCGTCAGCGTCATGTCCGTCCCCGGCCTCTTCGTCGAGTTCAGCCGCCAGCGCGGCCTGTCCGAGGACGGCCGCTGCAAGGCCTTCGCCGCCGCCGCCGACGGCACCGGCTGGGGCGAGGGCGTCGGCGTCATCGTCCTCGAACGGCTCTCCGACGCCCGCCGCAACGGCCACCGCGTCCTCGCCGTCATCCGCGGCTCCGCCACCAACCAGGACGGCGCCTCCAACGGCCTCGCCGCCCCCAACGGCCCCTCCCAGCAGCGCGTCATCCGCCAGGCCCTCGCCAACGCCCGGCTGCGCGGCCGGGACGTCGACGCCGTCGAGGCCCACGGCACCGGCACCACCCTCGGCGACCCCATCGAGGCCCAGGCCGTCATCGCCACCTACGGCCAGGACCGGCCGCAGGACACCCCGCTGTGGCTGGGCTCCCTCAAGACCAACATCGGACACACCGCCGCGGCCGCCGGCATCGCCGGAGTCATCAAGATGACGATGGCGATCCGCAACGGCGTCCTCCCCAAGACCCTCCACGTCGACGAGCCCACCCCGCACGTCGACTGGTCGGCCGGCGCCGTCGAACTCCTCACCGACGCCCGCGAGTGGCCCGACCACGAACGCCCCCGCCGGGCCGCCGTCTCCGCGTTCGGCATCAGCGGCACCAACGCCCACCTCATCCTGGAACAGGCCGCACCCGCCGAGGAGGACACCCCCGCCCCGGCCCCGGCCGCCCCCGCCCCCTTCACGGCCGCGGCACCCACGCCCTGGCCGCTCTCCGGCCACAGCGAGGCCGCCCTCCGCGGCCAGGCCGCCCGGCTGCACGCCTTCACCGCCGGCACGGACGGCGACGCCGCCCCCGACGCGGACGCCCCGCGCCCCGCCGACACCGCCCTCTCCCTCGCCGTCACCCGCTCCGCACTGACCCACCGCGCGGTCGTCGTGGCCGGCCCGGACGCCGGCGACGACTCCCGGCCGGACGCGCTCGCCCGGCTCGCCGCCGGCGACAGCGCCGCCCGGCTCGTCGAGGGCACCGCCGACATCGAGGGCAAGACCGCCTTCGTCTTCCCCGGCCAGGGCTCCCAGTGGGTCGGCATGGCCGTCGAACTGTACGGGACCTCCCCGGCGTTCGCCGCCCGCCTCGACGAGTGCGCCGCGGCCCTCGCCCCCCACACCGACTGGTCCCTCCTCGCCGTCCTGCGCCAGGAGGACGGCGCGCCCGGCTTCGACCGCGTCGACGTCGTCCAGCCCGTCCTGTGGGCCGTCATGGTCTCCCTCGCCGAGCTGTGGCGCGCGAGCGGCATCGAACCCGACGCCGTCGTCGGCCACTCCCAGGGAGAGATCGCCGCAGCCGCCGTCTCCGGCGCCCTGTCCCTCCAGGACGCCGCGAAGGTCTCCGCCCTGCGCGCCAAGGCCCTCCTCGCCCTGGCCGGCAAGGGCGGCATGATGTCCGTCGCCGACACCGCCGACGCCGTCGCCGAACGCATCCGCGCCTGGGGCGACCGGCTCGCCGTCGCCGCCGTCAACGGCCCCCGCTCCACCGTCGTCTCCGGCACCCCGCAGGCCCTCGACGAACTGCTCGCCGCCTGCGAGGCCGACGGCGTCCGCGCCCGCCGCGTCAACGTCGACTACGCCTCCCACGGCCCCCAGGTCGAGGAGATCCGCGACGCCGTCATCGGCGCCCTCGCCGGCATCACCCCCCGCAAGACCCGCGTCCCCTTCCTGTCCACGGTCACCGGACGGCCCGTCGACGGCACCGAACTCGACGCCGAGTACTGGTACACCAACCTGCGCCGCACCGTGCGCTTCGAGGACGGCATCCGCGCCCTCCTCGAACGCGGCCACGGCTTCTTCATCGAGGCCAGCGCCCACCCCGTGCTCACCGTCGGCGTCCAGGAGACCATCGACGCCGCCGGCCTGCCCGCCGTCGCCCTCGGCTCCCTGCGCCGCGACGAAGGCGGCCCGCAGCGCTTCCTCACCTCCCTCGCCGAGGCCTGGACCCGCGGCGCCTCCCCCGACTGGACCGCCGTCCTCGCCGGCCACGCCCCCCGTACGGTCGACCTGCCCACGTACGCCTTCCAGCGCCACCGGTACTGGGCCGAGGCGGCGGCCGGCGGGGCCGACGTCTCCGCCGCGGGCCTGGCCGACGCCGGACACCCGCTGCTGGGCGCCTCCGTACGCTCCGCCGACGGCGACCGCTTCCTGCTGACCGGCCGCATCTCCCTGGGCGGCCACCCCTGGCTCGCCGACCACGCCGTCGGCGACACCGTCCTCCTGCCCGGCACCGCCTTCGTCGAACTCGCCGTCCGCGCGGGCGACGAGGCCGGCTGCGGACAACTGCGCGAACTCACCCTGGAAACCCCCCTCGCCCTGCCCGCGACCGGCACCGTCCAGCTCCAGCTGGTGGTCGGAGAACCCGCCGCCGACGGCAGCCGCCCGGTTTCCGTCCACGCACGGCCCGACGACTCCGGCCCGGACACCGCCTGGACCCGGCACGCCACCGGTGTCGTCGCCCCCGCCGCCGCCTCCGCGGCGGGCGTGGACCTGGCGGTGTGGCCGCCGGCCGGTGCACGGCCGGTGGACGTGGAGGGGTTCTACGGGCGGACGGCCGAGGCCGGTTACGCGTACGGGCCCGCCTTCCAGGGCCTCAAGGCCGCCTGGACCGAGGGCGGGACCGTGTACGCGGAAGTCGCGCTGGACTCCGCGCGGCGCGAGGAGGCGGCCGCGTTCGGCCTGCACCCCGCCCTCCTCGACGCCGCCCTGCACGCCGCGCTCCTCGGCACCGGCACCGGCACCGGCACCGCCGCCGACGGCGTCCGGCTGCCCTTCGCCTGGAGCGGGGTCACCCTGCACGCCACCGGAGCGGCCGCCCTGCGGGTCCGCATCACCCCGGCCGCCGGCGGCGAACTCGCCGTGGACCTCGCCGACCCCGAGGGCCGGCCCGTCGCCACCGTGGACGCCCTCAGCCTGCTGCCCGTCGCCCCGGACCGCCTCCAGGGCCCCCGCACGGACACCCTGCACCGCGTCACCTGGAACGGCGTCCCCCTGCCCGCCGACGCGCCCGCCGACGGCTGGGCCGAGCTCGGCGGCGCCGGCTTCCCCGACCTGGGCGCACTCGCCGCCGCCCTCGACGCCGGAACCGCCGCCCCCACCCACGTCCTCCTCACCCACCCGCGCCCCGGCACGGACCCCGCCGCCGGAGACGACCCGGCCCGCGCAGCCCGCACCACCACGGCCGCGCTCCTGGCCACCCTCCGCGACTGGCTCGCCGACGAACGCCTCGCCGCCCTGCGCCTCGTCGTCACCACCACCGGCGCGGTCCGCACCGGCCCCGGCGACCCCGCGCCCGACCTGACCCTCGCCCCGCTGTGGGGCCTGGTCCGCTCGGCCCAGTCCGAACACCCCGACCGGATCCAGCTCGTCGACCTCGACGGCACCGACGACTCCCGCGCCGCCCTGGAACGGGCCGTCGCCACCGGCGAGCCCCAGCTCGCCCTGCGCACGGGCACCGCCCTCTCCCCGCGCCTGGTCCGGGCCACCGCCGCACCCGGCGGCGACCCCGTCTGGGATCCGGAGGGGACGGTGCTGGTCACCGGTGGTACGGGTGCGCTGGGCGGGTTGGTGGCCCGGCACCTGGTGGTGGAGCACGGGGTGCGTTCGCTGCTGCTGACGGGTCGTCGTGGAGCGGATGCGCCGGGTGTGGTGGAACTGGCCGGTTCGCTGCGGGCGTTGGGTGCCGTGGTGGACGTCGTGGCCTGTGACGCCGCCGACCGGGAGGCTCTGGCTGCCGTGCTGGCGGCCATTCCGGCGGAGCGTCCGCTGCGGGGTGTGGTCCATGCGGCGGGTGTGCTGGACGACGGTCTGGTCGGATCCCTGACGGACGAGCGCCTGGACGCGGTGATGCGTCCGAAGGTGGACGCCGCGTGGAACCTCCACGAGCTGACCCGCGACCTCGACCTCACCGCCCTCGTCCTCTTCTCCTCCGCCGCGGGTGTCCTCGGCAACCCGGGGCAGGCCAACTACGCGGCCGCCAACGCCTTCATGGACGCCCTCGCCGCCCACCGCCGCCACCACGGCCTGCCGGCCCACTCCCTGGCCTGGGGCCTGTGGGAGACCAGCGGCCTCACCGGCCACCTCACGGACGGAGACCTCGGCTGGGCCGCCCGAGCCGGCATCCTCCCGCTCAGCGCCGCCCAGGGCCTCGCCGCCCTCGACACGGCCACCGCCGACACCGACGCCGAACCCGTCCTCGTCCCCGTACGCCTCGACGCGGCGACCCTGCGGACCCGCGCCGCTGCCGGGCTGCTGCCCGCACTGCTGCGCTCCCTGGTCCGCACCCCCGCCCGCCGCGCCGTCGAAACCGGCTCCGACACCGAGGCCTCCTCCCTCGCCCGGCGGCTCGCCCCGCTCGGCGAGAACGAACGCGAACGCGAACTCCTCGGCCTCGTCAGCGGCCAGGTGGCCGCCGTGCTCGGCCACGCCGACCCCTCGGCGATCCGCCCCGACGCGGCCTTCAAGGAACTCGGCTTCGACTCCCTCACCGCCGTCGAACTGCGCAACCGGCTGAACGCGGCCACCGGCCTCAAACTGGCCGCCACGCTCGTCTTCGACCACCCCACCCCCGCCGCCCTGGCCCGCCACCTCCTCGCCGGGATCCTCACCCCCGCCACCACCACCCCCTCCCCGGCCGCCCCCGCGCCCGCCCACGCCCCCGACGAGCCGATCGCGATCGTCGGCATGGCCTGCCGCTACCCCGGCGGGGTCGCCTCGCCCGAGGACCTCTGGCAGCTCGTCACCGAAGGCCGCGACGCCGTCTCCGGCTTCCCCACCGACCGCGGCTGGGACCTCGACGCCCTCTACGACCCCGAAGGACGCCGCCCCGGCACCTCGTACACCCGCAACGGCGGCTTCCTCTACGACGCCGCGGACTTCGACCCCGAACTCTTCGGGATCTCCCCGCGCGAGGCCGTCACCATGGACCCGCAGCAGCGGCTCCTCCTCGAAGCCTCCTGGGAGGCCTTCGAACGCGCCGGACTCGACCCGGCGGACCGCAAGGGAACGCGCACCGGCGTCTTCGCCGGCGTCATGTACCACGACTACGCCAGCCACGTGGAGCGCGCCGCCGACAGCGCCGAGGGCTACCTGCTCACCGGCACCTCCGGCAGCGTCGTCTCCGGCCGCCTCTCCTACGCCTTCGGCCTGGAGGGCCCGGCCGTCACCGTCGACACCGCCTGCTCCTCCTCCCTCGTCGCCCTGCACCTGGCCGCCCAGGCCCTCCGGGCCGGCGAGTGCACCATGGCGCTGGCCGGCGGCGTCACCGTCATGGCCACCCCCAGCGTGTTCGTCGAGTTCAGCAAGCAGCGCGGACTGTCCTCCGACGGCCGCTGCAAGTCCTTCTCCGCCGCCGCGGACGGGGCCGGCTGGTCCGAAGGCGCCGGCGTGCTCCTCCTGGAGAAGCTCTCCGACGCCCAGGCCAACGGCCACCGCGTCCTCGCCGTGCTCCGCGGCTCGGCCGTCAACCAGGACGGCGCCAGCAACGGCCTGACCGCACCCAACGGCCCCTCCCAGCAGCGGGTCATCGAACAGGCCCTCGCCAACGCCCGGCTGACCGCGCACGACGTGGACGCCGTCGAGGCCCACGGCACCGGCACCACCCTCGGCGACCCCATCGAGGCGCAGGCCCTCCTCGCCACCTACGGCCAGGGCCGGCCCGAGGACCGGCCGCTGTGGCTCGGCTCCGTGAAGTCCAACATCGGACACGCCCAGGCCGCCGCCGGCGTCGCGGGCGTCATCAAGATGGTCATGGCCCTGCGCGAAGGGATCCTGCCCAAGACCCTGCACGTCGACGAGCCGTCGGCCCACGTCGACTGGTCGGCGGGCGCGGTGGAACTCCTCACCGAGGCCGTGGACTGGCCCCAGACCGACCGTCCGCGCCGCGCGGGCGTCTCCTCCTTCGGCGCCAGCGGCACCAACGCCCACGTCGTACTGGAACAGGCACCCGCGACGGCACCCGTCCCCGCGGCCGCCGACACCGACGGCGGCCCGGTCACGTGGACCGTCTCCGGCCGCGGCCCCGAGGCCCTGCGCGCCCAGGCGGCACGGCTCGCCGAGTACGCCCGTACGCACACCGGCCTGGACCCGCGAGCCGTCGCGCACTCCCTCGCCACCACCCGCTCCGCGCTCGAACACCGGGGCGCGGTGACCGCCACCGGCCTGGACGGCCTGCTGGCCGGACTCGACGCCCTGACCACCGCCGCCAAGGCCCCGGTCCAGCCCGGGAAGCTGGCCTTCCTGTTCTCCGGTCAGGGTGCGCAGCGTCCGGGGATGGGGCGTGGGCTGTACGAGGCGCAGCCGGTGTTCGCGGCGGCGTTCGACGAGGTGTGCGCCCACTTCGACCTGCCGCTGAAGGAGCTGGTGTTCGGCGGCGGTGAGGAGATCCACCGCACCGAGAACACCCAGCCGGCCCTGTTCGCCGTGGAGGTGGCCCTGTACCGGCTGGCCGAGTCCTTCGGCCTGCGCCCGGACTTCGTGGCCGGGCACTCGATCGGCGAGATCGCCGCAGCCCACGTCGCCGGGGTGCTGTCGCTGGCCGACGCGGCCCGTCTCGTGGCGGCCCGCGGCGCGCTGATGGGTGCGCTGCCCGAGGGCGGGGCGATGGTCTCTATCCGTGCCACCGAGGAGGAGGTACGTCCGCTGCTGTCGGCGGATGTCGACATCGCCGCGGTCAACGGGCCTTCCTCCCTGGTGATTTCGGGCGCCGAGGACGCCGTCCTGGCCGTCGCCGCACAGCTGGCGGAGCAGGGCCGCAAGACCAAGCGTCTGACGGTCTCGCACGCCTTCCACTCGCCCCTCATGGAGCCGATGCTCGACGCGTTCCGCGAGGTCGCCGAGACCCTGACCCACTCCGCTCCCGCCATCCCGGTCGTCTCCAACGTCACCGGCGGGCAGATCGCGGAGTTCACGGCCGAGTACTGGGTCGAGCACGTCCGCGGTGCGGTCCGCTTCGCCGACGGGGTGCAGCACCTCGCAGCCCAGGGCGTCGCCCACTTCCTGGAGCTGGGCCCGCAGGGCGTCCTCGCCGCCATGGCGGGGGAGTCCCTGTCCGAGGAGTTCTCCGGGCTGCTCGCCCCCGTCCTGCGCAAGGACCGTCCCGAGGCGGAGGCCTTCCTCGGCGCCCTCGCCGAGGCCTGGACCCGCGGCCTCCCCGTCGACCGGGCGGCCCTGGCCGGCGGTACGGCGGCGGCCCCGGCCACCGTGGACCTTCCCACGTACGCCTTCCAGCGCAGCCGCTACTGGCCGCGCCCCGCCGCCTCCGCCTCCGCGGACGTGCTCGCGGCCGGGCTCGGCGCTGCCGGACACCCGCTGCTCGGCGCCACCGTGACCCCCGCCGACGGAGGGCAGTTGCTGCTCACCGGGCGGATCTCCCTGCACACCCACCCCTGGCTCGCCGACCACGCCGTGGCGGGAACGGTCCTGCTGCCCGGCACCGCCTTCGTGGAACTCGCGCTCCGCGCGGGCGACGAGGCGGGCTGCGGCGAGCTGGACGAGCTCACCATCGAGACGCCCCTCGTCGTCCCCGACCGGGGTGGCGTCCTGCTCCAGGTCCTCGTCGGGGCCGTGGACGAGGACGGCGGGCGGCCGGTGAGCGTCCACTCGCGCCCCGAGGACGCCGACGCCGTCTGGACCCGGCATGCCGCAGGGCGGCTCGCCCCTGCCCCCGAAACGGCCCCCGAACCCCTGTCCGACCTGGCCGTATGGCCTCCGGCGGACGCCGAGCCGGTCGACCTCGACGGGTTCTATGAGGGGCTCGCCGCAGCCGGTTACGGGTACGGGCAGGCCTTCCAGGGGTTGGCCCGGGCCTGGCGTCGGAGCGACGGTGACGTGGTGTTCGCCGAGGTGGGGCTGCCCGATGCGCAGCAGGATGAGGCGGGCTGGTTTGCACTGCATCCGGCCCTGCTCGACGCTGCGCTGCACGGGCTCGCTGTCGCCGGGCCGGCCACGGACGCGGGGCAGGTCCGCCTGCCCTTCGCCTGGAGCGGTGTGCGTCTGCACGCCGTGGGCGCGTCCAGGCTGAGGGTGCGGCTGACGCCGGCCGGCCCGGACTCCCTCTCGCTCGACATCGCGGACCCGGCCGGCCATCCGGTCGTGTCCGTCGCCTCGCTGGCGACCCGTACGGTCGCCGCCGAGCAGCTGACCGCCGCCGTGGCGGGGGCGGGACACTCCGACGCCCTCTACCGCCTCGACTGGACCGCCGCCCCGCCGGCCGCCGGAACCCCCGGCGGGCCCCGGGTGACGGTCGGCGGCGCGGGTGCGGACCACGCGGACCTCGCTTCCCTGCGGGCCGCCCTCGACGAGGGCGCGCCGGTCCCTGCCGCGGTCCTCCTGCACACCGGATCCCCGGCCGCGGGAGCGGCCCGGGCCGCGCACGGGACCACCGCCGCGCTGCTCGGCACCCTCCAGGCCTGGCTGGCCGACGAGCGCCTCGACGCCACCCGGCTGGTCGTCGCCACGCGCGGCGCGGTGGCCGTGCTGCCCGGCGAGGACGTCACGGACCTGGCCCAGGCGCCCCTGTGGGGTCTGGTGCGGGCCGCGCAGGCCGAGAACCCCGGCCGCTTCGTCCTCCTCGACCTCGACACGGACGTCGACGCGGACGTCGACGGTGCCACCGGACCCTCCGTCCCCGACGCGGTGCTCACCGGGAACGAGCCGCAGGCCGCGCTCCGCGACGGCGCGCTGCTCGTACCGCGCCTGATCCCGTCCGCAGCCCCGGGCGGCGCCCTGGTGCTGCCCGCCGGCTCCTCCTGGATCCTCAACAGCACCGAGGCCGGGACGCTCGACAACCTGGGCTTCGTACCCTCCCCGGCCGCCGGGATGGAGCTCGCCGAGGGCGAGATCCGCGTCGCGGTCCGCGCCGCCGGCCTGAACTTCCGCGACGTGATGATCGCGCTCGGCATGTACCCGGGCCTGGCCCGCATGGGCAACGAGGGCGCCGGCGTCGTCACCGAGGTGGGCCCCGGCGTCACCGGCATCGAGGTCGGCGACAAGGTCACCGGCCTCATCCGGGGCGCGTTCGGCCCCGTCGCGGTCGTCGACCACCGCCTGGTCGTCCGCGTCCCCGACGGCTGGACCTTCGAGCAGGCCGCCGCGATCCCGACCGTGTTCCTCACCGCCTACTACGGGCTCGTCGACCTGGCGGGCCTGAAGGCCGGCGAGCGGGTCCTCGTCCACGCCACCGCCGGAGGCGTCGGCATGGCCGCCGTGCAGCTCATCCGCCACCTGGGTGCCGAGGTGTTCGGCACGGCCAGCGAGGGCAAGTGGGACGTGCTGCGCGAACTCGGCCTGGACGAGGCGCACATCGCGTCCTCCCGCGACGCCTCCTTCGAGGAGCGGTTCTCCGCCGCCACCGGCGGCGAGGGCGTCGACGTGGTCCTGGACTGCCTGGCCGGGGAACTGGTCGACGCCTCGCTGCGGCTGCTGCCGCGCGGCGGCCGCTTCCTGGAGATGGGCAAGACCGACGTACGCGACCCCGAGGAGGTCGCCCGGCTCCACCCCGGAGTGACGTACCAGGCCTTCGACATGGTCGAGGGCGCCGGTCCGGAGCGGATCGGCGAGATGCTCGCCGAGCTGGGCCGGCTGTTCGACGCGGGCGTGCTCCAGCCGCTGCCGGTCCGGGCCTGGGACATCCGGCGGGCGCCCGAGGCGTTCCGCTTCATGAGCCAGGCCAAGCACGTGGGCAAGATCGTCCTGACGG
>NZ_JBNNPF010000087.1:0-19890 GCF_050275515.1 Streptomyces sp. NPDC004126 | reverse complement strand
CTTCCGATCTGCTTCGCCAAGCCGGAGCCGGCCCTTCGGGCCGGGGTCCTGCGCTTCGCTTCGGACTGGTTCGGCTTTCGCTGCGCTCCGGCCGAAGGGCCTGCTTCGCAGGCTTGAGTGACTCCGTTTCACGGAGTCCGGGTTTGCGGCCCGTTGGGCGGGTCCGCTCCGCTCCCCCACCCCGAATCCTTCCGGCTTCGCCTTCAAGATCAGCCCGCTCCGCGGGCGCCGGCGGCGGCCTCGATGGTGCCCGTTAGATTTCCTCTTGACGAAGTCGGCAGTGGAGCTTCCAACACTGGAAACCCAATGGCATAAACCTCCCATCCTGCACGGGGGTGGCCATGTTCTAACCAGCGGCCGGGAAGCACGCGGCCACGCAGACGCTTGCCAGCACCAACCCTGCCACCTCGAAGACCACTCCAAAGGCCAGCTTGTTCTGCGAGCCGCCAGCAGCACGGATGGGGGTTCCGTCCAGTTCCAGGGCTGTGGCCCCCTCGTGAAGGCTATCCAAGTCACCCCCCGGGCTTGTCAGCCCTCGAAGAGCTCTCCCAGAGGTATCGCACTGTCCAGCTTGGAAACCAGGCATGAACCGTGAACGTAGAACTGTTGGACTTCCACCCGGTCCGGCTTCGTCGCAATCAGCTTGACGAACTGAGGGTCTGAGTCCAGAAGGCCTCCACAACATACGGCACACGTATAGGACGGTTCCCTCACATTTCATCCTCCAGACTGCTCGGCCATCCGATCGGGGCAGCCGTGTTCATCTCAGCCAAACGGGCGATCTCCTCTTAGCCTTGAGTGCCACCAGCCACCCCTTCTCCGGGGGTCCCGACCCGCGAAAGGGTCGGGCAGCGTCCTTCGCCGCAGTTCCTCGTCCAGGCACATGATCACGCCACCGAGTTCCTGACGTGCTGGTACCGGCAGGAGCGACAAGACCCGCTCAAGCAGGTCCCTCGCCTCGGCAACATCCTCAAGCTCGTCAGAAGGACACGGACATACTGCGTATGAAATCTCCAGATACCGGCCCGGCTGAGCCAGAAACCGCCGATACCAATACAGAGCTACCTCAACACAGCCTGGCCATACGTCTTCGACGTCGGCCCGCTGCTCAAGCCTGTGAACCGCAGCAGACGTGCACGGTGACAAACGGTCAATCCTGTACGGGCGGCCCAAAGCAAAAAGCCGAGGATGAGGGGCACGCAACGCGCCCGGCCGCCTACGCGGCATAACCCTTTCGGGTAGCGATCTTCATATCCCACATACTCACACGAACAAGCCCACGCTGTCGACCCACAACACCAAAACCTCCAACCCACCAGTGCTTCAAAATAAGTACCGGATCAACTCAGGAACCAGACCATGCCACCCCGAACCACCACACCCACCAGCTGTCGTTGTCGGCGATCAGTCCAACTTCACAACCCCAGATCAGGGGCATGACGACTGCTCAGTTTCACCGCCCCCCGACAGCTGGGCGTGAAGAAGGCCGCACGTGCGACACCTCACTGCCCTGTCCAGCCCGACTCATCCCGGTGACAAGGCCCGGCAGCAGGCGGGGGCCAGCGTGTACCGGAGGATCGCTTCATGACCACCCTTATCCCCCCTCCCGGGCCCGACCGGCACCAGGCGATCGTCAGCGAGGTAGCCCTCCTGTGGGCCGCGCACCACCCCGGGCCGTTTCCCGACGTACCGTTCGACGACAGACACGATCTGGCGTACCTGGAATTCACCATGGCCGGCTGCGTCATGACCTACCTCAAAAACGGTGGCGTTCCCGGCCCCGGCCACGCCGACGTTCTCCAGCACTGCCTCCCAAAGCTCCGCGCAGCCGTCGCGCTCCTGGCACGCTCGGCGGAGTACCAGGAGGGACTCAAGGCCTTCCAGGACCTGCTTGCAATGGCCGAACTCATCCTCGCCGACAGGGCCTGAACCGAACACCGCCCGGGCCCCTCACCCACCAGGCCAGGGCCGAAGAAGCTCCTGATGCCGTCCCGAAACGACATCCCGCTTTTCCGGATTAAGGAAACGGTCAAGGCTGCGGCTCCTTCGACAAGAGAGCGGTCCCGTCTGACGGCGGGACCGCTCGGTGGTGTTCGATTCGCGAACGTCACACTGCGCTCGGCAGTGCTACGCCAGACTGGCGACGGCCCGCGCTGGGGGGTATCCCCCGTTCCGATCTTGGGGTGCGCCGGATCGCGCCCCGGTGGGGGGCGAAACTAGCGTCCAACCATGACTTCGACTCTGAGAAAGCACCTGGTCATGGCACTCGGTGTCGCTACGCTGCTCACCGCCGAGGTGGTCCCCGCCATCGCTCAGCCCGCCGGTCACTCCCCTGTGGAGCAGTTACGCCGGGACACCGAGGCAATCCACGCCCTCGGTGTGAGCGGTGTGCACGCCCGCGTGGTCGCGCCTTGACGGTCGGCAGTCGGTCGCCGCCAGCGGTACCGCCGACCTGAACACCGGCCGCCCGGTCTCTTCCGGCGGCTACTTCCGCATGGCCAGCACGTCCAAGACGATGGTCGCCACCGTGGTCCTCCAGATGGAGGCCGAAGGCAGGCTGTCCCTGGACGACACGGTCGACCACTGGCTGCCCGGAGTGGTGCGGGGCAACGGCAACGACGGCAGCCAGATCACCATCCGCCACCTGCTCCAGCACACCAGCGGCATCCGGGACGCCCTGCCCGGATACACCACGCCGAAGGAGTACTACCAGCAGCGCCACAACATCTACGAACCCGAGCAGCTGGTCGACCTCGCCATGGCCCATGAGCCGGAGGAGTTCCGGCCCGGCAAGGGCTGGGCGTACTCCAACACAGGCTACGTCCTACTCGACATGATCATCCAGAAGGCTACCGGTCACCCCGCTCATCAACAGATCGAACGCCGCGTCCTGCGCCCGCTGGGCCTCGACCAGACCCGGTGGATGGGCACCTCGCCCACCCTGCCTCGGCCCCACGCCCAGGCTTACCAGCTCTTCGGCCCCGGTTCCCGGGTGAATGTCACCGACCAGATACCGGTGGACTACGAGAACCTTTCGTGGGTCACGACCACACGGGATGAGAACCGCTTCTTCCGCGCGCTGCTCGACGGCCGCCTGCTACCGGCACGCCAGCTGGCCAAAATGAAGCAGACCGTCCCCGTGAGCGCGAAGGTCCAAAAGCTGTGGCCCAAGGGCCGATACGGGCTCGGCCTGGTCGAACGCCCCCTGGGATGCGGAGGAACCTACTGGAGCCATGAAGGCGGGGACGGCGGCTACATCACCCTCAACGGCGTCACCGATGACGGGCGTCGAAGCGCTGTGGTTTCCATGTCCGAGGCCCGCGGCGACACCAAGGAGCACATACTGGAGCAGGAGAACGCGGCCAGCGCCCTGATCGACCACGCACTGTGCGCCAAGGACTCCAGCACCCCGTGAGGGGAGCGCCGGCGCGGACCACATGCAGGAGGAGCTCCAGAAGCTCCAGCCGGGCCGGGGCGGTCGCGGCATCCTCGGCTGGGCCCGAGCGGAGGCCGGCCTCGGCGGCGGCCTCGTGGACGGTGCGGGCACGGGCGATCTCGCACGGACCCGGCGCCGGGTCGGCGATCTGCTCTACGGCCGTGAGGTCCTCCCCCGCCGGCTCCCGCTCAGCAGCGAGCTCGGCCAGAACCCGGCGCAGGGTGTCGAAGGCGAGGTTGGCGGCAGGCCGACCGGGACGATCGTCGATACGGCCGGAGCGGGCAACCTCGTAAAGGGCAGCCACGACCACATGACCGACAGCGTCACGGGTACGGCCACCGGTCGTGCGGACCTGCCCGCGGGTGATACGGAGGACGGCGGGAAGCATCGCCTGGACGATGATCCGGCCAGCGAGGACGGGCGGACCGGTCACCGCCGGCGAGGACAGCGGACCGGTCACGGCCGGCGGCCCGCTTCAGGAGGGCGCGCAGGACCACATCGGTCAGCGCACCGGTCACACCGCCGGCCGTCGGGCGGAGCACGGCCAGGAGCTGCTCGGGCGTGAGCGAGCCAGCGCAGGAATCGCTCACGGCCGCGATGCCGTCGGTCAGCCGACCATCGATCACCCAGCCGGTCACCACCTGACACAGGGCCCGGTCCTCGCACAGCACAGCCCAGTCGGCACCCAGCCGGGCGAAATACCCGCCACCGACGGCAGGATGCGAAGCATCACGCACGACACGTCTCCCTCTTCGGACCTCGTGCCACACACACTCCCCACACCGACATGCCCAAAACCTTGCCCACACCCCTAAAAGCCCAGACGGGAGGCTTGCCCACTCCCTGGGCAAACCCCCCCAGACCAATCGGGCAAGCCCGGTAGAGGGCTGGGCAAGCCACCCCAGACCGACAGGGCAAGCCTCCTCGGGGGGCGGGCAAGCCTCCTCCTGACCGGTCCAAACAACTCCGGACAAGCCTCGCAGGGGTTGGACAAGCCTCAGGAATTGTGGGCCAGGGCATGCCCAGAAGGCGGGTGCGAGGAGACTGTGAACCAGTGACCGCGGACCGGTCGTGACCGGTGACCAATGGACCCCGGACCGGTCACCGAGCCCGGCATCGGTCACGGGCCAGGTCCGCCAACCGGTCAGGACGCGGTCACCGCCCGGAGTCGGCAAGACGCATATCGCCGTCGCCCTGGCGGTCGCGGCCTACCGGCCCGGCTACTCGATCTACTTCACCAGCCTCGACGACATGGTCCGCAACCTCAAAGCCGCCGAGACCGCTGGCCGTCTGACGAACAAGCTCGGCACCCACCTGCGGCCCGGCGTCCTCGTGGTCGACGAAGTCGGCTACCAGCCCCTCGAACGCGCGGAAGCGAACCTGGTCTTCCAGGTCATCTCCAAACGCTACGAGAAGGGCTCGATCATCCTGACCTCGGACAAGACCTTCAGCAAAGCGCACAGGTTCCGGCGAACCTGTGCCAGGCAGTGCCGAAACGGGACGGGTTCAGCCTTGCTGGGGCGGGTGATCAGTCGTCGGCAAAGGAGAGACATACCGCGCGTGGCTCCAGGATCACCTGGTTGTCGGTATAGCAATCTGCCTGCCGGGTGCCGACCTCGACTGCACAGCCCACGCAGACGAGGTTCAGACCATCGGTGCCAGAAGGGCCCTGGCAGCAGCCGTTCGATCGCATGATGTCGGGATGCTGTTCTGTGCCGATCACGTCGTCAGGGTGCACGGTGAAGCCAGGGACATCGATGCCGAACTCGCTCACCTGGAAATTCCGGGCATAGGTGCCGGGGGGCATCCGGGCCGGACGTGTCCGGACGCCCGGGATCTCCGACATCGGGACCGGCGGCGGCACTTTCACCTTGGTGACTGGTCCGGTGAGGGGGTGTCGGCAGTGGTCACACAAGAAGCGCGGCATCCTGCTGATTCTGCAGATCGAACACTGCCTTGACCAGCGAATTTGCCGCGTCTTTCATGCATCAGGCAGGCGGCCCGGATCGACGTGATCGGCGAGATAGATCATGGTGGCCTCGGGATCCATGCCGAACGCGGCGGCGACGAGCTTGGGGTCCATCGTGTTGACCAGGTCGAGCAGTCGAGTGCACCGGATCATGCGGGGTGGGAAGCCGCAGGCGTCGAGGACGTGACTGACATAGGCGGTGGACGCCGGGCCCCGGCCGGACTTCGTCTGGCGGGTGACCATCACATGCGGGTTGTCCGTCCGCTGGTGTTCGCGGTGGGCCAGGCAGCGTTGCACTGCCGCCCAGGACGCCGGATCCAAAGGGATCGGATGCGGGCGGTTGCCGAGCCGGGCGGTCCGTGCACGAAAGTCGAGGTCAACGGCTTGTAACATCTTGACCTCGCGGCTTGAGGCGCCGTGCATCAAGGCGAGCATGCCCAGCAGAGCCTCGTGCGGGTGGACGGCCGGATCCGTTGTCCAGCGGCGGAACAGCACACGCTGCTGGTCAAGCGTCAGAGTCGCACCATTGAAGCCGCTCGGTCCTCGGGCTGTCAGACCGCGGGCGGGATCGACGAGGACGATCTTCCGGGACCGGGCGAAGCGGAAGAACTGTCCGAGTACCACCAGCCGACGCTTCCGGGCCTTGGGCGAGCCGGCCAGGAAAGCTTCGAGGTCGTGTACGTCGGTCAGTGCCCAGTCCTGCTTGCCGCGGTCACCGGCGAGGAACAGGGCGAGGTCACGCACGATGGCCAGTGCGGCTTCGATGGTGGCATCGGTGCGGGGCAGCGTTCCGGCACGCCGGGACCGCTCGCGCGAGCGGATCATGAAGTCGGTGAAAGCCTCCACCGAAGGTCGCAGGGGGTCGGGGACCGCGAGGATGCGGCGTTGTCGGCGGCCGGCTGCGAGACGCTCGGCCTGGTCGGTGGCCATGGCCAGGCCGCGACTCGTGAAGAAGGTCTCCAAAGCACGGGCGAGGGAGCCATCGAGCGGCCCGGGCGACGGGAGCGTTCGAGTACGGACTGAGGAAGGTCGGGCTGGCCGTCGGTCAGAAGCCGCCCGAGGGAAGTGATCATCGTGCAGGCCCGGCCGACGGAGTACTTGGCGGCGAGATCTGTCGTGAAGTCCTGCAGCCAGTCGGGAGGATTGTCGAGTTCGGCGATGAGGTGGTCGGCCCGGACGAAGGGGCGGTCGGGGTGACGCTGCCAGCAGGCCGAGCACAGTCCCAGCCCTGCGTGCTTCCGCACTCTGCCGCATTGTTCACAGGCCCGGGGCGGCTGTTTGGTCTGTCGGAGACGCGAGCAGTGCCCGCACCAGCCGGTGTCCTCGCGTAGAAATCCGGGCCGGCTACAGCGAGGGCAAGGCGCCTTGGCGGCGTCGCGTTCGGACTTCCGCAGGCAAGTGCGGCAGAGGGCCGAGGATTTACTCCGCACCGGGTGCCCGCATGCGGTGCATACGCGTGAGCAGGGGATGCACCGGCCGGTGTCTGCTTGGGGGACGCGCTGCTGGCCGCGCCGGGGACAAGCCGCCCGGGCCGCGGCCGCCTTCTGCTGGGCGGTGCAGCGGCAGCAGTAGTGCCGGTCGATGAAGCCCACCGGGGCTCCGCAGCCGGTGCAGTCGCTCTGTTTGACGCCCGCGGTGCCGCCCTCTCCAGGTCACAGCGGAGGCATCGAGCGGCCCCGTGCGGAGACTGCCTTCGGGAGCTCGGCGACGGGCCGCATCGGGGCCGCGGGACGTTCGACAGGGGTGGTGTCGACCTCGAACAGGTCGTTGGGGGTGCAGTCCAGGGCGGTGCACAACGCGATCAGCGTGGACATCTTCACCTGGGAGGGCTCCTTGCTGAACAGCGCAGACACCGACGCGGAGGACATTTGCAGCCCGGCGCGTTCAGCCAGCAGCCGCTGCAGCTGAGTACCGGTCCAGACCTCGCGCTGGGCGGCGGCCATCCGCAAACGCCATCGGATCTTCATGCGGTGCTGTCCCCCTCGGCAGTGAGTTCGCCGAGCGTGTTGGTCACCGCGCGGCGATAGGCATCCTCGATGAATGTCGCGGAGGGACGGACGTATCTCATGGTCGAGCTGACCGTCCAGTGGCCAAGGAGCTGCTGGATCGCCACCAGGTCCACGCCACGCTCGTAGTTGTGCGTCGCGCAGGCCCTTCGCAGGGCATGCGGGCTAAACCGGTCGGTTGCCGGGCGGCCTTCGAGTTCCATCAGATAGCGCAGGCGGTTGCGGATCGTCCCGCGGTGCAGACTTCCGCCGGACTCGTCCGTAAACAGCAGCACCGGTGAGTCGGGGAACTTTCCGCGAACGTCGTCGAGGAACCAGCGCAGGACGAGGTCGAGCCCGTCCAGCATCGGCACCCAGCGCGGCCTGGGCCCGGAGGTGCGGGCACTTTTGCCAAACCGCACGTGGAGCTTCCGAACGGACCTCTCGTGAAGTGGAGGTCTGGACGGTCTAGAAGCGACACCTCTTCCGAGCGAAGGCCGGCGTGATAGAGGGTTCGGAACATCGCATAGTCCCGGGCGGCGGGTGCGTACTTGCGGGCGGTGGCGATCCGGGCCTTGAGGAAGTCGAAGAAGTCAGCCACCCGCTCCGGGGTCGGCGGCGGCAGCTGGGCCGGGGAGTCGTCGCCGACATGCCGGGACGCGTTGAACTCATCGACTGGGCAGACCAGGCGGACGCCGAAACCGGCTTCGATCTCGACGGCCTTGCGGACCTGAAGGAACCGGTGGAAGCCCTTGAAGATCTGCACGTACTCGCGCCGGGTCGAGGCAGCCCGCCCGGAAAGGGCCAAGTCACCGACGACACGGTCGATGTCTTCGGGAGTGACGTCCCAGGCGGGCCGGCCCAGCGCGGTGAGCGTCCGTTCCAGCAATCCGATGTCGTTCTCGACCGTCACCGGACTGAACCCACGGGCCCGCCATGAGGCGACAAACGCCTCAACGCAGTCGGCCTGAAACGCCCACGGATCGGCGGTCACCGGCTCCAGCAGGACGGCACCACCCTGGACCACCCTCAACTGGGATGCCACCGGCACACCTTCCTCGCACCTGACTGATCAAGGCACCACCTGGAGAATCCTGGCACCACCACGAAGACCAACGAGGACAGCAGAGAATGGATATGGGCCGGTGGCAGCGGCGATCCACGAAAACGAACATGTGCCAGCCCCGGATGAGTGGGGCCAGGTCTTCGGCGACGAGGTCCTCGCCACCGCCATGCTCGACCGGCTCCTCCACCACTGCGAGGTGATCTCCATCAACGGCCCCAGCTACCGGCTAAAGAACCGCCTCCAGGCCACCGAACGGGAGAAGGACGTGGCCTGACCAGCTGCCATCAGGACACCGGATCCTCGCCAGGCGGGATGAAGGCATCGGCACTATCAGCATCCTCGACATGCCCCTGAGCATCGACCGTGATGGCCGTCGCCCGCCCCTGCGACGTGATGAGCCAGGCCAGTACCTGTTCCGTCAGCGGCGTTCCCCCTGGTCCCTCGTCCTTCCAATGCACCCGCCACCCTCCGCCAGGCACCGCGGCCACGACCTGGTCGGCTCGCTCCAGGTGGGAGAAGTCCTCGTAGTCCGTCACCGCACGCAAGGCACCACGCTTGGGATCGACGACCAAGGCCGTCCCCGTCGCCTGGTCCCAGCCCTCCACACGGACCATGCGGCCGACCTCGGTGTCGGTGCCGTTGAAAATCGCGGTCCAGCCAGTCTGATTGAAATAGCGAAGAGACACCGCTCCATCATCTCGAACCACGACGCCCACGCTTCACAGGCCCCCTTGCTCTGCACGTTCATCCGTACGCGGCTCTGCACATAGACGAGTACGCCGACACCAGGTGCTTGCCGGCATCAATCACACGGCGCTGACCGGTCTTCGGGCTCCCAGCCGGCGGGCAACCCCGGCACCGGACAACCGCGTCCCGGCACTCTCGGTCTCGGCAAGCCAGGCCGCAACCTGCTCGAAGGAACCGTCCGAGGCGGCGGCCGGGCCGACGTCGGTCACCGAGGCCGTCACCGCGGGCACGCTGAGGCGGGAAGCGGCACGGCCTCGACCGGGGACCCCGCCACCTAGCGCAGGCCGGTCAGCTCCCCGAAGAAAGGGGTACCGCTCCCCCCACGCCGAAGGACTGCTCCTCGCACGCCCGAGGCGTGCCGGCCGGCCCGTCAGCCCCCGCCGCCCCGGCGGCCGCAGCCGCGGCCTCACGCGCAACCGCTTCCAGCCCGGCCGCCTGAAGCCCGACAAGCACCAGCCCCAGCAGGGCATCGGGAAACAGGCCACCGGCGTCCTGATCGGTCAGGCTGATGAGAATTCCTGAAAACGGCCAGTGTCGCTCCTCGTTCCCCAGTTGTCTGCCTCGGGCAATGAGGTCCGGCTTCGTCTGTGGGCAGGGCGGAAGCGCTCTGCTCCGTGAACAGCTCCTGAGACGTCGCAGGCAGCAAACCACCCGTGCCCTCGTGCACCTCGGGTGGATCACGTTGGCTTGGTCCGGTCTGCGAGCTCTTCGAGCATGGGCCTACGGTGAGGGTCATGCCTCACGACCTCACACGCTTACATCACGTCGGGCACGTCGTCAGCGACATGGCACAGGCCATAGCGCTCTACCGGCGGCTCGGATTTCACGTTCCGCCGCCCAGCGTGCCGGCGCTGGCACCCCGTGAGGGTGCCGAGCCGGAGCCGTTCGGGGCAGCGAATACCCACGCCGACCTCTCCCGGAGCTTCTTGGAGTTGGTGACCCCGGTGAAGCCTGGGAGCATGGCGGGCCTGCCACCCGACGCGCGGATCGTTCCGCTCCAGGCGCCTCCGGAGAAGCTCCCCCTGGTCATGTCGCGGATCCAGGAAACGAGCGCCCAGCTTGGCGGATGGCGTGATCGCTTCGAAGGGCTCCACATTCTGATGTTCTCCTCGCCGGACATCGACGCCGCGGGGAAGCGGCTCGCCGCTGCCGGTGTCGGACACGGCGGGGTGAACACCGTCGGCCGACCGGTCGAGACCCCCGACGGCATGCGCACGGAACCCGTCCGCTATCTGGAGATCGACGGTGCGCCGGAAGGCCGGGTCGGCGTCGTTGCCGACTCGGACCCGGAGTTCCGGCACACCCGTCACCTTGACCACCCCAACGGCGCCCAGGACCTCGTCGAGGCGGTGCTGTGCGTTCCTGACGGACAACTCCCCCTGGTGAGCGAGCGGTACGAGCGGTATCTAGGCCGGCCGATCTACCCAGAGGGGCCGGTCACCCTCCTGACCAAGTCAGACCTCCCGGATCTGCTGCCGGGTGAGGAGCCGCCCGCGCTCCCGGCGCTCGTCGCCTGCACAGTTGCCGTCCCCGACATTGCTCGGGTACGTGAGCTCCTTGCGGAGAACGGCCTGCCCGTACGCAAGACGGCCCGAGGGGAGCTCTTCGTTCCAGCAGAAGCGTCCCTCGGCGCGGCTCTGATCTTCCGGGAGAGCTGAGAGAGCCAGGGCCGTCAGCACTGTGTGGTTCCGTTTCCGCCTTGCGTCGGCCTGGTGTGCGGCTGGGGAATCAGCATGAGCAGGTCCGGCCACCCGCTGAGCAAGGGGTGAGGAAACTCAAAGAGCGTCATCAAGGCCGCAGTCCCGCGCGAGGAACCCCGCGAACCGCTCCCCGGACGGAACCACGCCGTACCGGGCGACACAGTCCCGGCCAACCTGCCCCAGGTCGACGAAGACGGGCTCAGGGCGCCTCGGCCCAGGCCTCAGGAGTTGCTTCTGCGGCCGCAGCCGCAGACTCCACTTCCGGGACAAGGCCCGACTCGACAAAGAGGCAGTGTGTGACCGACAGCAGTTCCAGAACCCCGGCCACCACGACCATCTCCGGCTCAACAGCAGACCCGGACACGAGCCCGGAACACAGCGAGGCCGGGCCAGGCCAGCCTGGACTGGACTGGCCTTGGGCCGGCCTGGCCTGCGCTGCGCTGGCCTGGGCTGGGCCGAGCCGGGCCGAGCCGGGCCGGGCCCTGAAACGAAACGGCCTCTTCCTCCGGCTAACGCGGAGAAAGACATCCGATGGGGTTAGCGGGTCAAGCCGCGATGGCTAGTTCGAGCTTCGGCGGGGCGGGGAAGGCGGTGCTCTCGCTGTAGGGCCTACCGGTGGTGAGGCAGTGGTGGAGGCAGCCAAGGAGGCGGTTGTAGAGGTTTCTCTGGGCCGAGCTGTGGCGGTCGCCGGCCTTGCGCCGTCGGTCGTAGTGGGCCCTGGCGCCGGGCGAGGCGGTGAGGGAGGCGAACGCCCAGACGTAGCCGACCGCGGCGAGCCGCTGATTCTTGACCCGGCGGACCATGACCGCGTGGCTCTTGCCGGAAGCACGGGTGACGGGCGCCGACCCGGCGTAGGCCTTGAGGGCCTTGGCATCCGAGAAACGGGAGCGGTCGTCGCCGATCTCGGCGAGCACCCGGGCGCCGCTGAGCGCGCCCAGGCCGGGGAAGCTGGTGATGACCGCAGCATCGGGATGCCGTTCGAACAGCTCAACCGAGGCTTCGGCTAGGTCGTCCGCGGCGTTGCAGGCGGCCTCGAACTTGCCCAGCAGGGCGAGGGCCTGGCGGCCCATCGCGGTCTCGACCAACGGGAGCTGGCGCATCTGCGGAACGCGCAGGGCGGCGTGCAGACGCTCGGCCTCGGCCTCGATACCGCGCTGGCGGCTGGCGCGCTTGAGCCCGGCCTTCAGCTGGGTGCGGGTGAGGCGGGCGGCCTGGCCAGGGGTGGGAGCGGCGGCGAGCAGGGTGCGGGCCAGCGGCGCATTGAGGCCGCCGGTGGCTGGCTGGACGGCGGCGAGGTAGCCGGGGAAGTACTCGCGCAGGTGGGAGCGGAGCTTGTTGCCGGCCTGGGTGCGGTCCCAGACGGCGTCCTGCTGGGCACGGGCCAGGACGGCGACGGCCTGTGCGAGCTCGCTGTCGGCCGGCAACTGCCGGTGGGCGTCAGCGTCGGTGCGCAGGATGTTCGCCAGCACCATCGCGTCGAGGTGGTCGGACTTCTTGCGCGAGACGCTGTGCCGCTCGCGGTAGCGGGCGGCCGCCATCGGATTGACGGCGTAGACCGGCCGACCGGCCGCGCGCAGACACGCGACCAGCAGGCCGCGGGATGTCTCGATCGCCACTGGTATCCGCTCGTCGGGGCTGTCGCCGTGCTCGGCCAGGAGGTCGAGCAGCTGCTGCAGGCCCGCCGCGTCGTCGCCGATCCGGGCCCGGCCCAGGAGCTTGCCGTCGCCGTCGACCACGGCAACGTCGTTATGGTCGCTGGCCCAGTCGATCCCACAGAACACCTTCACGGGCATCCCCCTTGTTCTTCCGTCCGATGCACATATCCGCTGGTCAAAGACCTGCGCGGAGGCACGCGACTCCCTAATAGAAGGGCTCTGGGCCCGTCATCCGATTAGTCGTTCGTGACCCCAGCTGACCGCAGGGGCCTCGGTCTGTTCAGGAGCTCGGAGGCGTGCCGGCGAGGTGAGAGGTGCACCCTGCGGCGGGCTCGGACCACGGACATTCGATCATCCGCGCGGCAGCGGCCATGAGGGCGCCGGACGCCGGGGCCCGCCGGTCTCCTTCTGGACGTCAGGGCCTCAGGTGTCATCCAGGAGTGACCCCGGCGCCTGGCGCCCTCACGGTCGCGTTCCCCGGCCGCGGTTAGCTGATGCCCCGGGGCCAGCTCCGCTTGGGACTCAAGGCCCCTGGGATGTTGGCTCACCGGACGTCAGCTGATCACCGTCGAGGTGAAGCCGGCGGCCGCGCTCTTTTTCGAGGTCTCGCAGGACCGGGTAACGGGTAGCGATCCGTCGGCTTCGGGCCCCATTAGGTGTCGTCGTGCCAACCAGGCTTGCCCACCGGGCCTGACCAGGCACAACGCTCAAAATCGAAAAAGTGGGAGTCCCACCCCCGGTCACACCCCCGGTCCCCCGCCTAATGCAACCGTGCAGACAACCCTCCAGCCCCCCTCCGGCCCAACTGCCCCGGGGACACGCCAGCATAGGCTTGCCCACCACCACACCGCACCGAACGGGCCGGACCCTGCCTACCGCTGACGGCGATACCCAAGGCCGTGGCGGCCGGGCTCACCAGACACCACACCGCAGCAGCCCGGCCAGGGCCGACCGAGCAAGCGCTCATTCCCCCCCGATCGCAACGCTCGACCCGCAGTTCCCGCAGTGCTCGACATCGGGCGCCGGACAGACTGCCGGGAGCAGCGCAGGGGCCCTGGTGCTGGGGTAGACCGGGAGGAAACGCGCTCCAGGTGCGCTGCTGGTACTCGGCGTGGGCGTCCTCCGGAAGGCAGAACCGATCGGGGATGGCCGCGAACTCGTTGGCCTGGGAGCCCCGCACCTCGATGTCCCGGGTGGTGACCGACTGCCCGCCGCCGAGTGTCAGGGCCCGTCCCACGACCCCACATGCGGGTAGTCGCCGGCCCGAAGCCAGCCACACCCTTCATGCACCGGCCGCACGTCCACAGCCGAGACGACACCGTGCTCCCCCACACCCCGCACATTCACAGCGGCAGCTCCCCTGGCCGCGGCCGCCTCCGCGGCCCTCCCCTCACCGGCCCGGGCCTTCCACTCCGCCCCGGCGGCCTTCCACTTCGCCTCCCGCTCCCGCTCGACGGCACGCTGCCCGCCCAAACTCTGGCCCCGCTCCCTGACGGGTGACCGGCAAACCGACGCCAGCACCACAACACCTCGACCGCGGGCAAGCCCTCTGAGATGGACTTCCGCGACCAGGGCAAACCCCACCACCCCACGGACAAGCCCTGATCACACCAGCCCGGGCAAGCCCCGTTACAGCGCGGGCAAGCCGTGCCGGCTGGCCGGCCAGCCGGTTCAGAGCCTGCAGGCCCTCTCCCTCGGAAAGAAGAACACCTGGCCCGCCGAAAGCCGGGATCCGGCCGTCTCCTCGGACCAGGCCAGGGGTCCGACGCCGAGGCGGCGGGCATCCATCGCAGAGGTGATGAGCTCGGCCGCCCGCGTGGCGGCGTGCGGCTGGTCGGCGCAGAACGGCACTGCCAGCGGGGCCGCTTGATGCCCGGACCGGCCCCGCAGGGGTGACGGGTGGTTAGCGGCCGCCCATGTGGAAGAGGGTCGAAGCCGGGGCCGCCAGTTCCTTCGCGAGCTGCTCACTGCTGGTGGCCGCAGCCTCGGCCACGCTGCACGGCGCGCCGGAGCGATCGGGTTCCTGGTGAAGGACATGGACCTGGACGGCTTCCTCACCGCCCTGCGCGTGGTCGCCGCCGGCGACGCACTGATCGCCCCCGGCGTCCCCGCCGCCTGATGGCCCATTACGCCGCTCGCAGCGCACCCGCGCCTGTGCCTACCAGGCGGGAACTCGCCGGCGTCACCGCACGGACGCGGTCGCTCCAACCGCGAACTGGCCGACGACCTCGGCATCAGCCCCCGTGCTGCCGGGGCACACACGTCGCGAACCTGCTCACCAGACTCGGCGTCCGCGACCGCGTCCACTGGCCGACCAGGGCGTGGCCGTCATCGGCTTCGCAATCGTGGTCCGGAATCAGTACCTCCAGCTGGCGTAGACGGTGACGTTCTGACCGTTGTCCCTGGCTCCGACACACACATCACGCCAGTCGAGCAGCCAGCCGCTGGCGCGGCAGCTCTCCTGCTGGAGTCCCAGTTCGCGGATGATGTCCGGGCGGGACAGGCCCTCCCCGCTGGTGACCGTCGCGGCGCGCCAGCAGCCGCCTGAACCGCAGCTGGTGCCTTCGTCGACCATGCTGATGCCCGGCGGCAATGAGGGGAGGGCCTTGGACGGCGGGGCTTCCGAGCCTTCGCTGATCAGCAGCGCGTACAGGAGGCCGACCACGAGGGTGAGGGCGAACTGCGTCCCCAGGAAGCCGATCGCTCCGTTGCGGCGGGAGGTCCACTTCGGGGTAGACGAGTTCTCGTGCCGTCCTTCCAGTCCCGCGCCGCAGGCGATGAGCAGGGGCGCGAGAACCGTGAACAGGAGATGAGCGTCGGGTCCGGGGGCGTCGATCCAGCCCTGCTGGACACTGGTCAGCAGACCGGCTCCCGCGAGCAGCGCGCCGCCGATCGCGAAGCCGACTGGGCGGGTGCGGGCGATCGTCATCCAGACGACGGCGGGCGCGACGGCGAAGAGGATCCCCAGGACGATCAGCATGCACGGGAGGACGGCGGCTTCGAGTTCCCGGTTCCACCCGGCCGGGGCTCAAGTGGTTCATCATCCGAAGGTTCTTACCTGCGGGCTCGCCGCGGCGGCACGGGTGTACGGGTCGTCGTGGACGGGGTGTCCGAGCCTATGAGGGGGCGGGGGCGGTGGGCAGCCCTTCGGCGGCCGACGGATCGTGCGGCGGTTCGCCGAGCTGGTCGCGCAGGTAGTTCCAGACCACGGCGACGAGGGCGGCGGCCGGTACGGCCAGCAGGCTGCCCACGACGCCGGCCAGGCTGCCGCCCAGCGTGACGGCCAGCAGGACGACCGCGGCGTGCAGTCCGAGACCGCGGCTCTGGATCATGGGCTGGAACACGTTGCCCTCCAGCTGCTGCACGGCGACGATGATCGCCAGCACGATCAGCGCGTCCGTCAGGCCGTTCGACACCAGCGCGATGAGCACCGCCACCAAACCGGCGAACAGGGCGCCCACGATCGGCACGAACGCGGAGACGAAGGTCAGGACCGCCAGCGGCAACACCAGAGGGACGCCGACGATCCACAGGCCCAGGCCGATGAACACGGCGTCCAGCAGGCCGACGAAGGCCTGGGACCGGACGAACGAGCCCAGGGTCTGCCAGCCGCGCGCGGCCACCTCCGGAACGTCGGTGGCGAGTCGGCCGGGGAGCTGGCGGGTGAGCCACGGCAGGAAGCGGGGGCCGTCTTTCAGGAAGAAGAACATCAGGAAGACCGCCAGCACGGCGGTGACCAGGCCGTTGAAGACGGTGCTCACGCCCGTGGCGACGGTGGAGACCGCGCTGCCAACGCTGTTCTGGAGCCGGGCCACCGCGGCGTCGAAGGCGCCGGTGATCTGGTCGTTGCCGATGTTCAGCGGCGGCCCCGCCGCCCATTCGCGCAGCTGCTGGATGCCCGCGGCCACGCCGTCGACCAGTTCCCCCGACTGGGAGGCCACGGGAACCGCGATGAGTGCCACGATGCCGGCGGCCGCCAGGAGGAAGAGCACGGTCACGGCGGAGGCGGCCAGGGCGGGCGGCCACCCGCGCCGACGCAGGAAGGCTGCCAGGGGCCAGGTCAGGGTGGTGAGGAGCAGGGCCACGATGAGGGGCCAGATGACCGACCACATGCGGCCCAGAACCCACAGCACCGCCGCTGCCATGACCAGGACCACCAGCAACTCGGCGGACACGCGGGCCGAACGCCGGAGTGCGGCAGCGGCTTTCGTGGAGCTCAAAGTGACAGACATGGGCTCACCCTATGCACACGGCGTTCGGCCCTGGGCAACGCCTTTGAGGGCCGGTGGCCCCGGCCCGGGACCGAGCCCGCGGCGCCGGTGGGTGACGCGTCGGCGCGGAAGGGAAGGTTCAGGTCAATCGGCCGCGCGCCGGTCGGCGCCCTGTCCACGAGGCTCAAAACGGTACTGCCGGACGGTCAGTGAGCTGGTGCCTGACGCCCCGGCGGCAGCGCGGGCCGCTGTCACCGGCGGGGACGACCGCGGTCGCCGTCCCCCGGCTCCGCCTGCGGCCATCGGTCCGGGCCGGGAACAGGCCTCGTACACCCGGCGCCGAAGAGGATCCGTGGGCGGGGCCGGGGCACGGCGCCTGCTCAGGGAGTGCCACCAGTGGCGGCGGCGGGGGTGCACAGCACGGCCCAGTCGGCGACCCAGAAGGAGGTAACCGAGCAGTGCGCCCGCGGTGTTGAGGATGACGTCGTCCACGTCGAAGGCGCGGCCCGCGACCAGGGCGCCCTGGATCAACTCGACGAGCGTCATGACGACGGCCGTCACCGCCACCACCCTCAGCAGCCCCCGTGCCTGGGGCAGGAGCACCGGGAGCAGCACTCCGAACGGGACGCCGAGCAGCACGTTCCCGCCGAGCTGCTCGGCGGCCTCCCTGACGGACCTGCCGTCGAGGTACAGGCCGATCGAGGCGCCCGGGTGGGTGTTGCTGTGCGCGATCCCGGCCGAGGCGGCCGACGGCTCCAGCGTGACGCGCGCCAGGACCAGGCTGAAGAGAACGGTTCCGGCGAAGGCCGCCAGCATCGCGAGCGCCCGTAACGCCGGGTGGACGGGCGGACCGGCCGCGGGGACGGACTCCCGCCCGCCTTCCGTTCCTTCCCTCCCCTGCGCCCGCTCCGCCCGCTTCGGCCTGCGCACTGCGGCGAGTTTCCCGCGTAGGTCCATGGACCGCTCCCTCCGAGACCGGCTCGCACCGTGCAGGCCCGTGTACCCCCTTCGGACGGGCCGACGCGTTCCCGCGCCGCGGGAGCCCCCGGACGGAACCCGGCCTCGACGTGCGTCAGCGGTTCCTGACCGGGTCGAGGAGACCTGGCGGGAGGTACTCCGCGAGGGACCGGGCGGTGGCCACCCGCTACGAGAAACCCGCCGTCCGCTACGAGGCAACCGTGCTCGTCGCGGCCATCAACGAATGGATGTGACCTGTATTCCCCCATAGCTGATGGGGATCTTCGGAAACGCCCGGACCTGCTCCTCGCCCCAGGCGTTCTTCGGTGTGGGGTAGGCATCGGCGCCGCTCGTGTCGGAGTCGGCCGGCACACTGCGACTGTGATGGACGCGACATTTGCAGACCACCCGGACGCTTCGTCCGGTTCCCTTCCGCCCACAGCACAGGCAGAGCTTGCTGGCACCGCCTGGGAGGAGCTGCCGCACTTCTGTACGGGCCGGCACAGTGTGCCTGACACCCCTGACATCCTCGGCGCTGTGCTCGCCGCCGATCCAGCGCGCCGGGTGCGGGCGGTGGAGAATCTGTACCGGCTGCTCCTCAACAAGGAGCGTGTGTTTCCGGCGACCGCCCCGGCGGCCTTGGTCCTCGCTCGTCTTCTCGACGATCCGCGCACTCTCGCCGAAGACCGGTGGGAGCGCAGGGCCGGTCGGCGGTCGCTTCGCGCCGAACTGCTGAACTGGCTGGCTTCGTTCGCCGACATCGCCCGCCTGGACGTCGAGGACGGCGTCGGCACGGCGCAGGATCTGGCTGCCGCTCGTGCGGCACGGCCGATACTCCACGACCGCATCGCGGATTTCTGCGACGCCGACGATCCAGCGGTGAGGGAAGCCGCGCTCACGGCCACCGCCCTGCTCCTGGCCGACCCGGCCCTCGCCTCATCCGCACCCCGGTACGCGCCCGCCGTTCGCGAGATTCTGGCCGTGAGCGCGGACTCGTACTATCGGTTGATCGCCCGGGAGCGGCTGGCCGCCTGGGGGGAGGATGTCACCGGTCTCGTCGCTGCTGAGGAAGAGCGCCGCGCGGCCCTGGACCAGGCAGGCAAGTTGGCGGAGGACCCGTTCGGCGGCCAGGAGCAGGAGCAGGCGATCCGCTGGCTGGAAGAGCAGCCCGCGGACACCGCGGCTCCGGAACGACTCGGCCGCAGGCGTGAGGGCTGGGCCGCGCCCGTACCGGCCGCTTCGCACGAGCCGGCACCCGAGCTGCCCGTGGCCGCCCCGGGGAGCGAGGCAGGGCACCGCGGGCCGTGGCGGATCGCCCCGGCGGAGGAGCGTGCCGAGTGGACGTTCACGCCGTACGTAGGAGTCGGCCCCCTGCACTTCGGAATGACCTTGGAGGAAATCACCCGCGTACTCGGCGAAGGACCTGCCGTCTCGTCGTACTCCCATCACGGCGAAGACCGGCAGCTCAACTATGCCGACTTCGTTGAGAGCGGGATCAACCGGCTCAAGAAACACCGGGTGGTGGCCACCCGCTACGAGAAACTCGCCGTCAGCTACGAGGCGACCGCGCTCGTCGCGGCCATCAACGAATCGATGTGACCTGTATTCCCCATAGCCGGGAGGACCGTCAGCGGTGGCCCAGCACGTTGACCACCCGGCCGTTGGGGTCACGGACGAAGAACCGGCGCACCCCCCACTCCTCGTCCTGCAGGGGGTAAACGATCTCCGCGCCGCTCTCCCGCATGGCCGCGTAGGCCGCATCCACGTCATCTACCTCGACGCTCATATCGGGAGTGAGCGGTGCGGTCTTGTCGCCGGCCATCAAGCTGATCTGCGCCGCCGGACTGGACGGGGACGCCAGCGTCGTGATCCAACCGTGGTTCATGACCTCCTCGAACCCGAGCAGGCCATAGAACTCCCGGCTCTCCTGCACAGCCTCCGAGTGGACATTGGGTACGACACGGCGAACGGCCATCGGTACCTCCAAGATTGACAACAGACCGGCGTTGAGGTTCTCCAGGAGTACTACGCCACACCGGCCGCCGCACACACTTCCAATACACGCCCTAAGAGGTCGTTTTCACCTGTCTCAGCCGTGTATCTGCCGATTTCTGGGGTGCGGGATCGTGGTGCCGGTGAGGCCGAGGAGGTGGTCGATGTCTCT
>NZ_JBNNPF010000086.1:0-20426 GCF_050275515.1 Streptomyces sp. NPDC004126 | reverse complement strand
CCAGATCCTCGCCAACACCCGCAAGCTCCACCTCGGCCCCCGGGTCACCACCCCGGGCACCCGCACCTGGGAGCGCGCCCGCGCCCGCGGAGGCCGACGCGGACGGCGCCGCGCCCGGCTTGTCCGCCGGGGCGCCCGGATCGCCGTCACAGCCGGCCGCCGCCAGCACGACCAGCGCCACCGGCACCGCCGGCCACGCCCACTTCCGCCACTTCACCACCAGAACCACCCCCCTCCGCCTAGTCGTCGAACCCGAGCACGGTGACGAACCCACCCGACACCGCCGCGTCGTCGGCGAAGCCGGTGCCGACCAGCGTCGTGGCCGGCTCCTTGCGCCCGAAGCCCGCCGAGTACCAGCCCAGCGGCGGGCCCGTCTCGCCGCGGTGCGCCCGCCAGGAGAGCTGACCGGGCAGGTCGAGCACCGCCGACCGGTCCTCGCCGTCCCGGCTCCAGGTGAGCACCGCCCGGTCGCCCTCCAGCTCCGCGGTGACCGCCGGGCCGAGGTGGAACGCCAGCCGCACGGCCCGGCGCGGCCCGCTCACCTCGTCGACCACCCGCAGCTCCCGGCGGCCGGTCACCAGCTCCACCCGGCGCCGGTGCACGGAAGGCCGGTAGCCGTCGTGCTCGGCACACCAGCGCAGCACCCCCGGGTCGGAGGTGTCCGCGACCAGGACGCGGGTCTGGGCGTGCCGGGTCCACAGGAACGGCCCGCCGGAGACCGACTGGTCGCCGCCGTCCAGCTGCAGGGTGTTGTGCCCCAGCGTGGACCGGAAGTACTGCCGCCACTCCGGCTGCCCGTGGTAGCAGAACGTCCCCGGGTCGGCCAGGACCTCGACCCCGTCGTGCCGCACCTCCACGGACAGCGCGTCCGCGTGGGCGTGCGCGGCGATGGACAGGAAGCCGTGCGGACCGCCGTCGCAGCGGACCCACAGCTCCCCGGCACCCCCGGCATCCCGCAGGACCGTCATGCCGGCGTCCGGGAAGTGGACCGGACGGCGCGCCGGGCGGGCCACCGCCGGCGCGCCGGGCCGGATCAGCGCGGCCAGCAGCGCGGTGCGCACATCGGTGCCGGTCACCCCGGGCCACCAGTCGAGCCGGCCGAACACCGCGTCCCCGGTGGCCAGCAGCGACCCCCAGCGGTCGGTGCCCGCCCCGTCCACGACCAGCCCGTGCCCGTCGTCCGAGTCCCCCTGGCGCGGCGGCCGCAGCCGGCTGTCCACGACGGCCGCGAGCGCGTCGGTCATCCGCAGCAGCACCAGCCGCACCGGCGGCGGGACCGGCACACCGGCGGCGTCCGCCTCGGCCAGCGCGGCCAGGCCCAGCTCCAGCACCAGCCCGTGGTACTCCGAGGCCAGCTCCCGGTTGAGGCCGGAGAGGAAGGTGTTGCCGCGCAGGTGCCGCTCCAGCGACCGCAGCGCGTCGGACCGCCAGCGCTCCGAGGAGGGGAACCAGCCGAACGCGCAGGCCGCGGCGAACTGCCCGGCGGCCTCGGCGATGACGTGGTTGTTCGCCGACGAACCCCGGCTGGGGAACCCCGCCAGCCAGCGCTGGTGGTGCCAGACCTGCTCCCGGGCCACCGGGTTCTCCTCGAACAGCCCGGCCGCGCCCGGCCAGCCGTCGAGCAGCCGGCGCACCCACACCCAGGACAGCAGCCGGATCCCCAGCTCGATGCCGCTGGTCCAGTGCACCCCGCGCAGCGGCGGGTTGGCCGCCCACCACGACCGCAGGTGCGCCGCCACCCGCTCGGCGTACCGCTCGTCCCCGGTGACCGCGTACGCGGCGGCGAGCACGGTGAGGTACTGGTGCCGGGACGGCTCCCAGATCTGCTTGATGTCCCCGACCGCCTCCTCGTCCCGGTACGGCACGTCGAACGCGTAGCCCTCCGGGGCCCGCCGCCCCGTCTTCGGGTCGAAGAACCAGTCCGGGTCGACCAGGTCGTCGCGGTCCACCCCGAAGAACGTGCCGTGCCCCGCCATCAGCCGGTCAGCCTCCGCGAGGAGTCGCTTGGCGGCGTCCGGCGGCACCGCGTCGGCCGTCCCCGCGGGCAGTACCGCGGTGAACCGGGCGCCGCCCACGGCCGGGGCGTGCGGCGGCGCCGACCGCCACCGCCGCCTGCGCACCGTGTCGCCCACCCGGCCGCCGACCTCCTGCGGCCCCATCCGGGACAGCCGCCGCAGGTACCAGCCCGCGCTCATGCTCATCGGCCGTCCGCCAGCGTCACGGGCACGCCCGCGGCCAGGCCGGCCTGCACGGCGAGGGTGGCCGCCGTGGTGGCGACCAGCGACTCCAGCGGCACCGGCATCGGACCGCCCGACCGCACGGCCCGCACGAACGCGGCCAGTTCGGCGAGCTGGCCCTTGTCCCGGGCCTGGGGCAGCCGCGAGCTGACCCACTTCTTGCGCCCGGCCGCGCTCTGCTCGAAATACACCGAGGCGCGGACGAAGTCGTCCAGCCGCAGCACCTTGCCGTCCGCGACCAGGTCGAGCGTCTCCTTGGGGAAGCCGGGCGCGCCCGTGGTGACGTAGCTGATGGTGGCCGTGGAGCCGTCCGGGTAGCGCAGCACGACCTGGAGGTCCTCGTTGCCGGACGTGCCGGTCGCGAACACCGAGACCGGGTCGGCGCCCAGCAGCCAGCTCGCCGTGTCGATGAAGTGCCCGCCCTCGCCGGCGAACCGCGAGCCCTCGGTGCCCTGCTGGAGGTACCAGCTGCCGTGCTGGAGCCGGCCCGCGTTGACCAGGTAGCGCAGGCTCGCCGGGCCGGTCCGGGTGCCGAAGCGCTTGCGGGCCTCCTGGAGCAGCGGCGAGTAGCGGCGGTTGAAGCCCACCTGGAGCCGGTCGTTGCCGGACTCCTCCACCGCCGCGAGGACACCGGCCAGTTCGTCCTCGGTGAGGGCGAGGGGCTTCTCCACGAACACCGCCTTGCCGGCCAGCAGCGCCTGCCGGGTCAGTTCGGCGTGGGAGCTGTGCCGGGTGACCACGAACACCGCGTCGACGGACTTGTCGCCGAGCACGGCGTCGAGGTCGGTGGTGGCCTCGGCGAAACCGAACTTCCGCTGCGCGTTGGCCGCGGACAGCGCCGTCGTGGTGACGACCGTGGCGAGCTCGACGCCGTCGCGCTCCACCAGGTGCGGCAGCAGCATCGACGTGGCGTAGTTCCCCGCGCCGACGAACGCGAGGCGCACCGGCGCGCCGGCCGCCCGCGACGGCGTGGACACCCCCTCGCCGGAGCGCCTGACCGCGGGCACGGACAGCACCGGCGCCTGCACCTCCGGCTCCTGCCCGGGGTAGCGGAACAGCACGGCCACGGCCTTGAGTTCGCCCTCCTTCAGGCTCCGGTACGTCTCCACGGCGTCGTCGAAGTCGGCGATGTGGGAGACCAGCGGATCCACGTCGACCTTGCCGCGGGCGACCAGGTCGAGGAAGCAGGCCAGATTGCGGCGCTCGGTCCAGCGCACGTAGCCGATCGGGTAGTCCCGCCCGTCGAGCTCGTACTCCGGGTCGTAGCGCCCGGGGCCGTAGCTGCGGGAGAACCGGACGTCGAGCTCCTTCTCGTAGTACGCGTTCCAGGGCAGGTCCAGACGGCACTTGCCGATGTCGACCACCCGGCCGCGGTCCCGGCAGAGCCGCGCGGCCAGCTCGACGGGCTGGTTGCTGCCGCCGCCGGCCGCCAGGTACACCTGGTCCACGCCGTGCCCGTCCGTGAGCTCGGCGACGGCGGCCTCCACCGCCGCCGACCCGGGGTCGCCGCACGCCACGGCGCCCAGGCGCTCGGCGAGTTCGCAGCGCGCCGGGTCCGGGTCCGCGCCGAGGACGCGGACCCCGGAGGCGGTGAGGAGCTGCACCACCAGCTGCCCGATCAGCCCGAGGCCGATGACCAGCGCCACCTCGCCGAGCTGCGGCTCGCCCTGGCGCACGCCCTGCATCGCGATCGACCCCACCGTGCCGAAGGCCGCGTGCCGCGGTTCGAGCCCGTCCGGCACCCGCGCGTACAGGTTCTTCGGCACCCAGTTCAACTCGGCGTGCAGCGCGTGCTCGTTGCCCGCGCAGGCCACCACGTCGCCGACCGCCACGTCGTCGATCCCGGCGCCGACCTGCTCGACCACCCCGCACAGCGAGTAGCCCAGCGGAGTGTAGGAGTCCAGCTTGCCCATCACCTTGCGGTACGTGGCGGGCACCCCGTTGACGGCCACGCTCTGCATGACCTTCGCGACCTGGTCCGGCCGCGAACGGGCCTTCCCCAGCATCGACATGCCGGCCTCGGACACCTTCATGAGCTCGGTCCCGGTGGAGATCAGCGAGTAGGCGGTACGGACCAGCACACCGCCCGGCTTGCACCCCGGCACCGGCACGTCCAGCACCGCCAGCTCACCGGTCTTGTAGTTCTGTACGACTTGCTTCACCCGAACTCCTCTGAAATTGCTAAGCCGTGAACCCGGCGCTCTGACCGGACCCGGAGGTCGCGCCGCGGTACCAGTACTCGAGGGTCAGTACGTGCCACAGGTGCTTGGAGAAATCCCGCTGGCCGGCCGCGTCCTCGGCGGCGAGCCGCGCCAGCGCGTCGCGGCGCAGGAACCCGGAACGGACGAGCTCGCCGTCATGGATGACCTCGCGCACCAGCGGCGCCAGGTCCCGGCTCATCCAGGCGCGCAGCGGGGCGCTGAACAGACCCTTGGGCCGGTAGACGATCTCCCGGGGCAGGACCGAGGTCGCCGCCTCCTTGAGGACGGCCTTCCCCTGCCGTCCGGCGATCTTGCGGTCCCCGGGGAACGTGAACGCGGCCTTGACCACCTCGACGTCCACGTACGGCACGCGCACCTCGGTCGACGCGGCCATGCTGGAACGGTCCGTGTAGGCGAGGTTCAGACCCGGCAGGAACATCCGGGAGTCGCCCAGGCACATGCGGTTGACGAAGTCGTCGAGGTCGTTGTCCTCGTACACGTCGGCGTGCTCGGTCAGTACGTCGTCGACCGTCCCCGCCAGGTCCGGGTCGATCAGGTCGAGCAGCTCGCCGCGATCGTACATCGTGTAGCTGCGCCGGAAGGCCGTCTCCTCCGGAAGATCGGCGAAGGACAGGAACCGCTTCGCGAAGCGCACCGACCGGTACCCCCGGCGGGCGGAGGCGACCGGCAGCCGGTCCACGGCCCCGGACAGGCCGCGCCGCAGCGGCCCCGGGACGCGCTGGTAGCGCAGCGCGAGCACGTTGGCCAGGTGCTTGCGGTAGCCGGCGAACAGCTCGTCGGCGCCCATCCCCGAGAGCATCACCTTGACCCCGGCCTCCCGGGCGGCCGAACAGATCAGGAAGGTGTTGATCGCGGCGGGGTCGCCGATCGGCTCGTCCAGGTGGTACGTCATCCGCGGCAGCAGGTCGAGGACGTCCGGGGCGATCTCGATCTCGTGCAGGTCGACGCCGAACTCCTCGGCCACCGTCCGGGCGTAGCGCAGGTCGTCCGGCATCGCCTCGAACTTGGCGTCCTCGGCCCGGAACCCGATCGTGTAGGCGGACATCCCCGGCTGGTGGCGGGCGGCCAGGGCGGTCAGGTAGCTGGAGTCGAGCCCGCCGGAGAGGAAGGTGGCCACGGGCACGTCGGAGAGCAGGTGCCGCCGGGTCGACTCCTCGACGATGGCGGCCAGGTCGGGCAGCTCACCGGCCCGGGCCCGGTCCCGGCCCTCGGCCGCGACGTCCCGGAGGTTCCAGTACCGGCCGCGCTCCACACTGCCGTCCGGCCGGCACCGCAGCCAGCTCCCCGGCGGCAGCTTCTCCGCCTCGCGGTACGCGCACCGCGAGTCCGGCACCCAGTAGTACAGCAGCGAGGCCACCAGCGCCGCGTGGTCCACCTCCAGCGAGCCCCCGGTCGCCGCGGCGAGCGCCTTCAGCTCCGAGGCGAACACCAGGCCCCCGCCGCGCCGCAGCAGGAACAGCGGCTTGATGCCGAGCTGGTCGCGGGCGAGCACCAGCTCACCGGTCCGCTCGTCGAAGACCCCGAACGCGAACATGCCGCGCAGCCGGGGCAGGCAGTCCGTGCCCCAGCGCCGCCACGCCTCCAGCAGCACCTCGGTGTCGGACGTGCCCCGGAAGCGCACCCCGGCGGCCGCCAGCTCGGCACGCAGCTCGGGGGCGTTGTACAGCTCGCCGTTGTACGTGAGGACCAGCCCGTCCGACACCATCGGCTGGGCGCCGGTCTCGGAGAGGTCGATGATGGACAGCCGGCGGTGCCCGAGCTGCACCTCGCCGTCACCGACGGGGTGGCCGTACCGGCCCGCCCCGTCCGGACCGCGGTGCGCGAGGGTCTCCGTGAGCCGGTCGGTCACGGCCTTCCCGTCCGGCCACCGGTACGTGCCTGCGATGCCACACATGTCCTACCGTGCCTCCTGGTCGCTGTCCGGAACGTGCGCCGCCCACGCGGGCGGCCGTTCCGTCTGCCGTCCGCCCTCCTCCACCGCCTGACCGGCGGGGGAGGTACTCCCGTCGTTCTGCCGGGCCGGCCGCTCGTCCCGGCCGCGCGGAGCGGTGTACCGCCCGTCCCACAAGGTGCCGTCGGTCCGGTCGCGCGGATCGGGGTCGATCAGCACCACGCCGAGCACCGTGATGCCCTGCTCGGCGAGCTGCCGCGCCACCGTGTGCAGCCACGCGGCGCTGCCGTGCCCGGCCCGGACGACGAGCACGGTCCGGGTGCCGAGGTACTGGAGGTCGGTCCACGCCGTGCCGGGCGAGACCGAGCCCACGCCGAACCGGCGCTCCCCCTCGGACGCCGCCGGGGCGTCCTCGCCGACCACCGTCAGCTCCGCGGGCCTGCGGCGGTGGCGGGTGAGCCGGAGCCCGGGCAGGCCGTCGACGACCGACACCGGACCCTCCGCCGCCAGGGCCGCGGCCAGGTCCAGGGCGATCAGCGCCGCGGCCTGCGCGCAGCCCAGCTCCAGCAGCGACACCGGCTCCGCGGAACCGCGTACCGACCGGGCCAGGGACACGGTGAGCCGCTCGCGCGCCCCCCGGGTCCCGCGCCGCTGCAGGCGGCCGGCCGACCGGCGGGGGAGCTCCGTGATGACGGAGGCCCCCAGGTTCGCCGCGATCTCCCGGCGCAGCACCGGACGGTCGGCCACCACCGCGCCGACCGCGGCCACCGCGAGCCCGAGGACCAGCCCGAGGACCAGCCCGATCGCGGCGTCGGTGGCGGCGGCCTTCGGCAGGGAGTGCCGCACCGCGCGCGGCGCGTCCACGACCTGCGTGCCGGAGACGAGCTGCGGCGTGCCGACGCGCGCCTCCGCGGCACGCTGGCCGAAGTCGGTGATCCGGGCGGTCAGTTCGGCCCGCCGGGCGAAGAGCGACTCGGTGTTCGCCGACGCCTTGGGCCCGCTCTCCGGCGTGCCGTTCCCGATCGCCTTGTTGACCTGGTCCAGTTCCTCCCGCAACCGGTCGCGCTGGTCGAGCAGGGACTTGGACTCGGCCTCCGCGGCCTCCCGGATCCGCCGCACGTGGTCCGCTACGAACGCGTCGGCCAGCGCCTTGGCCCGGGCCACGGCCTGCGCGTCACCGGCGCCGGTCACGTCGATCTGGAGCAGGTTGTTGGTCAGGCCGGTGCCCGCGTAGTCCTTCATGAAGTCCTCGGGCTTCTCGGAGGACTTCAGGGTCTTCAGGGCCTGCTCGGCGATCCGCGTGGTCTGCAGCAGCGCGACGTCGGTGCGGATCAGCGTCCCGGGGTCGTTCGGCTGGTCCTGCTGGTGCGCGACCAGCACCTTGGCCACCGCGGTCGGCGGTGGCGGGAGCAGCACCGCCACGGCCGCGCCGATCAGCAGCCCCAGCAGCGCCAGGGAACTCCAGAGGCGGCGCCGCCTGCGCACCGACACCACGAGCGTCTGCAGGTCCAGCAGCGGAGCGGCGTGCGTCGGCTCCGTAGTCGTACTCATGGTCACCCTGAACTTCCCGTCGCGTCGGCGCCGACCGCGAGCGCCGGTGCGGCGGCCTTGCGGCGACGGCCGGACTTCCCCGCCGCACCGGCCTGGACCGTGCCGACGAGGACGATTCCGACGATCTCGTGCCCGGCGTCCGCACACGCCTCGGCGATCCCGGCGAGCTCCCCGGCGGTCCAGCTGCCGGGGCTGAGCACGACGACGGCACCGGACTCGTCCTCGCGGTCCGCGACCATCGGCCGGGACACCGGGACCTCGGCCAGCAGCAGCCGGGTCTCGTCCTCGGCGACGGCGGTGAACTGCCCGGCGGCCCGCAGGGCGTTCCCGTCGCCCTCCGGGACGATGAGCAGCAGCCGCCGCGGGGCCGCGAGCCCGTCCCCCAGACGGGCGTGCACCCGCCGGTAGCGGACCTGCCGGCCCGCCTCGTCGGACGTGCGCGGCGCCGGTACGTCCCACCGGACGTCGAGGCCGAGCAGCCGGCGGACACCGGCCCGCGGGCCGCGGCCCTCCGGCCGGTCCCCGGGGCGTTCCGCGGGCACGTCGACCGTGCCCAGCACCGCGGCACCCAGCACCCTGGCGATCTCCGCCTCGGTGCGCGGCCGGCGGTTCATCCGCGCGGCGGCGAGATGGCCGACGACCCCGAGGAGGAGGAACAGCACCGCCCCCGAGACGATCAGCTGCGTCCTCGTCGGCGGCGCCTCGCCGGTGGGCCGGGGCGCCGGCCCCATGACGACCATGTTGGCCTTGAGGGCCTTGCCGGCGGAGGGGTCGGCCTGCTCCAGCTTGTCGATGGCCTCCTGGAGCGTGGTGCGCAGCTTCGCCAGCTCGGTACGGGTCTGCACGCTCTCCACGGTCTGCCCCCGGCCGGCGGCGTCGGCCAGCTCGGTGATCCGGCGGCTGGTCTGCGTCACCAGCTGCCGCAGGGCCTCGGGCCGCGCCGCCGCGTCGGGGTCGGTGTTGTCGCCCGAGATCCGCGCGGCGAACGCGACGAACTGCTGCGCCACCTGGTCGGAGAGCCGCTGCGCGCGCTCCGGGGTGTCCGCCGTGCCCGAGATCTTGATGATGTTGCCGTCCGCGGCCGCGGCGGTCACCCGGTCCCGCAGCTCGGTGCGGCTGACCTTGGTCCAGCCCAGTGCGGTGGCCGCGCGGTCGACGACCACCGAACTCGCCGCGATCTCCGCCTGGGTCAGCAGCTCGCGCTCCTCCCACGCCCCCGGCAGCAGGACCGAGGCCGAGGCCGTGTAGCGCGGCGGAACGAGCAGGGAGGTGCCGTAGCCGACGAGTGCGCCCACCACGGCGAGGACGGTGAGCAGTCGCCAGCGCCGGCGGAGAATCCGCCCGATCGTGACCAGGCGTATCGTGTCGTCGCTCAACGGCGCGGCCTCTTCCCCGTACCGTCGGAGGAGCCCGCCGCCGGACGGCGGTCACGGCAGGCAGCGGCGTAGGCGGAGAGCAGCGAGGCCTGCGAGTTGCGCCAGGCGAGCGGCCCGTTGATCCGCTCCTGGCCGATCTTGCCCATCAGGGCCCGCTTCTCGGGATCGTCCAGCAGCAGCGCGATGAGCCGGGCGAACTCGCCCTCGTCGTTGGCGGGGGCGTACACGGCGGCGTCGCCGGCGGAGACCCGCGCCTCCTTGAGGTCGAACGAGACGATCGGCCGGCCCATCACCATGTACTCAAGGACCTTGTTCATGGTCGACACGTCGTTGAGCGGATTGCGCGGGTCGGGGGAGAGGCACACGTCCGCGGTGGACAGGTACCGCGCCAGGTCGGCGTCGGACACGCGCCCGGTGAACTGCACCTGCTCGGAGAGCCCGAGCTGCCGGGACAGCTCCACCATCGCGTCGAAGGTGTCGCCGCCGCCGACGAACACCGCGTGCCAGTCGTCGCGCCCGACCTCGTCGCGCAGCTTCGCCAGGGAGCGCAGGGCGTAGTCGACGCCGTCCTGCGGGCCCATCACCCCGAGGTAGCACAGCAGATGGGGCTTGCCGCGCTTCAGCTCGGGCTCGGGCGGCACCGGGTGGAAGCGGTCGGTGTCGGGCGCGCTGCGCACCACGAACACGTCCGACGGCCGCCGGCCGCCGCGGCGCACCGCGACGTCCCGGTAGCTCTCGTTCGTGGCGAGCACGACGTCCGCGGCCCGGTAGGTGAGCCGTTCCAGCGCGCACACGGCCCGGTAGAGCAGGTCCTCGCCGCGGTCGAACCGGGACAGGTACAGCTCGGGGACCAGGTCGTGCTGGTCGAAGACGAACCGCGCTCCGTGCCGCTTGAGCCACAGGGCGGGCAGGAAGAGCAGGTCGGGCGGGTTGCAGGCGTGGACCACGTGGACCGGACCCACCTTGCGGGCCAGCCGCATGGTGTGCCACAGGGCCGATCCGTACTCCTTCAGGTAGCCGGCCGGACCTCCGGTGGCCGCGCGCAGCGGGTAGCGGTGGATCCGCACCCCGTCGATCTCGGCCTCCGGCTCGGTGTCCCGCTTGGTCCCCTGGGGGCAGATGACGTCCACCGTCCAGCCGGCGTCGCGCAGCGTCGTGCACTCCTGCCACACCCGCCGGTCGAACGGCACGGACAGGTTCTCCACCAGGACCAGCGCACGCCGGCCGGTGGTGCGGCCGCTTCCGGCCGCACCACGCGTCGTCTTACCAGGCAAGGCCCACGTACCCCGGTTCGGTCCGGCGCGCGTCGGCGTCGGGAAGGTGGATGAGGTCGATGATCACCGGTCCGTCGCCGTGCGGCAGCGCCGACAGCACGTCCGGGTCCCTGGACCCGACCAGGCACACCTCGGCGTGGTCGAGCACCTCGTCGACGGAGTCGGCGAGCAGGTGCGCCAGGTGCGGCAGCCGGTTCTCGATGTACTCGCGGTTCGCGCCGAGCAGCCGGGAGAGGCTCACGTTGGCGTCGTAGATCTTCAGGTCGTAGCCCTTGCCGAAGAGCCGCTCCGCCAGCTCGACGAGCGGGCTCTCGCGCAGGTCGTCGGTGCCGGGCTTGAAGGACAGCCCGAACAGGCCCGCCCGGCGCTTGCCGGTGCGCTCCACCAGGTCCACCGCGCGCTGCAGGTGGTCGGAGTTGGAGGGCAGCACGTGGGAGAGGATCGGTACCGACACGTCGGCCCGCTGCGCCGCGTGGACCAGGCTGCGCAGGTCCTTGGGCAGGCAGGACCCGCCGAAGGCGAAGCCGGGCCGCAGGTAGGCCGGGCTGATGTTCAGCTTGCGGTCGGCCAGGAACACGTCGATCACCTGGTGCGAGTCCACCCCGAGCGCCCGGCACACCGCGCCCAGCTCGTTCGCGAACCCGATCTTGAGGCCGTGGAACGCGTTGTCCGCGTACTTGATCGCCTCGGCCACCGGGACCGGGACCCGGAACACCTCGCCGGGCAGGCCCTCGTACAGCTTGGCCACCACGTCGCCGCTCGCCGGGTCCAGCTCGCCGATCACGGTCTTCGGCGGGTCGAAGAAGTCCCGCACGCTGGTGCCCTCGCGCAGGAACTCCGGGTTGACCGCGACCCCGACCTCCACCCCGGCCGTGCCGCCGACGGACTTCTCCAGGATCGGCAGCAGCAGGTCCAGACAGGTGCCGGGGAGCATGGTGCTGCGGAACACCACGGTGTGCCGCCCGCCCCGTTCGGCCAGCGCCGCGCCGATCTGTTCGGTGACCCGCTCCAGGTACGTGGTGCACAGGCTGCCGTTGGACTCCGACGGCGTGCCCACACAGACCAGCGACACCTCACTCTCCATGATCGCCTCGCGGACGTCACCGGTGGCGCGCAGGGCCCCCGTCCGCACGACCTCGGCGATGAGCTCGCCGATCCGCTCCTCGACCACCGGGGCCTTGCCGTCGTTGACCAGGTCCACCTTCACCTGGCTGACGTCCACCCCGACGACCTCGTGGCCCATGCTGGCCAGGCACGCGGCCGAGACGCAGCCCACGTAGCCGAGCCCGAAAACACTGACCCTCATGACTCGTTCCTCCCCCCACGCAGGCCCCCACGGCCTGCGGTCCGCGCGTCTGCCCGACGACGACTCCCACGCATCGATAGGGCGCGCATCAATAGGCCCCCTGCCCGTAGACCACCGCACGCAGCGTCTTCCACAAGATCACTGTGTCCAGGGCGAGCGACCAGTCCTCCACGTACCGCAGGTCCAGCCGGACCGCCTCCTCCCATGACAGGTCACTGCGTCCGCTGATCTGCCACAGACCCGTGAGCCCGGGCTTGACCAGCAGCCGCCGCCGGATGTCCGGACCGTAGGCGGCGGACTCCTCCGGCAGCGGGGGCCGCGGACCGACCAGCGACATCGACCCCGTCAACACGTTGAACAGCTGCGGGAGTTCGTCGATCGAGTACCGGCGCAGCACCGATCCCACCCGGGTCACCCGCGGGTCCCGGCGCAGCTTGAACAGCAGGCCGGCGCCCTCGTTGCGGTCGGCCAGCTCGGCACGCACCCGGTCCGCGTCCGCGACCATGGTGCGGAACTTCAGGATGGTGAACTCGCGGCCGTCCTTGCCGACCCGGCGCTGCCGGTACACCGCCCCGCCCCGGCTGTCCGCGACCACCAGCAGCGCGACGAGCACCATCAGCGGCGCGAACAGCATCAGCAGGACCGCCGCGCCCACCCGGTCGACGACCTCTTTGACGGCCCGGCGGCCGCCGGTGAAGATCGGCATGCTGACCCGCAGCAGCGGGATCCCCAGCACCGCGTCCACGTGCAGCCGCGGGCCGGCCACCTCCATCAGTACCGGGGCCACGACCATCTCGGCGTCGCTGCCCTCCAGGTTCCAGGCCAGCCGCTGGAGCCGGTCCGGAGACCAGTGCGGGTCCGGGGTGACCGCGACGACGCGGTAGCCGTCGCGCCGGACGTGGTTGGCCACGTCCGCCAGCCGGCCGACGACGGGTACGCCGTCCAGCTGGTCGCCCTGGTCACCGTCTCCGCCGAGTCCGAGACCGTCCGTCGTGCACACCGCGTCCACCCGCCAGCCGAGGTGCGGGAACTTGCGGGTGCGGGTGATCAGGTCGTGCAGGGTGGCCGGGCTCCCGGCGGCGAGCACCGGTCGCAGGCACTGCCCCTCTTTCCGCTGTTTGTGCAGCCAGAGGCGCAGAAGATACCGCGTGGTCATGGTGACCAGCGCGATCGCGGGGATCGCGACGAAGATCCAGAGTTTGATGTTGCGCGAGGCGAGGGCGATCCCGCCGAGCGCGAGCACGACGGTCGCCGTGAACAATGAGCGGCCGAGCCGGCGGAATTCCTCGGCACCCTGGCCGAGAACCGCCGGAGCCCACGACCGGTTGACGGCCAGTGCGGCCAATACCAGAAGTTCGGTGCCGAATGCGAGAATTCCCCATTTCTCGTGCCAGTTGGCCGCGTCCCGGGCCCCGAAGAAGTTGCCGATGGACGCCACCACCAGGGCGGTGGCCACGGTATCGCTGGTCATCACGGTACGTCGGTACCGCTGCTCCCAGTCACTCGCGGGACGGCTGATCGCCCCATTCGCCAGACGCCCGCGTGCAGACGGGAACGAGCTGACTAATCCCCCTTGCCGCACAGAACCCCCCAAGGTCCCCAGTGGTACGACGTGTTCGCCAATCACCGTGCTCCGCCGGGAGGCCCCCGCCTCCCGACCGCGCCGTTCCTCCCCGGGATCCCCCCCCGGCCGTCTGGAACTGCTTGGACAACCCACCCCGGCGGCAGCGAACGGACGTGCCCCGCCAGACTTGCGACGTGCGCGAGAACCCGCCGAAACCTCGGGTGCTCCCCCGCACCCAAGGCCCTTTCCCGGGCCCCGAGAATTGATCATCCCCCACGCCTCGTGCCGGGGGGACGTGATTGCCCGCTTTCCGTAGCGCCTGACCTGTAGATCGTTTACTGGTTGCTCGTGTACGAACAGCTGAAGCACGGTCAATCTAGACCATGGCGGCCCGGTATGAAGAGCAGATGTGTGAAATTCGTGTTCACACCTTCAGACGGGTTCCACGGATCGGTCCGCGCCCGGGGTGCGGCCGCTGTGGAGCACCTCCCGTCGCCCCAGGTCAAGCCCGCCGAACCGGCCATCCGGGCGCCGCCGTGCAACGGTGCGCCCCCTGCTTCCGGTTTGGGCGGAGCCTCTCCCTCCGCCCTCGGTGGGGGCGGAGACGGACCGGCTCCGCTCCTCACGCCGCCGCGTGCCCGGGCGGCGGGCGGTCTCGGCCAGTCTGCCCGGAACCCCTTGCGCCGACGGGGAGTCGGCGTGGTGCACTGGCCGGGCCGGCCACCGATCAGGTGCGCGAGCGGCACCGCGGGTCCGGGACCGGCGCCGGACGGCACTCCGGCCCGGCGCACACCCCGTGCACGGCGGCAGGCGTGCGCGCCCCGCGTGACCCCGGCCCGGTGCCCGCCCTTTCCCGCCATTCCCCTCGCCCCGGATCCCGTCGGACCCCGCTGGACCACGCCGGACCCCGAATGGAGTGATCGTGCACCACCACGGCCCCGACACACCCGAAACGCCCTACGAGGACGTGGCCGTCACCGGCGGAGCCGGTTTCGTCGGCCGACACCTCGTCACGGCCCTCGGCCCGCTGTCCCGGAAGGTCACCGTCGTCGACCACGCCCCGCTTCCCCCCGGCCTCGCGGAACTGCCCGGCGTCCGCCACGTCCGCGCCGACCTGCGCGACTACGGCGAGACGCTGCTGGCGCTGCGGAGCGCCGACGCCGTGTTCCACCTCGCCGGCAACGCCAGCGGCACCGAGTCGGTGGCCGACCCCCGCCGCGACTTCCACCTCAACGCCCTCGCGACCTGCAACGTCGGCAACGCCTGCCTGGAGCTGGGGGTGCGCCGCCTCGTCTACCTCTCCTCCGCCATCGTCTACGGCACCCCGCGCCGCAGCCCGATCGACGAGGACCACCCCACCTCGCCCTTCCTCCCGTACGGAGCCTCGAAGCTCTCCGGCGAGCTGACCCTGCGCAGCCTGCACGCCACCGCCGGACTGCCGGTCGTCACCGGCCGTTCCTTCGTCGTCTACGGCCCCGGCGAAGACCCCCGCCGGGCGGGCGGGGAGGTCTCGCAGTTCCTGCGCTGGCACCTCAACGAGCAGCCCATCCCCGTGGTCGGCGACATCGACCGCAAGCGCCGCGACTTCATCCACGTCGAGGACCTCTGCCGGGCACTGATCACCCTGGCCGACCGGGGCGCCGACGGCGAGACCTACAACCTGGGCACCGGCACCGCCGTCTCCATGCGCGAACTCGCCGCGGAAGTGGGGGCGGCGACCGGCCGCCCCGCGCTGCTGGACGCCGACCCCTCCAGCCTGGCCGACAGCTTCACCCTCCTCGCCGACACCACCCGGCTGGAAGGACTCGGCTTCGCCCCCCGGATCACCCTGGCCGAGGGCCTCACCCGGCTGGCCGGCCTGCTCGGACCGTACCCCGAACTCCCCACCGCCAGGGCGGTGTTCCGCCGCGAGACCCCGGCGCGCCGGAGCCTGGAGGCCAGGCCGTGCTAGCCGTCGACGGAGGTGCGCCGCTGCTCGCCGAAGGGGAGGCGGCCCCCTGGCCGCACATCACCGACGCCGACCGCCGGGCCGTGCTCGACGCGATGGACGGGGCGACCCCGTGGCACTGGCCCATGCGCACCGTGCGCGACCTGGAAGAGGCCTGGGCCGAGTACACCGGCATGCCCCACGTCCTCGCCGCCAACTCCGGTACCGCGGCCCTGCACATGGCGATCGCGGCCGCCGGCGTCGAGCCCGGCGACGAGGTGCTCGTGCCGGCCGACACCTTCCTCGCCTCGGCCTCCTGCGTGCTCCAGGCCAACGCCATCCCGGTGTTCGTGGACACCGACCCCACCACCTTCAACATCGACCCCGCCCGGATCGAGGAACGGATCACCGACCGCACCCGCGCCGTCGTCGCCGTGGACCTCAACGGCCTGCCCGCCGACTACGACGCCCTGCGGGCGATCACGGACCGGCACGGCCTCGTCCTCATCGAGGACGCCTCGCAGGCACACGGCGCCTCATACCGCGGCCGCCCCGTCGGGTCCCTCGCCACCATGAGCGGCGCCAGCCTCAACGGCTCCAAGACCCTCTCCGCCCTCGGCGAGGGCGGCCTGTTCGCCACCCGCGACGGGGAACAGCACCGGCTGGCCCGGCGGGTCCTGATGTTCGGCGAGGAACTCCCGGGCCAGAGCCGCGACTACAACGCCCGCATCATGGGCTGGAACTACCGGATCGACGTCCTCGCCGCCGCGTTCGCCCGCTCCCAGCTCACCCGCCTGCCGCAGATGTCCCGCGTACGGCAGGCCAACGGGGCCGCCCTCACCCGGGCCCTGGCCGGCGTACCCGGCATCCGTACGCCTGCCGTCCCCGAGGACCGCACGCACGTCTACTTCTTCTACCCGCTGCTCGTCATGCCCGAGGAGCTCGGCCTCGACGGCCTCCCCGTCGCCGCCTTCCGCGACGCCCTCGCCCGGGCGGTGAACGCCGAAGGCCTGCACATCACGCGCTGGCAGCCGCAGCCGGTACCCGGACAGACCCTGTTCCAGGAGCTCCGCGGCTACGGCCGCGGCTGCCCCTGGAGCTGCGGGCACGCCCGCCCCGGCCACCACTACGATCCGGCGCAGTACCCCGTCAGCGAGGAGGTCTGCCTGCGCCGCCTGGTGCTCGGACAGAGCCTCAGCTCCCTCGGCCCGCCCAACGACGTGACGACGATGCACCGCTACGCCGAAGTCCTGTACAAGGTTCTCGTCGAGGAGCGGGACGCGTTGGCCGACCTGACCCGGCGGACCGCCGGCCCGGCGCACTGACGGGCCGGGACGGACGGCACACGAACGACGAGGGGACCGACGCAGATGCGCAACGAGCCCGAGACCGCGGGCGGACGCGCGGCGCCGCCCGCCCGCGCCCGGAGCCCGCGCCCGCGGACGATGCGGCTGGCCGTCTGCGCGGTCTTCTTCGTCACCGGCGCGGCCTTCGCCACCTGGGCCGCCCGGGTACCCGGCGTCCAGAGCCGGCTGGACCTGTCCGCCGGGGAACTGGCCGTGGCCCTCGTCGGCCTGAGCGGCGGCGCCTTCCTGGGGCTGCCGCTGGTCGGCGGCCTGGTAGCCAGGTACGGCAGCCGTACGGTCCTGTGCACCGGCATGGCCGCCTACCTGGGCGCCCTCGCGAGCCTGCCGTTCGTCCCGGACCTCGCGGTGCTGACGGCGGCCCTGGCCGTGTTCGCCTGCGGCAACACGGCCGTCGACGTCGCGATGAACACCCAGGGCGTCCTGGTCGAACGCGCCTACGGACGCCCCGTCCTCGGCGGCTTCCACGCCATGTTCAGCCTCGGCGGCATCGCCGGCGCCACGGCGGGCGGCCTCGCGGCCTCCGCCGGCATCGGCATCCGCGCCCACTTCACGGTGACCGCCCTCGTACTGCTGGCGGTCGCGGGGGCGGCGGCCACGGCCCTCGCCCCCGAACCGCCGCGGACCGGGGGCCCGTCCAGGACCGGACCCCTGCTGGCCCTGCCCGGGCCGGGCCTGTGGATCCCCGGGCTCGTGGCGTTCTGCGCCCTGATGGGGGAGGGGGTCGTCAACGACTGGGGCGCCGTCTACCTGACGGAGGAGACCGGAGCCTCGGCGGGCGCCGCCGGCCTCGGGTACGCCGTCTTCTCCGCGGGCATGGTCGTCGGCCGCCTCACCGCCGACCGGCTGCGCGCCCGCCTCGGCACGGCCCGCTTCACGTTCCTGTGCGCCGTGGTGGCGGGCACCGGCGCCCTGATCCCGATCCTCGACGCGACGACCGCGGCGGGCTTCGCCGGCTACACCCTGCTCGGCCTGGGCATGGCCGCGGTCATCCCCCTCGTCTTCGCCCACGCGGCCGCCCTGCGGCCCGGGCACACCGGCTCCTCCATCGCCGCCGTCTCGGCCGTGGGCTACGTCGGCTTCCTCGCGGGCCCCCCGGTCATCGGCGCCCTGGCGGAGGCGACGACCCTGCGCTGGGCGATGCTGGTGCTGCCGGCGCTGATGGCGGCGATGGCAGCCCTGGCCCCCCGTCTGCACCGCCCCTGACGGAGCGTCGGCCAGGGCGGCGGGTACAGCTCACCGGCTACCTCGCCACCTGGCACGGCCGGGTCCAGTCCTACGGCACCCGCTACGTGCGGCCCCCGGTGCTCGCAGGGGACGTCTCCCGCCCCGAGCCGGTCACCGCCGCCCGTGAGGTCCGCACGTGCCTCACCGGCGACCGCGGCTGACCGGGTACGAACAGGGCCCTGCCGTCCCGGGATTCCGGGGCGGCAGGGCCCTGAGGGCGTGCACGTCGTGCGGTCAGACGAGGGCCGACGCCGGGCGTGCCGCCGTCGCCTCCGCACCCGCCGGATCGGTGCGGTGGGCCAGGAGCCGCTGGGCGAGGACCCCGAAGACGATCCCGAACACGGCCCACAGCACGAGCTGTACGGCGATGGACGCGACCCGGAAGTCCCACAGCAGGGCTGCGGGGAACTCGGGCTTGACGGCGTCGGTGTTGTCCGGGAGGACCAGGAAGGCCAGGCCGGTGGCGACGACGAAGCCGCCGCCCGCCGCCAGAGTGGCGTTCCAGTTGCCCAGGCGCGGCGCCAGGCGCCGGCCCAGGACGATCGCGCCGACGCCCAGCAGGACGCTGAGCAGGATCATCAGGAAGAACAGCGTGGTGCGCTGGCCGATGGTGTCCGGGTTCCCGACGGCCGGCGGGGTCGCCGGGTACTTCAGGAACGGCACCAGGTAGACCAGCGTGAACGCGCCCCCGGCGGTGAGGGCGGCCGTGGCCCGGGGGCCGAACCGGCCGAAGCGGCCCAGGGCGAAGGAGAACGCGAGGGAGGCGATGCCGCCGAGCGCGACCCCGTAGACCAGCACGCCGGTGGCGAGACCGACGGTGGACTGCACGGGCCGGCTGACGAGTTCTTCCTCCTCCTCCGCGGCGGCGGTGGCGTCGCCGCCGCCGTGACCGGCGTGGCCGGCCGCGGGAGCGGCCTCCTTGGCGGCGGCCGCCTCCTCGACGGCGATGGAGCCCCGGACCGGGGGCTCACCGACCACGTAGGCGACGGCGAAGGCGAAGAGTCCGGCGATCAGGCCCGCGAGCATGCCGCGGACCAGGAGACCTCTGACAGTGGAGGCGTACATGGTGCGCGCGCCTCTCAGTGGCAGGGGAAGCCGAGCAGGTGACGGCCGTCGTGCACCCACTCGTGGACGCCCTCGCCGGAGAACACGGCGGTGGCACCCTGCTCCGCGCCGACGAAGTACAGGGCCACCAGCATCAGCAGGCCGACGAACAGCGCCCAGGGCAGGACGGCCTTGACCGGCAGCGGAGCCGACGGCGAGAGGGCGGGGGCGGATACGGCAGCGGAAGCGAGAGCCTCGGCCATGGTGGAACCTCCTCGGGGAACAACGCGTCCCATACGGTGGTGCGGGACGACGGTCCTCGGGTCTGACTCGCCGCGACGCCGCCCCGGGGAGGGGCGCCGACGCAGCACACAGTGGCGCGACCATGCCGGATTCACACCGGGCTTCCGCCTCGCCGTCGTCGCTATGTCTTTATGTCGCCGTGACGCTACAACCCCGCGGGCCCTCCCACCAAGCGGATGAGTCGCTGATCACACAGGATGTCCGTGCTCCGGACGGTGTGCCGGGGCGAGGGACTTGAGGGGCGGGCCGCGCGAGGCACCCGCTGCCGCCGGCCCGTCCACGAGGTCACCGGGATGTCCGTACGCGTGCGCTACACCGCCCGCGGGTCGGTCCGCTCCGTGAGGGTGCCGTACAGCTCGGGGCGGCGGGTGCGCATCAGGCCGAACTCCAGCCAGTCGCGGCGCTGGTCGAGGTCGAGGTCGGCGACGAGGACGGCCGGGGTGTGGCGCGGCGCGCGGAGCATGACCCGGCCGTAGGGGTCGGAGATGAACGAGGAGCCGTAGAAGACGGAGCGGCCCTCGGTCCCGACGCGGTTGGGCACGATGGCGAACAGGGCGTTGGCGAGCCCGTTGGCGCTGATGGCGTGCTCCCACATGGGGCGGGTGTCGAAGTCCGGCAGGTCCACCTCGGAGCCGATGGCGGTGGGGTGGACGAGGATGTCCGCGCCGGCCAGCGAGTACGCGCGGGCGAGCTCCGGGAACCACTCGTCCCAGCAGGTCGGGAAGCCGAAGCGGGCGCCCTGGTGGGCGACGACCGGGAAGCCGCTGTCGCCGGGCCGGAAGCACAGGTCCTCGCGGTAGCCGGGGAACGCCGGGATGTGGTTCTTGCGGGTGCGGGCGATGAGCCCGCCGTCGGAGTCCACGCAGACGGCCGTGTTGTAGCCGAGGCCGCCGTCCTCGGCGCGCTCGTAGAGGGAGGCGTGGACGGTGATGCCGAGCCCGGTGGCCAGCTCGGTGATCAGCCGGACCGTGGGGCCGGTCTCGACGTCCTCCAGCCACTGCTCGGCGCCGTCGGCCATCGGGTCGTCCGTGTTGCAGAAGTACGGGCTGCGCGCCAACCTCCGGCACGCCACCCACACCATCCGCGACAAGCGCGCCCGCGCGGTCGCCGAACTCTCCGACTGGGACCGGCTGCGCGCCG
>NZ_JBNNPF010000085.1:0-20643 GCF_050275515.1 Streptomyces sp. NPDC004126 | reverse complement strand
GCCATCGCGAAGCGACGCGACCGGAGGGAGCGCCCTTGAGGGACCGGGCCGAAGCGGAAGGACGATGGGACTGACGGGAAACCCCCAAACCCTCCACGACTACCGCCCGAGGAGATCCCGCCCCCAGCCCGCCGCCCCGCTCCCTCGCGGGGGAGACAGCGGGCCCCCTCACGCCGGCAAAATCGCGTGGACCCGGAAGCCGCCCCCGTAGCGCGGTCCCGCGAAGCAGGAGCCGCCCAGGGCGCCCGTGCGTTCGCGCATGCCGAGGAGGCCGTGGCCGCCGCCCGGGTCGAGGGGGGCCGGGGCGGAGTCCGCCGAGTCGCCGCCGTCGTCCAGTACGGTCACCTCCACCGAGGGCCCGACCCGGACCACGCTGACCTCGGCCTGCGCTCCCGGGCCGGCGTGCTTGCGGACGTTGGTCAGCGCCTCCTGGATGACCCGGTACGCCGCCAGGTCCACGGCCGCCGGCAGCGGGTCGGTGCCGGGGCCGAGCTGGACGGTCGCCGCCACCGGGAGGCCCGCGTGCCGGAAGGTGTCGAGGAGTTCGTCCAGCAGGGCCAGTCCCGGCGCGGGTTCCGTCGGGGCCTCCGGGTCGCCGGACTGGCGCAGCAGTCCCACCGTGGCGCGGAGTTCGTTCAGCGCGCTGCGGCTGGCGTCCCGTACGTGGGCGAGGGCTTCCTTGGCCTGGTCGGGCCGCTTGTCCATGACGTGCGCGGCCACTCCGGCCTGGACGTTGACCAGGGCGATGTGGTGGGCCACCACGTCGTGCAGGTCCCGGGCGATCCGCAGCCGTTCCTCGGCGACGCGCCGCCGGGCCTCCTCCTCGCGGGTGCGTTCGGCCCGTTCGGCCCGTTCCCGTATGGCGTCGACGAAGGCGCGCCGGCTGCGCACGGCGTCGCCGGCGGCGGCGGCCATCCCGGTCCAGGCGAAGATGCCGATGTTCTCCTGCGCGTACCAGGGCATCGGGCCGGCCAGCATCGCCACCCCGGTGAGCCCGGCCATCGTGAGCAGCCCGGTCCGCCAGGTGGTGGGCCGGTCGGTGAGCGCGGCGACCGTGTACAGGGCGATCACCGCGCTCATGGCGACGGGTGCCCTGGGCTCGCCGGTGGTCAGCTCCAGCAGGGACAGCCCGCAGGTGACGGCGAGGACCGTACGGGGCCTGCGGCGCCGCAGGACGAGGGCGGCCGCGCCGAGCAGCATCAGCAGCAGGGAGAAGGGCTCGGGCGTGCGCGTGCCGAAGGTCGGGCCGTGCGGCCCGTGCGGGTCGGCGAAGGACCCGACGACCATGGCGGCCAGTGCCCCGAACGCGAGCACGGCGTCGGTGGCGAGCGGATGCGCCCGCATCCACTGCCGGGTGGCGGCGAAGGGCCCGAGGTCTGTCGTCACCCGGACACGGTACGGGCTCACGCTAGAGCCGCGCGGATCCCGGGGGCGGGGGCGAGGAGGGGGGAGCGGGCGGGCGGGGGCCGAGCGGGGCCCGGGAGCGGGCGGGGCCCCATGTGGCGCGGACGACGCACACCGCCATGACGGCGGCGATGGCCGCGAGGTGTTCCTTGCCGGCGAGGTTGTTCTTGACCAGGACCTCGCCGATCATCACGAGGATCACCAGGGCCCCGGTGAGGTACGCCCGGTAGCGCCAGCACACGTAGATCGCGAGGCCGACGACGGCCGCCGACGGCCCGGTGTCGTTGACGATCCGGTCCGTCACCGGCAGCCCGAAGGGGTGGTCGGGGCCCAGCGAGAGCCCGATGCGGGCGTACGTGGTCCCGGCGATGGTGGCGACGTAGCCGATGAGCAGGGTGCGCCACCAGCCGATGCAGATCTCGGCGATGCCGAAGACCAGCAGGATCTGCGCGAGCGCCCCCCACACGGGAAGGTCGAGGGCGGGGACGAAGAGGGAGAGCGGGGTCCGCAGCAGCGCCAGCCACAGCGGGTCGGCGGCTTTCACGGACCCCAGGTCCTGTACGGGCTGGAAGCCCCAGGGGGTGTTCTGGACGATCTGGAAGACGGAGGTCAGGGCGACCGCCCCGAGGGTCATGGGGACGGCCCGCCACTTGTCGCGGACGAGCGCGTCCCGCACGGTCAGCAGCAGAGGGCCCCACTCACGGCGGGCGAACTGCCGGACCTCCGTCTTCCACGACGTCAACGAATCGTCTCCAGGTGCTTGCGGTGCAGCCACTTGGGCAGGCCGGGTGCCTCCAGGAAGCCCTCGGCCCGACCCGCCGCGATTCCGATCCGCAGCAGGTCCGAACTCTTCTCGAAGAGCATGAACCGCGGTTCCCAGATCGGGCGGTATTTGGCGTTGGCCCGGTAGAGGGACTCGATCTGCCACCAACGGGAGAAGAAGCTCAGCAGCGAGCGCCACATGCGCAGCACCGGACCCGCGCCGAGCTTGGACCCCCGCTCGAAGACGGAACGGAACATCGCGAAGTTGAGCGAGACCTGTGTGACGCCGATCTCCTTCGAGCGCTCCAGCAGCTCGATGACCATGAACTCCATCAGGCCGTTCTCGGAGTCCCGGTCACGGCGCATCAGGTCCAGGGACAGCCCCTTGGGGCCCCACGGCACGAAGGACAGCACGGCGCGCAGGTCGCCGTTGCCGTCGGTGCACTCCAGCATCACGCACTGGCCGTCGCCCGGGTCGCCCAGACGGCCCAGTGCCATGGAGAACCCGCGCTCGGTCGCGCCGTCGCGCCAGTCGTCGGCGCGTTCCAGCAGGACGGCCATCTCGTCGGCGGGGATGTCGGCGTGGCGGCGGATGCGGACGGTGTAGCCGGCCCGCTTGACGCGGTTGTACGCCTGGCGGACGGTGCGCATGGCGCGGCCCTCCAGGGTGAACTCGTCGGTCTCGACGATGGCCTCGTCGCCCAGTTCCAGGGCGTCCAGGCCGTGCCGGGCGTAGATCTGCCCGGCTTCCTCGCTGGCGCCCATCACGGCCGGGACCCAGCCGTGCTCGCGGGCCTCGGCCAGCCACGGCTCGATCGCGCCGGGCCAGGCCTCGGGGTCGCCGATGGGGTCGCCGGAGGCCAGTGAGACGCCGCCGACGACGCGGTAGGTGACGGCGGCCTTGCCGGTCGGGGACCAGATGACGGACTTCTCGCGGCGCAGCGCGAAGTAGCCGAGCGAGTCGCGGTCGCCCTGCTTGGCGAGCAGGGCCCGCAGCCGCTCCTCGTCCTCGGGGGTGATCGGGTCGACGGCGCGCCGCGAGCGGAACGCGGCGAACAGCACGGCGAGCAGCAGCAGCATCGACATCACGTTGATGGCGACGTCGACCCAGGCGGGCGTGGTGATGGCGCGGTAGGCCTTGTCGTCGGGCGCCAGCGTGATCAGCCGCATCACGCCGTATCGCCAGCGGGCCAGGAACGTGGCGTCGGCGCGGTCGGCGTCGGTGTTGGTGGCGCCGACGAGCAGGGCGGCGATCAGCGAGGTGAGCAGCAGGCCGACGGCGGCCACGGCCGTGGCGAGCTTCGGGTTGGAGCGGTCGCCCTTGGCGTAGAACTCGTGGCGGCCGAGCAGCAGGGCGCCGACGAAGGCGGCGGTCAGTGCGAGCGAGACCCAGTTCTGCGCGTGCTGGCGGAACTCGGGGTAGCACATGCTCAGTTCGCCGCTGGTGCAGGGCGCGAACGCGGCGACCGCGAAGGCCAGCAGCAGCATGCCGCTGACCACGAGGTTCAGGATCCAGGCGGCCCGCTTGCGGCGGCCCATCGTGACCGCGAGCAGCAGCGAGAACAGCCCGGAGGCGAACCCGGCCGTCAGCAGGTACGGGGTGTAGAAGTCGGCGGTGTTGTGGCGGCGCAGGTCCTGCCCGAGCGAGAGCCACACGGCGCTGAGGAAGTTGACGAAGGTGACGATCCGCAGGTACCAGACCGCGAAGGCGGCACCGCGCCGCGACCGGGGAGTGCCCCTGCGGCTCTCCGGCTTCGCGGCTGCTTCCCCTCCCTGCTCCTTCTTGTTGTTGGAACCCTTGCCGGAGGCCTGATCGAGGCTCCGGTCGGTTTCTGCGCTGGTCAAGCGGACCTCTCCCATGAAAAGCGATGATATGGGGCGTCACCGGTCCGCAGCGCAGTGCGAGCACTGCGGACTGGTCAGGCCCGTAGTGCCCGGTGTCTCAGTCCGTCGGCTGCTGCACAGCAGCCCTCTCCGGGAGTTCCGCCGCGAGTGCGGCGGCCGCCTGGACCAGGGGGAGCGCCAGCAGGGCGCCGGTGCCTTCTCCTACTGTGACGCCTTGGTCGAGCACCGGGTTGAGTGCCATCCGGTCCAGTGCCTTCGCCTGGCCCGGCTCCCCGCTGGACTGCCCGGCCAGCCACCAGTCGGGGGCGCGGAAGGCGGCCCGCTGGGCCACCAGCCCGCAGGCCGCCGAGACGACCCCGTCGAGGATGACCGGCGTACGGCGTACCGCGGACTGGAGCAGGAAGCCGGTGATCGCGGCGACGTCCGCGCCGCCGACGGCCGCCAGCAGCGCCAGCTGGTCGCCGAGCACCGGGCGGGCGCGGCGCAGCGAGTCGCGGATGGCGGCGCACTTGCGCATCCAGGCCAGGTCGTCGATGGGCAGGCCGCCGCGGCCGGTGACCACGGAGGCGTCCGTCCCGCAGAGCGCGGCCACGAGCGTGGCCGCGACCGTGGTGCCGCCGACGCTCAGGTCGCCGAGGACGACGAGGTCCGTACCGGAGTCGGCCTCCTCGTCGGCGATCTGGATCCCGAGTCGCAGCGCGTCCTCGGCCTCCTCGGCGGTCAGCGCGTCCTCGACGTCGATCCGGCCGCTGCCGCGCCGTACGCGGTGCCGTACCACGTCCTCGGGCAGCAGCCCGGGGTCGCAGTCCAGGCCCGCGTCGACGACGCGCACGCCCGCGCCGAACCGGCCGGCCAGCACGGAGACCGGGCTGGTCCCGTCGAGGACGGCGCGCACCAGCTCGTGGGCGCTGCCCGCGGGCCGGGCGGAGACGCCCTGGGAGGCGATCCCGTGGTCGGCGGCGAACAGGACGACGCGCGGCTGCCGGATCGGTTCGACCGGTACGCGGCCCTGCGCGGCGGCCAGCCATTCGGCGAGCTCGTCGAGCCGGCCCAGGGCGCCGGGCGGCACGGCCAGCCGCTCACGACGCTCTTCGGCGTCACGTCGGACGCCCCCGTCGGGGCGTTCGATCAGATCGGAGAAGTCGTCGAGATTCAGCGTGGTCATCTGCCAGAGATTACAGCCGCCCGGACCCTCCTTCGGGGGGTGTACCGGCTCCGCTTCAGCTCGGTCGTCCCTTGAGGGCGAGGGCCTGTCCGGCGACGACCAGGAGGACGTGCTCGCACTCGCCCGCGACGGCGTTGTTGAGGCGTCCGAGCTCGTCGCGGAACCGCCGCCCGGACGCGGTCGCGGGCACCACTCCGGCCCCGACCTCGTTGCTCACCAGCACCACGGGGCGGCGGCTCGCGCGGACCGCCGCGACCAGTTCGTCGACCCGGGCCCGCAGCTGTTTGCGGCCCTCGGCGGCCCACACGGCGTCGTCCCAGGCGCCGGCCCGGTCCATGGCGTCGGTGAGCCACAGCGCGAGGCAGTCGATCAGCAGCGGCGGGCCGTCGCGCTCCAGCAGCGGCGCCAGCTCGCAGGTCTCCACGGTCCGCCAGGTGCCCGGGCGCCGCTCCCGGTGGAGGCCGACCCGGTGGGCCCATTCCGCGTCGCCGTCGCGGGTGCCGCCGGTGGCGACGTAGACCACCTCGGGGAACGCGGCCAGGCGCCGCTCGGCCTCGAAGGACTTCCCGGAGCGGGCCCCGCCCAGCACCAGGGTGCGGCGCGGCACGTCCGGTACGGCGTGGTACTCGCCGGCCACGACGGTGGTGCCGTCGGGTACGGCCCGCGCCCCGGCGGCGGCGCAGCGGCGGTCGAGCTCCGGGCCGGGCGGGGTGTCGTGGTCCAGGTGCACGGCGATCACGTCGGTGGCCGGGCCGACGGCGCCGCTCGCGCGCAGCCGGGCCAGTGCCTCGGGCCGGCCGAGGACGTCGGCGAGGACCAGGTCGTACGGGCGCTGCGCGTCCCCGTTGCCGGTTCCGGCGGGGGCGCCGCCCGGGGGGAGGTACAGCAGCCGGCTGCCGTCGGGGCCGGTGACCTCGTACCCGGTGCCGGGGGCGTCCATGGGCACCGCCCGCACCCGGTGCCCGCTGATCACCGACAGCTCCCGCCCGTCGGGCACCCGCCCGGCCGCGGGCAGTCCGGGCGGCAGCTCGACGGCGGGCCCGTCGTGCGGGTGCGTGAGCAGTACCTGCCGTACGCCGGCCAGCGAGTGCCCGGCGCGGGCCCCGGCCAGTACGGCCCCGGGGGTCAGGTCGAGCAGCAGCGCCCCGTCGACGAGGACGGAGGTCGCGCCGCGGGACAGGCCGCCCACGGAGACCGCGCAGGCGGCGCAGGGACAGCCGGGGCGGGGCAGGCCTTCGGGGGTACCGGTGCCGAGCAGAGTGAGTTCCACACAGAGATCCTCCCGCGTCGCCGGTAGTGGTGCGCGCCCGGCTACTCTCTGGGCACACTCAAGGCGAGAAGCGTGAGATCGCGGACGAACAACGGAGGCGGACATGGCGTGGACGTGGCGGTTCGAGGCGGCCGACGGCAGCGAGGTTGCCCCGGCGGTGGAGCCGGAGGAGTTCACCACGCAGGGGGACGCGGAGTCCTGGATCGGGGAGGTCTGGAAGGAGCTGCTGGACGGCGGGGCGGAGAAGGTGACCCTGTTCGAGGACGGCACGCAGATCTACCCGATGAGCCTGCGGGCGGCCACGGAGGCCTGAGCCCTGGCCGGGCGGGGTGAGGGTGGCCTGCGGCGCCGGTCCCCGGTGGCTCCGCCCCCGGACCCCCGCGCCTCAAACGCCGGCGGGGCTATGGACAGCCCGTCCGGCGTTTGAGGACCGGGGTCAGGGGCGGAGCCCCCGGGAACGGCGGAACCCCGGGGGAGCGCGCTAGCCGCGGACTCCGCACAGGTGCAGCAGCGCCGCCACCCCCCGGTAGGGATCGGTGCGCCCGGCCCGCTCCTCCGCGGCCAGCAGCCGCTCCAGTTCCTCGTCCGGCGGGAGCTCCGCCGCGGCCTCGGTGCCGTCGGTGAAGACGCGGACCCCGTACCAGGTGTGCAGCGGCGCGCCGATGCCCGACAGCGTCGCCGTCAGGTCGGCCAGCCGGTCGGCGCGTACGTCCAGGCCGAGCCGGTTCGTGTAGTCGACGGTGTCGAAGGCGGCCAGCGCCCCCGGCCAGTCGCCCGCCAGCCCGGGCCGCAGGGCGAGCGCGTCGCCGTTGCGCACCAGGAGGGACAGCAGTCCGCCGGGGGCGAGCATGCGGGCCAGCCCGGCGAGCATCGCGTCGGGTTCCGACACGTACATCAGCACGCCGTGGCACAGCACCACGTCGAAGCTGCCCGGTTCGAAGTGCGCGCCGGTCTCCCGGCCGTCGCCCTCCACCAGCTCGACCCGGTCGCGGATGCCGGCCGGTTCGGCGGCCAGTGCGGCGTGGGCGACCGCCAGCATGGCGGCGTCCTGTTCCAGGCCGGTGACGCGGTGTCCCGCCCGGGCCAGGCGCAGCGCCTGGGTGCCCTGGCCCATGCCGACGTCGAGGACCCGCAGCCGCTGCCCGACCGGGAAGCGCTGCGTGATCTGTTCCTCGACCTGCCGGCCCACGAGTTCCTGGCGGACGGCGTTGCGCAGTCCGCCCAGGCCCTCCAGCCACAGCCGGGCTCCCCCCGAGAAGCCCTCCCCCGACGATGCCCCTGATACTCCGGGCGTCGCTCCGGTCAGGGCCGCTCTCCGCGCTTGACCTGCGGCTTGGGCAGGCGCAGGCGACGCATCTGGAGGGTGCGCATGAGGCCGTAGGCGACGGCGCCGCGGCGCGGCTCGTTCGCGAAGCGCTCGTTCAGGGCCTTGCGCAGGCGGAACCACAGGCCGATGGAGTCGAGGATGATCAGGACGATCACGCCGAGCCACAGCATCAGCGCGATGTTCTGGATCGAGGGCACCCGGATCATGCTCAGCACGAGGATGACCACGGCCAGCGGCAGGAACATCTCGGCGACCGAGAAGCGGGAGTCCACGAAGTCGCGGACGAACCGGCGGACCGGCCCCTTGTCGCGGGCGGGCAGGTAGCGCTCGTCGCCGTTGGCCAGCGCCTCGCGCTGTCTGGCCATCTCTTCGCGGCGACGCTCGCGGGCTCGCTTGGCGTCCTCCTTGCGGTTGCCGGTCGAGGCCACCACGGCCTTGCGCTGCGACTGGGCCACAGCACGCTTCGGCGTCGGGCGGCCCTTCGGGGCCTGCGGGTCACGGGGCTGCGAGGGGCCGGCGCTCACCTTGTCGGCGGCGGAGGCCTTCTCTTCCTTGGAGGAGCGGCTACCAAACACAAAACCCAAGCGTACGTGGTCGGGGCCACGGGCCCCACCCCGGCGGGGAACGATCCGGCAACGGCGGGCGTCTACCGAGTGCGGGCCTCTTTCCGGTACCCGGGATTCCGGGCTGCCGGGGGTCTCGGGGATCACCTACTCCTTACGCCTGATACGGCACCGGGGTACTCGTCCTGGAGGAGGAGCGCATCCGTACTCGAACAGTGCGGTAATAGAGGCAGGGCCCGTACTGTGGGTCCTGTCGGTGACCTGGAGCACAGTCCGTCTAGAAGGGGGCGCGCGAAGCCCATGAGCGGTGTCATGAAGCGTATGGGGATGATCTTCCGCGCGAAGGCGAACAAGGCCCTGGACCGGGCCGAGGACCCGCGCGAGACCCTCGACTACTCCTACCAGAAGCAGCTGGAGCTGCTCCAGAAGGTGCGCCGCGGCGTCGCCGACGTGGCGACCTCCCGCAAGCGCCTGGAGCTCCAGCTGAACCAGCTCCAGAGCCAGTCCGCCAAGCTGGAGGACCAGGGCCGCAAGGCCCTCGCCCTGGGCCGCGAGGACCTGGCCCGCGAGGCCCTGTCCCGCCGTTCCTCCCTCCAGCAGCAGGTCAGCGACCTGGAGGTGCAGCACCAGACCCTCCAGGGCGAGGAGGAGAAGCTGACGCTGGCCGCGCAGCGCCTCCAGGCCAAGGTGGACGCCTTCCGCACGAAGAAGGAGACCATCAAGGCCACCTACACGGCCGCCCAGGCGCAGACCCGCATCGCGGAGTCCTTCTCCGGCATCTCGGAGGAGATGAGCGACGTCGGCCTCGCCATCCAGCGGGCCGAGGACAAGACCGCCCAGCTGCAGGCCCGGGCCGGCGCGATCGACGAGCTGCTCGCCTCCGGCGCCCTGGACGACCAGAGCGGTCTCGGCTCCAAGGACGACATCCAGGCCGAGCTGGACCGCCTCTCCGGCGGCACCGACGTCGAGCTGGAGCTCCAGCGGATGAAGGCCGAGCTGGCCGGCGGCCCGTCCGCGCAGCAGCAGGCCATCGAGGGCGGCGCCCCCGGCACCGCGCAGCCGCAGCAGACCCAGCACCGGTTCGACAAGCAGTAGGACAGGGGCCCGTCATGATTGTCCGCATCATGGGGGAGGGCCAGGTCAGCCTGGCCGACTCGCACTTCGCCGAGCTGAACAAGCTGGACGACGAGCTGCTGGAGGAGATGGAGTCCGGCGACGAGGCGGGCTTCCGGCGCACGCTGGGCGCCCTGCTGGACGCGGTGCGGCGCCTGGGCAGTCCGCTGCCGGACGATGCGCTGGAGCCGTCCGAGCTGATCCTGCCCGCGCCCGACGCCACGCTCGAAGAGGTGCGGGACATGCTCAGCGACGACGGCCTCATCCCGGGCTGACCGGCCCGGAACGCCCGGCGCACCGACACCGCGAAGGGCCCGCCCCCGTACCGCACGGGGGCGGGCCCTCGGTGTCACTCGCGCCGCTCGGCGGGGTGCTTCTCCGGGTCGGAGAGCCCGCTGATGAAGTTCTCGAACTTGCGCCGGGGCCGGGCCCAGCGCCGGTCGTGGTGGAAGGCCCGCAGCCCCGCCTTCGCCCGTGCGCGCGGGCGGTTGGCGTAGAAGCGCTTGGCGTACGGGGACCCGGGCCGGGCCAGCCGAACCGCCCCGATCAGCGCGACGAAGGGGATCACCAGCCCGAATATCGCGGTGCGCGGCTTCCCCTTCCACAGGGCGATCAGGGCCAGGAAGAAGTTGGTGGCGGTGTTCATGACGACGAGCCCGCGGCTGTGCCGCTCCTCCGCCGACAGCTCGTTGACCCCGAAGGGCAGGAAGCCGCCCAGCACCAGCGCCACCACGGCGGCCGTCAGCACCACGATCTCGACGCTCTTGCGGCCCTGTTCGCTCCAGTAGACGTCGTCCAGGTGCAGGATCAGCGCGAACTCGTCCAGCACCAGGCCCGCCCCCAGGCCGAAGAGGACCGCCGACAGTCCGGCGCCGAAGCTGTGCCCGCCGCTGCCGATCGCGCCGAACCCGCCGACGATGACGAGGACGACGCCCGGCACGACGTGGTGGACGTGGAGCCCGCCCGGGGTGATGTTCTTGAAGGGGCCCCGGCCGGCCCGGATCAGCCTCGTGATCACCCGTGTGACCAGGAACGACAGCACGAAGGACAGCAGGGCGAGGAGCAGGGGGAGCTTGCCCGGCTCGATGATGTTGCGTTCCCACCAGTGACCCACGACACCCGCTCCCGATATGATACGTATTGAGCAATTTACCGCTCACCGTAAGCGGGTAGCGTTCGCGCCGATGACAGACTCGACCGATGATCCACTGCCGGGGCCGCCGGACGAACGCGCCTCCCTGGCCGACGGGATCCGCTTCGCCTTCGGCACCCTGACCGTGCTCCCCGCGCGCATCACCCGCTGGGACCGGCCCGCCGCCCGCACCGGCATGACCTGCGCCCCGCTCGCCGGGCTCGCCGTCGGCCTGCTCGCCGCCGTGCCCGGGACGCTCCTGCTGCTCCTCGGCGGCGGCCCGCTGCTCGCCGCGGCCGTCGCCGTCGCCGTACCGGCGGCGCTGACCCGCGGACTGCACCTGGACGGCCTGGCCGACACGGCCGACGGGCTGGGCAGCGCCAAGCCCGCCGAGGACGCCCTGCGGATCATGAAGCAGTCCGACATCGGCCCCTTCGGCGTCATCTCCCTCCTCGTCGTCTTCCTGATCCAGGTGGCCGCCCTGGCCAACGCGTACGCCGACAGCTGGATCCGGGGCGCCCTGGCCGCCGTCCTCGCCGCCGTCGCCGCCCGCCTCGCGATGACCCTGGCCTCCCGCGAGGGCGTCCCGGCCGCCCGGCCCGAGGGGCTCGGCGCGGCAGTGGCCGGTGTGGTCCCGCACCGGGCCGCCGCGTGCGCGGCCGCCGCGGTCGTCGCCCTCGCCGCCCTGGCCGCCCTCCCGGCGGGCCCGTTCGCCGCCGCACAGCACGCGGCCGCCGTCCTCGCCGCCCTGCTCACCGCCGAACTCCTGCTCCGCCGCTGCGTCAGCCGCTTCGGCGGGGTCACCGGCGACGTCTTCGGCGCCGTCTGCGAGGTCGCCGCGACCACCGTCCTGCTGGTCCTCGCACTCGGCTGAATACCCTGACGGCATGACGGATCCCGCCGACGCCGGCCCCGCCCGCATCCGAGTCCTGCTCGCCGACGACCAGGCGCTGCTGCGCAGCGCGTTCAAGGTGCTCGTCGACTCCGAAGCCGACATGGAGGTCGTCGGAGAGGCCTCGGACGGGGCCCAGGCGTACGCCCTCGCCCGCGAACGGCGGGCCGACGTCGTCCTCATGGACATCCGGATGCCCGGCACCGACGGCCTCGCCGCCACCCGCATGATCAGCGCCGACCCGGAGCTGTCCGGCGTCCGCGTCGTCATGCTGACGACCTTCGAGGTCGACGAGTACGTGGCCGCGGCCCTGCGCGCCGGCGCCTCCGGCTTCCTCGGCAAGGGCGCCGAACCCGACGAGCTCCTCAACGCCATCCGCGTCGCCCACGCCGGCGAGGCGCTGCTGTCGCCGGCCGCCACCAAGGGGCTCATCGCCAGCTTCCTCGCCCAGGGCGGCCGCGCCGACGCCCCCGCCGCCGGCTCCGCCCACGCCGAACGGCTCGCCACGCTGACCGGGCGCGAGCGCGAGGTCCTCGTCCAGGTCGCCGGCGGGCTGTCCAACGACGGCATCGCCGCCCGGCTGGAGGTCAGCCCGCTGACCGTGAAGACCCACGTCAACCGGGCCATGGCCAAGCTCGGGGCCCGCGACAGGGCGCAATTGGTGGTCATCGCGTACGAATCGGGACTGGTCCGGCCGCGCGCCGAGTGACCCGCGGCGGACCGCAGTAGGCCGGAGTACTGCGGACGCGGTATGCCGCACATAAGGACGGCACCTGGGAGCGACGCAGGGGGCTTGCCGGGTGCGGAAGGCTGGAGGGGCCCTCGCGAACGACCAGCAGAGAGATCCCACACCCATGTCCTGGCTGTCCCGCTTCAGCCTCGCCCAGAGAGCGCTGGTCGGCCTCGTGTCGATCGTGGCGCTCCTGTTCGGCGCCATAGCCATCCCGCAGCTCAAGCAGCAGCTGCTGCCCTCCATCGAACTTCCGATGGTCTCCGTGCTCGCGCCGTACCAGGGCGCCTCGCCCGACGTGGTCGAGAAGCAGGTCATCGAGCCGATCGAGAACACCCTCAAGGGCGTCGACGGCATCACCGGCATCACCTCGACCGCCAGCGAGGGCAACGCCCTCATCCGCGCCACCTTCGACTACGGCGACAGCGGCACCAAGCAGCTCGTCGCCGACGTCCAGCAGGCCGTCAACCGGGCCCGGGTCCGGCTGCCCGCCGAGGTGGACCCGCAGGTCGTGGCCGGCTCCACCGACGACATCCCGACCGTCGTCCTCGCCGTCACCTCCGACAAGGACCAGCAGGCGCTCGCCGACCAGCTGAACCGTTCCGTCGTTCCCGTCCTGGAGGACATCGACGGCGTCGGCCAGGTCAGCGTCGACGGCGTGCGCGACCTCCAGGTCACCATCACCCCCGACAACGCCAAGCTCGCCGCCGCCGGCCTCGACGGCGCCGCGCTCGCCCAGGGCCTGAAGGCGGGCGGTACGACCGTCCCCGCCGGCTCCTTCGACGAGCAGGGCAAGAACCGCACCGTCCGCGTCGGCTCCGGCTACAGCTCGCTCGCCCAGCTGGAGGACCTCCGGCTGACCGCGGGCCCCGGCAAGCCCGTCGTCCGCCTCGGTGACGTGGCCGCCGTCAAGCAGGAGCCCGCCAAGGCCGACTCCATCACCCGCACCAACGGCAAGCCCAGCCTCGCCCTCGTCCTCACCATGGACAAGGACGGCAGCGCCGTCGCCATCTCCGACGCCGTCAAGGACAAGCTCCCCGAGCTGCGCTCCACGCTCGGCTCCGGCGCCGAGCTGACCGTCGTCAGCGACCAGGGACCGGCCGTCGCCCGCTCCATCTCGGGCCTGACCACCGAGGGCCTCCTCGGCCTCGTCTTCGCCGTCATCGTGATCCTGGTCTTCCTGGCCTCGATCCGCTCGACGCTGGTCACCGCGGTCTCCATCCCGCTGTCCGTGGTCCTCGCGCTGATCGTGCTGTGGACCCGCGACCTGTCCCTCAACATGCTGACGCTGGGCGCCCTCACCATCGCCATCGGCCGGGTCGTCGACGACTCGATCGTGGTCCTGGAGAACATCAAGCGCCACCTCGGCTACGGCGAGGAGCGCGAGGCCGCGATCACCACCGCCGTGAAGGAGGTGGCCGGCGCGGTCACCTCCTCGACGCTGACCACCGTCGCCGTCTTCCTGCCGATCGGCCTCGTCGGCGGCATGATCGGCGAGCTCTTCGGCTCCTTCTCGCTCACCGTCACCGCCGCCCTGCTGGCCTCGCTGCTGGTGTCCCTGACGGTCGTGCCGGTCCTGTCGTACTGGTTCCTGCGCGCCCCCAAGGGCGTCTCCTCGGCGGATGCCGAGAGCCGCGCGCGGGCCCGCCGCGAGGCGGAGGAGAAGGAGGCGGGCAGCCGCCTCCAGCGCATCTACGTACGGGTCCTCGGCTTCGCCACCCGCCGCCGGCTGACCAGCGTCGCCATCGCGGTCGTCGTCCTCCTCGGCACCTTCGGGATGACCCCGCTGCTGAAGACGAACTTCTTCGACCAGGGGGACCAGGACGTCCTGACGGTCAAGCAGGAACTGCCCGCAGGCACCTCGCTGGCCGCCTCCGACGAGGCCGCCCGCAAGGTGGAGAAGGCCCTGGACGGCATCGAGGGCGTCAAGGACCACCAGGTCACCGTGGGCTCCTCAGGCTTCCTCGCGGCCTTCGGCGGCGGTACGGGCACCAACCAGGCCTCCTTCCAGGTCACCCTGGACGACGCCGGCCAGTCCGACGCCGTCAAGAAGCGCATCCAGGACGCCCTCGGCAAGCTCCGGGGCATCGGCGACACCTCCATCTCGGCGGGCGGCGGCTTCGGCAGCCAGAACCTGAGCGTGGTCGTGAAGGCCGGCGACGGCGCCGTCCTCGCCAAGGCCGCCGAACAGGTCCGCGCCGAGGTGGCCACCCTCAAGGACGTCACCGACGTCCAGAGCGACCTGGCCCAGTCCGTGCCCCGCATCTCGGTCACCGCCACCCCCAAGACCGCCGAGGCGGGACTCGACCAGGCCGCACTGGGCGCGGTCGTCGCCCAGGCCGTCCGCGGCAACCCGGTGGGCAAGGCCGTGCTCGACAACACCGAGCGCGACATCGTCATCCGCTCCGCGCAGCCGGCCGCCACCCTGGCCGAGCTCCAGGCCCTGCCGGTCGGCCCCGCCAGGCTCGGTGACATCGCCGAGGTCAAGGAGGTCCCCGGCCCGGTCGCGATGACCCGGATCGACGGCGCCCGCGCCGCCACCGTCACCGCCAAGCCGGTCGGCGACAACACGGGTGCGGTCAGCGCCGCGCTCCAGACCAAGCTCAAGGCCCTGGACCTGCCCGAGGGCGCCACCGCCGCCATCGGCGGGGTCTCCGAGGACCAGGACGAGGCCTTCGCCTCGCTGGGCCTGGCCATGTTCGCGGCCATCGCGATCGTGTTCATGCTGCTGGTCGCGACGTTCCGCTCGCTGGTCCAGCCGCTGATCCTGCTGGTCTCCATCCCCTTCGCGGCCACCGGCGCGCTGGGCCTGCTCATCGCCACCGGCACCCCCATGGGCGTCCCCGCGATGATCGGCATGCTGATGCTCATCGGCATCGTGGTCACCAACGCGATCGTCCTGATCGACCTGGTCAACCAGTACCGGGCGCAGGGCCTGGGCGTGGTCGAAGCGGTCGTCGAGGGCGGCCGCCACCGCCTGCGGCCCATCCTGATGACGGCCCTGGCGACGATCTTCGCGCTGCTCCCGATGGCGCTGGGCGTCACCGGCGAGGGCGGGTTCATCTCGCAGCCGCTCGCCGTGGTCGTGATCGGCGGCCTGGTCAGCTCCACCCTGCTGACGCTGCTCCTGGTGCCGACGCTCTACACGATGATCGAGCTCCGCAAGGAACGCCGCCGGGCGAAGCGCAAGGCCCGCCTGACGGTGGTCCCGGCCGCGGCGTCCGCCTCGGAGGACACCCCGGTCAAGGTCTGAGCCACGTACGAAGGGGCCCCGGCCGGCGTCGACGACGCCGGCCGGGGCCCCTTCCCGTTCCGCTCCGCGACCGCTACGGGAGGGCGAGCATGCGCTCCAGCGCGAGCTTGGCGAAGCTCTCGGTCTCCTTGTCGACCTGGATCCGGTTGACGAGGTTGCCCTCGGCCAGGGACTCCAGGGTCCACACCAGGTGGGGGAGGTCGATGCGGTTCATCGTCGAGCAGAAGCAGACCGTCTTGTCGAGGAAGACGACTTCCTTGCCCTCGGGGGCGAATCGATTCGCCAGGCGGCGGACCAGGTTCAGCTCGGTGCCGATGGCCCACTTGGAGCCGGCCGGGGCCGCCTCCAGCTGCTTGATGATGTACTCCGTCGAACCGACGTAGTCCGCGGCCGCCACGACCTCGTGCTTGCACTCGGGGTGCACCAGCACGTTCACGCCCGGGATGCGCTCGCGCACGTCGTTGACCGAGTCCACCGAGAACCGGCCGTGGACCGAGCAGTGGCCGCGCCACAGGATCATCTTGGCGTCGCGCAGCTGCTGGGCGGTCAGGCCGCCGTTCGGCTTGTGCGGGTTGTAGAGGACGCAGTCGTCCAGGGACATGCCCATGTCGCGGACGGCGGTGTTGCGGCCCAGGTGCTGGTCCGGGAGGAAGAGCACCTTCTCGCCCTGCTCGAAGGCCCATTCCAGGGCCTTCTTCGCGTTGGACGAGGTGCAGATCGTGCCGCCGTGCTTGCCGGTGAAGGCCTTGATGTCGGCGGAGGAGTTCATGTACGAGACGGGCACCGTCGCACCGGCGACGCCGGCCTCGGTCAGCACGTCCCAGCACTCGGCGACCTGCTCGGCGGTGGCCATGTCGGCCATCGAGCAGCCGGCCGCGAGGTCGGGCAGGACGACCTTCTGGTCGTCCGAGGTCAGGATGTCCGCGGACTCGGCCATGAAGTGCACGCCGCAGAAGACGATGTACTCGGCCTCCGGCTTGGCGGCCGCGTCCTTGGCCAGCTTGAAGGAGTCGCCGGTGACGTCGGCGAACTCGATGACCTCGTCACGCTGGTAGTGGTGGCCGAGGATGAAGACCTTGTCGCCGAGCTTCTCCTTCGCGGCGCGGGCGCGCGCCACCAGGTCCGGGTCGGACGGCGAGGGAAGGTCGCCGGGGCACTCCACCCCGCGCTCGCTCTTGGGGTCGGCCTCACGGCCGAGCAGCAGCAGGGCAAGGGGCGTCGGCTGGACGTCCAAAGGCTGGGCGGTGGTCACGACACGCACCCTTTCTGTTCTGCGACAAGGAAATCTGGGACTGCGGGGGGCTTTGATCGACACTTCTCGTCTATTTGACGTTATCTATGATAGCTGCTTCACGTCACTTTGACGATGCCGATAGTGTCGATGTGACGCATTCGCCCGGTCCGGGGGCGGTGCGGGGTACGCCACTCCACCGGTCCTCGTCGCGGGGTCCACCGGGCCGCCGGGGTGTGCGAGCATGAATCGAGAAAACAAGGCGCCGGACCCGGAATGAAACCGCGGTCCCGCTGGTTGCCATCGACGGCAAGAGTCCGACGTTTCCCCAGCCACCGGCGGGGAGCCGCCCACTTCGGGAGTGAATGCAGATGTCCGTACAGGACGACAAGACCACTGTGAGCGACGGCATCCTCCTGTCCGACGCCGCCGCCGAGAAGGTCCGTACCCTGCTGGAGCAGGAAGGCCGCGATGACCTCGCGCTCCGCGTCGCCGTCCAGCCCGGCGGCTGCTCCGGCCTGCGCTACCAGCTCTTCTTCGACGAGCGCTCCCTCGACGGCGACGTCGTCAAGGACTTCGACGGCGTCAAGGTCGTCACCGACCGCATGAGCTCGCCGTACCTGCACGGCGCCTCCATCGACTTCGTCGACACCATCGAGAAGCAGGGCTTCACGATCGACAACCCGAACGCCACGGGCTCCTGCGCCTGCGGCGACTCGTTCAGCTAAGCCGCACGGCTTGACGCCGAAGGGCCCGGGCCCGGTCGATTCCGACCGGGCCCGGGCCCTTCGCGCGTTCCCCTACTGGCGGGGGATCGGCTTGCCCGACGTGGCGTCGACCACCTTGCGGTCGCCGAGCGGCTGCTGGAGCGTCGCCGTCAGCGCCATCTCCTGCGCGATCATGATGCAGGCCTGGCCCGGCTTGTTCGGGGTGTCCGTGATCTTCACCAGGACCGAAGCCGCCTCCTCCCGGGCCTCCAGGGTGTAGGTGCTGCACACCCCGCCCCAGAAGTTCACCGTCAGCGTCCGGTCGGCCTGGGCGTACGAGAACCCGGGCACGGTGTGCGGATTCGACGGCACCGGGGTGCCCGCGTCCTGCGCGGCGGCCGGCTGCGCCACCGTACGGCCGGGCCTGCCCTGCGCGCCCGCCACCTCGAACAGCCAGGCCGGCACGAGGCCCCGCCCGCCGTCCACGGTCCCCGCGACCAGCCCCAGCACGGCCCCCCGCACGCTCTCCGTCCGCGGCGGCTTCATCGGCCGCGGCTCCGGGTTGCAGGGCAGGGTGTCCGTCGCGCCCGTCGGGGTGTCCGGGGTCAGCGGCACCGTGGTCGCGCAGCCGCTCGGGCCCGGGCCGGTGCCGTCGCCGCCGCCCTTCGCCGCCGCGTTGAGCCGCTCCAGGGCCTCGGCCGCCCCCACCACGGCCTGCTCGCCCGCGCGCACCGGAGCCTTCAGCTCCCCGCTGCCCGCCACCACCGCGCCGTCGGCCCCGACGCTGATCCTGCTGGACCAGCCCTGGGTCGGGAGCCCGCCCACCACCGGGTCCGCGCTCACCACCCGGACGGAACCCTGGGTGAGGTGCGCGTCCACCTTGGCGTCGCCCTGCCCGGCGGCCGCGAGCACCGGCGCCGCGGCGGCCTTCGCGGCCTGCTCGGAGACGGGCTCCGCCGCGCCCGCGCCCTCCCGGGGGCCCTGGGGGAGGGTGGCCGGGCCGCAGGTGTCCTTGCCGCGCACGCAGTCGTCCCCGACGCCGCCGCCGGCCTGGTAGCGCGAGAACGCCCAGGTCCCGGGAGCCTTGCGGGTCACCGTGAGCCGGGGCCCGGACCCGTCCGCGGCCTCGCCGGCCTGCCAGGTGTCGCCGACCAGCCGGGGCACGCCGTCGACGCCGAGCGCCTTCGCGAGCCGGGCCACCTCGTCGGAGGCCACCTCCCCGGACGCGGCGAAGGCGGGCGCGGTACCCGGCCCGTCGGGCAGCTTCACGTCCGCCCGGTACGTCACCGGCCCGCCGGAGGGGTCCGGCTCACCGGGGGCGATGCCGGGGCCCGTCGGGGACCCGGCCGAGCGCGGTGCGACGGCCGCGCTCTCCGCCGTACGGGCCGGGCCGCCCGAGGCGTCGCCGTACGCCGTCGACGCCCAGTACGCCGTACCGCCGCCGGCCAGCAGGACGGCGGCCGCGATCGAGCCGACGGCCCAGGCGGGCCGCCGTCGTGTACCGCGTGATGTGTCGGGTTGTTCGCTGGTCACCGCATCGCTCCTTAGCGTGTCCCGCCGTACGTGATGCGGGTGTGACGCGTCGGCCGCGAAACCGGTTCCCCTCGTTCCCCCTCCCGGCTCAGTCGCCGTACGCCGCGGTGCCGGCGATCAGCCGGGCGGAGGCGGGTGGGACCCTGACCCCGTGGATCTGCGAGGGCGCCACCCGCCCCGGCCGGGGCTCCCGTTCCACGGCCCAGTGCGGGGCCATCCGGGCGCAGTCGCCGAGCAGCCGTGCGAAGCCGGGCCGCGCGTCGGAGGCGTGGTCCGCGTACCCGAAGCCATCGGTATAGGTCATGGGGGCACCGTATGGGCGCCATCCTGGGCGAAGGAAGTCCTACTACGGGGTAGTTTCGCCGGGTCGGAGTATGGGCGCGGACCCGGTAGTTTTGATTGTCACCCGCCGTCATCCGCAGGAGCATCCACGCCGTGCGCATCGCAGTCACCGGCTCCATCGCCACCGACCACCTCATGACCTTCCCGGGCCGCTTCGCCGACCAGTTCGTCGCCGACCAGCTCCACACGGTCTCCCTCTCCTTCCTCGTCGACAACCTCGACGTGCGGCGGGGCGGCGTCGGCCCGAACATCTGCTTCGGCATGGGCCAGCTCGGCAGCCGCCCGATCCTCGTCGGCGCGGCCGGCTCGGACTTCGACGAGTACCGCGCGTGGCTGGACCGGCACGGGGTCGACACCGAGTCCGTCCGGATCTCCGAGGTGCTGCACACCGCGCGCTTCGTCTGCACCACCGACGCCGACCACAACCAGATCGGCTCCTTCTACACGGGCGCGATGAGCGAGGCCCGGCAGATCGAGCTCAAGGCCGTCGCCGACCGCGTGGGCGGCCTCGACCTCGTCCTCATCGGCGCCGACGACCCCGAGGCGATGCTCCGCCACACGGAGGAGTGCCGTACCCGCGGGATCCCCTTCGCCGCGGACTTCTCGCAGCAGATCGCCCGCATGGACGGCGAGAACATCCGCACCCTGATGGAGGGCGCGACGTACCTCTTCTCGAACGAGTACGAGAAGGGCCTCATCGAGTCCAAGTCCGGCTGGACCGACGAGGAGATCCTCGCCAAGGTCGGCACCCGCGTCACCACCCTCGGCTCGCAGGGCGTGCGCATCGAGCGCGTCGGCCACGAGCCGATCCTGGTCGGCTGCCCGGAGGAGAACGCGAAGGTCGACCCGACCGGCGTCGGCGACGCGTTCCGCGCGGGCTTCCTGACGGGCCTCGGCTGGGGCGTCGGCCTGGAGCGGGCCGCGCAGATCGGCTGCATGCTGGCCACCCTGGTCATCGAGACCCTGGGCACCCAGGAGTACACGCTGGCCCGCGCCCACTTCATGGAGCGCTTCACGAAGGCCTACGGCGAGGAAGCGGCCGCCGAGGTCCGCACCCACCTCTCCTCTTGACGCGCCGCTCGCACCACTCGGCCCTGGCGGGCCTCCCGGGCTTCGCGCCGCTGCGCCGGACTCCGTCCGTCGGGGGCGGGGCAGGGCCGGTTCGGGTGGCTGGGGCCGGTGGGCGTGTGCAGGTGGTTGGCCGCTGCGCGGAGCGGTCCCCTACCCGCCCTTCCACCGTTCCCCGGGCGCTGCCCGGACCCGTACGGGCGCTGCGCGCCCGTCGCCTCAAACGCCGGCGGGGCTACTCATAGCCTCGCCGGCGTTTGAGGCGCGGGGGTCCGGGGGCGGAGCCCCCGGGGAACGGGCGAAGGG
>NZ_JBNNPF010000084.1:0-20664 GCF_050275515.1 Streptomyces sp. NPDC004126 | reverse complement strand
GGCGCTTGGGCGGGTCGCCGGCCGGGAGGGCGCCCGGACGGTGGGCGCCCTCCCGCCTCGCCGTGTGGTCCCGCTGCTCCGGACGGCCCACCCTGCGGCACGGCCCCCGCCGATCCCGCCCGCCCTGTGCTCGGGTGGCCCTGTGCGAACCGGCCGCGGCCGGCGGCCCTCCCCCCGGCAGGAGAACGCGATGAACCCCCTACGCTCACGTTGTGCGGCGGCCCTCGGCACGCTGCTGGCCGCGATGGCCCTCGGCTCCCTCGCCCCCTCGTCCGCCGCGACGCAGCCGCGCGAACTGGTGGTCCCCTCGGCCGCGTACCCGACCGTCCAGTCCGCCGTGGACGCCGCGCACCCCGGGGACCGCATCGCGCTGCGCCCCGGCGTGTACCGGGAGCAGGTGACGGTCCACAAGAACCTGACCCTCACCGGGGCGGGAGCCGGCCGGACCACCATCCTCGCCCCCGAGCACCTGGTGGCCGGCCCCGACGGGCTCAACTCGATCCTCTCCCTGGGCAACGCGGCGTCGGTCAAGGTCTCCCGCCTCACGGTGAGCGGGCCGGGCTCCGGCACCTGCGAGGAGGGCGCGCTCGGGGCCGGCATCCGGGTCCTGGGCGGGGCGCACCTGGACCTCAGGCACGCGGCCGTGACCCACATCAAGGACACCCCGATGGCCCCCTGCCCCCGCAGCGCCAACGCCGTCCTCATCGGGGACTTCCCCGGCGCGGGGTCGGCGGACATCCGGGACTCCAGGATCACGGACTACCAGGGCGCGGGCATCGTCGTGCTCAGCGACGCCTCGAAGGCCACCTTGCTGCGCAACGTGGTCACCGGGCAGAAGACCATCTCGACCGACGGCATCGAGTTCGTCGAGGCGACCGGCCGGGCCGAGCAGAACACCGTGAGCGACAACGCCTGCCGCGCACCGGACACCGGCTGCGGCCCCGACTTCTTCTTCGACGTCCAGCACGCCGGGATCCTCGCCAACACGGGCGTGACCGTCACCAAGAACCGCCTCGTCGGCAACCAGCTGGGTCTGTACGCCTTCGGCGTGATGGAGACCGGCCACAACACCTTCGTCGACAACGACTACTTCGCGATGGCCTTCCAGGACGGCAGGTTCACCGCGGTGAAGGACACCGTCCGGGGCGGCGGGGGAGGGGTCGCGGCCATCGCCACGGTCGTGGACACCACCGTACGGCTGGACCAGGTGAAGATCACGAAGATCACGGGAGACCGTATCCGTACGTTCGAGCAGAACGGCTTCACCGCGACGGTGACCACCACCCCGCGCTAGCGCGTACACCCGGTCACCGCTCAACGCGCCGCAGGGCCACCGCTGTTCACAGGCCGAGCGCCTCGAAGGCCGCGTCGGGGAAGCCCTCCGGCAGGCCCGTCCCCCGCCAGGTCCAGTCGTACGGGCTCACCGCCTCGGCGGCGTCCTCGGCCGCCGTTCCCGCGTCCGCCGGGTGCTGTGCGGGCAGCCCCAGCGCGACCACCGCCCAGGCCGTCAGCTCGGCGACGTACAGGTACTGCCACCAGCCGGCGTCGTCCCACCCCGGGCGCTCGGCGGCCCGCTCGGTCCAGGCGGTGCGGTAGAGCGACGTGAGGGCGGCGCGCGGATCGGCCGGGGAGGCCTCGACGGCGTCCCGGACGGCCCGGAGGTGTTCCAGCTCCGTGGCCCAGGGATGCCGCGCGAAGAACTCCAGGTCCTCGCGGAGGGTCGGCCGCAGCGCCCGCCCCCGGCCGAGGTGCCGCCGCCCGGCCGGTGCCCACAGGCCGCCCGGGCCCGGGCCCAGTCCCGCGGCCCGCGCGTCCGCCGCGACGTCGCCGAGCACCGCGTCGCGCCAGCCGAACCCGTACGCCGTCCGAGCGGCGACGATCGCGTGGACCTGTGCGTCGGTGGCCGGCGCGTCGAGGAGCGCGTCGTCGCAGCCGCCCCACAGCAGGGCGACCGCCGCGGTCACCGCCTCCAGGGAGCGGGCGTGCAGTTCGTCCGCGGGTACGCGGGTCCAGGGCAGCAGGGCCCGGTGGGTCCTGTCCCACAGCTCGCGCACGGTCGTGTTCTCGGGCATGGCCCCGTCAAGGTATCGAACGGTCGTCGTACGGATGCGCGGCACCCCCTCCCTGTTTAGTTTTGCATTGCGTCACGAAATGTCTCGTACCTCCGTTCTGCCCCTGCCAGGAAGGTCTCCCATGAAGCGATTCCCCGTGATCGGCGTGCTCTGCGTCAGCGCGGTGTTCGGACTCGCCGCCTGCTCCGACAACGGCGACGACAACTCGGCCGCCGAGCAGGCCACCCAGGCCGCGGCGGACCTCTGCACGGACCTGAACGCCCTCAAGTCGGACAACGCCAAGCTCAAGGCCATGAACCCCGCCTCCGCGACGAAGGACCAGGTCAAGGACGCCTACGAAGCCGTCCAGAAGGACTGGAGCAACGTCAAGGAGAACGCCTCCAAGCTCAAGCAGGCGGAGCAGGACGCGGTCAAGCAGGCCGCCGAGGACCTGAAGAAGGGCTACGAGAACCTGCCGGGCGACACCACCGGCAAGGACGCCCTCACCCAGCTCCAGCCGCAGATCCAGAAGCTGGACGAGGCCTCGACCGCCGCCGCCACCGGACTCAAGTGCTGACGGCACGCTGACCCCTGGCGACCCGACCCGACCCGACCCGGCCCGGCCCGGCCCGGCACACGACGTGCCGGGCCGGGCCGGTCCGGCGTCCGGACGGCCACCGCCCGGCTACGGGGCCGGAGCCGCCGTCTCCCACGCCGCCATCTGCTCCCGGAACTTCGGACATCTGACGATGTCCTCCTCCCCGCACCGCAGGGCGTGCGTCAGCAGCTGATGGGCGTGTTCGAGATCGACCATGCGCTGCTCGATCTCCCCGATCTTGGCGCGGATCATCGCCTCCCGCTGCGGCTGCTCCCGCTGGAACTCGCCGATCTCCACCAGGCTCAGACCGGCCTGCTGGCACTTGCGCAGGACCGTGATCCGCTCGGCGGCCTCCGGCGGATAGCGCCGCTGCCCGCTCACCCGCTCCGGCTGCGGCAGCAGGCCGTGACGCTCCCAGTACCGGATGGCCGAGGCCGGAACCCCGGTGATCTCGGCCAGCCGGCCGATCGTCATGCGCACGTTCCGCCCCTCCTCCCCGGGCCGCCGGCTCCGGCCGCCGTCCCGGCATTTGACTTGAACCTTAGTTCAAGTTGAAGAGTGGTCGGCACGTGGACGGCGGCGAACGAGCGCCCGCCGGCAGCACATTTGGAGATGCGCCATGAACGACACGCACATCCGCGAGGAGCGGGCCGAACAGCTGGCACGAGCCGCGGAGCAGCTCTTCACCGCCGGGGTGATGTCCCACTCCGGACACGCCAACCTCAGCGCCCGGCTCGACGGCGAACGCCTCCTGCTGACGCCCGGCTTCGTCCGCGGCCTGCGCCCCGAACAGCTCGCCACCGTCGGCTTCGACGGAGAAGTCCTCGAAGGCGAGCTGCAGTCCGTCAGCGCCGAGATCATCGCCATGCACAGCGCGGTGTACCGGGCACGCCCCCGGGTCGGCGCCGTCATCCACACCCACTCGCCCTCCGCGACCGCCTTCGCCGTCGCCCACCGGCCCCTGCCCTGCCGCACCGAGCCGATGCTGCGCTTCGGCCAGGCCGAGGACATCCCCGTGGTCCCCTGGGGACCGCGCGGATCGGACGTGTCGGTACGCGGCATCGCCGAGGTGCTGGAACGCCGTCCCACCACGGCCGCGGTCCTGCTGGCCAACCACGGCCTGCTGGTGTTCGGCCCGGACGCGGCGGCCACCGCCCACCTCGTCGTCGCCATCGAGGAGAGCGCCGAGGCCGAGATCGCCGCCGCGGCGATCGGGGGAGCCGTCGACTTCCCCCCGGGCGCCCAGGAAGCCGTCCGCGCCGCGGCCGCCCGGGTCGCCTCGTGACGCCGGACGCGCAGGCCTCCCGCGCGGAAGCCGTACGCGACCGCTACCGCTCCACCCTCGGCGCCGTACCCGGCGGGGTGCAGGACCGGCTCCGCCTGGCCGAGGAGTTCGGCCGGCTGCCCACCGAGGAAGCCCTCGCGGCCCTGCGGCACATCGTGCTGACGGACAGCCCGCTGGGAGCGCGGGTGCAGCAGCTCGTCCACTTCGGGCAGCTGCTGGCCCTCGGCCGGGCCCACCCCGCCCGCATCCACGCGCAGGGCGCCCTGCACGCCGGCGCCGCCATGGCCGACCTCGTCGGCGTCGCCGAGACCGCGCTCATCACCGCCGGCGTCCCCGCGTACGCACTCGGCACCGAGATCATCGCCGAGCTCCTGGCGGGGGCGGACGCGTCGGCCCCCCTCTGACCGGGGCGGGCCGGCACGCCCGGCAGCCGGTACCCCGGTCACCGGCTGCCGGCCCACGGGCCCTCCTCCGGCTCCCAGCGCTCCGCCACCGCCACGTCGAGCAGGATCCGGAAGTCCCGGCGGTGGCGCCTGGCCTCCCGGGAGAACGCCTTCGCACAGGCCGCGGCCACGGCGGCGCGCGGCGTGTGGGCCGAGACCACGAAGAGCTGCACACCCGTCCGGGCGTCCGCGCCGCGCCCGTCCCGGATGGGCATCGTGACGCACCAGGGAAAAGCAGGCCGCGCGGTCGGGGAGCAGGCCGGTCGAAAAGCCGTAGCCGTCATGGGTCGCACTCCGCTGGGCTGGAAGGACGCGCCGTCGAGCGGCGCCGAACCCCCTCACGGTCCCCCGCCGGACGGGGCGGCGGCGTCCGCGCCGGGATGTCACCCCGGGCCGGGCCGTACCGCTCGGGGAGTACCCCCGGCGCGGTACGGCCGCGTCCGCGCCGGGTGTGTTCACGACGGCCGGACCGGGGCCGGCGTCTAGGGTCGTCCCGTGGCAGGACGGCGTCGGGTATGGCTGGCCGTGGTCCCCTTGTTCGCGCTGGTGGCAACCCTGCCAGGGCTCGCCGAGGGGCGGGCGCCGACATGGGCGGAGACGGCCTCGGCCGCCGCCGGGTGCGTGGTGCTGCCCTGGTGCCGCCGCTACCCGGTCGGGGTGTTCGCGGCGGCCGCGGCCGCCGCCCTGGTCTCCCTCTACCTCACCAGGCTGGTCTTCCCGGGAGCGCTGCCCCTGCTGGTCGCGCTCTTCGCGGTCGGCGCGTCACGCCCGGTGAGCACCGCCGTGGCCTGCACACTGGCAGCCGTGGTCTCCGTGACCGGGGTGGTGCAGCTGACCCGCCACATCCCGTCGTTCACGCTGCGCAACGGCACCCAGCTCGGATGGTTCGTCGCGGCGGCCGCCATCGGCGTCGCGGTCCAGAACCAGAAGGCCCTGCGCGAGGCCGCCGAGGAGCGGACCCGGCGCGCGGAACAGACCCGGGAGAGCGAGGCCCTGCGCCGGGTGGGCGAGGAGCGGCTGCGCATCGCCCAGGAACTGCACGACGTGATCGGCCACAGCATCGCCCTGATCAACGTTCAGGCCGGGGTCGCGTCCCACCTGGTCGGCCGGGACGAGGCCGCCGCCCACCGCTCCCTCGAGGTGATCCGCACGACGAGTGACACCGCCCTGGAGGAGATCGCCACCACCCTGGGCCTGCTGCGCGCCGCCGAGCACGACGTACCCCCCACCGGCCCGGTGCACGGACTGCCCGAGCTGCCGGCCCTGCTCGAACGGGCCCGGGCCGGAGGCCTGCGCATCGGCCTGCGCCGGCAGGGCACGCCCCGGGAGGTGCCGGCGGTGATCGGCGCGACGGTCTACCGGCTGGTGCAGGAAGCGCTCACGAACGCGGTCAAGCACGCCGGCCCCGGTACGGAGGTACGGGTCCGGCTCGCGTTCCGCGAACGCGAGCTCCGCGTGGTGGTCGAGGACGACGGGGCCGGCCGGGGTGGCGGCGCGGGCGGCACCGGGCTGGGACTGCGCGGCATGCGGGAACGTGTCCAGGCCGCCGGCGGAACCCTGGAGGCAGGCCCGACCGCCCGAGGATTCCAGGTCTCGGCCCGTATCCCCACGGAGGCACCATGACGATCGACGTACTGCTCGCCGACGACCAGGCCCTGATCCGCGCGGGCCTGCGTTCGCTCATCGACTCGGAGCCGGGCCTCGCCGTGGTGGGCGAGGCCGCCGACGGCGGGGAGGCCGTCGGGCTGGCGCGCAGCCTGCGTCCCGCGGTGGTGCTGATGGACATCCGGATGCCCGGCGTGGACGGCCTGGCCGCCACCTCGGCCATCTGCGGCGATCCGGAGCTGGCGGGCACCAAGGTGGTGGTCCTGACCACCTTCGGGCACGACGAGTACGTCCTGGCCGCGCTGCGGGCCGGCGCGAGTGGCTTCCTGGGCAAGAACACCGCCCCGGTCGAACTCCTGGCGGCGATCCGGGCCGTCGCAGCCGGCGACAGCCTGCTGCTGCCCGAGCGCACGCGCCGCCTCGTCGAGGAGTCCGTACGCCGTGTGCCCGAGCCGCAGGCCGGACCGGTGGGCCTGGACGCGCTCACCCCGCGGGAGCGCGAGGTCCTCGCCCTCATCGGGAGGGGTCTGTCCAACGACGAGATCGCGGAACGGCTCGTCCTGTCCCCGCTGACCGCCAAGACCCACGTCAGCCGGATCCTGGCCAAGCTCGCCGCCCGCGACCGCGCCCAACTCGTCATCACCGCCTACGAGAGCGGCCTGCTGCGGCCCGGACGGCCCCAGGACGGCTGAGCGGCCCCGGGCTCAGGCGGCGTCCCGCTGCCCCGGGTGGTGCCAGCCGGCCGCCCGCCCGGCCGCCATGTCCAGCAGCGCGCGCACGTACACCGCCTGGATCACCGCGTCGTAGACGAGTTCCACCAGCAGCACCGCGGCGAGCAGCCGCGCCCGCGTACCACCGGCCCAGGCGGTGACCACCCGTTCGACCATGAACAGGACGCCGATCCCGAGCCAGAACGGGTTCCAGCTCCACTGCCCGTACACCAGCGTCAGCGCGCACAGCAGGAAGTACGAGGACAGCGCGACGACCCCGAAGCCGATGCCGGCCTGCTGCAGCCAGTAGCGGGCGGTGGTGCGGGTCAGGCCGTAGTGGCGGAGGTTCTCGACGGCCCCGCGCTGCCAGCGCAGGCGCTGGCGCCACAGGTCGGACCAGGACGGCATGATCTCGGTGGTGACCCGGCACCGCGGCGGGGAGGCCAGCCTCCAGCCGAGTGTCTTCAGCGCGAGGGTGAGCTCGTTGTCCTCGGTCAGGGCCAGCGTGTCGTAGACCCGGCCGGGTGTGCCGGGCAGGCCGCGTCCCCGCTCGGCGGCGACCTGGCGCAGGGCGCTGACGCGGATGACGGAGGCGGTACCGGTGAGGACCATGACCCGGGCGGGATGCCGGGCGATGTCGCGGCCGTAGCGGAGGTACTCGTTGCGCTGCAACTGGCCGAGGAGGCCCCCGCCCGTCGTCCCGTGGAAGACGCCCCCGACCGCCCCGAGCGCGCCGTCGCCCTCCAGCAGGGCCCGCGCCGTCGACAGGAAGGCGGTGGAGACGACCGAGTCCGCGTCCATGACGAGGACCGCGTCACCGTCCGCGAGCGCGGGCAGCAGGCGGTCCAGGGCCTGGTTGAGCGCACCCGCCTTCATCGCGGTGTTGTCCCGCGTCTCCCACACCTCGGCCCCCGCGCGCCGCGCGGCGGCGACGGTGTCGTCCGTGCTGTTGTCGCTGATCACGATCACCCGGTCCGGGCGGCGGACCTGTCGGCGCAGCGAGTCCAGGGTCCGGGCGATGTGCGCGCCCTCGTCGTGGGCGGGTATCAGGGCGACCAGTTCCATGTACGGGCCTTCCGGTTGGCGGCATGCCGCTCAGCTTCCCCTCGCCGGAGCCCGCCGGCATCGGCGCCGGGACGTACGCCGACGCGCTCCGTACTCCTGCGGAGGCATCCCGCTCCCGCCGGGGGAGTACGGCGCGCTGCCCTCCTCGGGCGGACGCGGACGGGGCCGCCGCCGACGAGCATGGGCCCCGTTCGACGGACGGATCGGAAGGAGCACCAGCATGTACGGACCGGTGGCGGCGGGAGTGTCGGGAGCGGGGACGGCGGGGGTGCTGGCCACGGCCGGCCTGGGCGTACTCGGGTGGACCGTGGCCGCCACGACGCTCCTGTTCGCGGCCCTCGCCCTGGGCAAGCTCCTGCCGGGCCCGGGCTGGTGGCGACAGGAGCGCCGCCCCCGCGACTAGCCGGTCACCTGGACTGCGTGGAGAGGCTCACGCCGCTGAAGTCCTGGGCGCCGGCGAGGCTGAAGTACACCCAGCCGGACGGCGGGTTGTCGATCGTCAGCGTCTCGCCGTTGCCGGCGTTGGCGGACTTCGCCTGGTGGCTGCTCGTGGTGGCCCAGGTGCTTCCGTTGTAGCAGAGGTCGGCGTTGCCGCTGCCGCCGCTGCTGGTGATGGTCAGCTGCTTGACGCCGGCCGGCAGGTACACGAAGTGGTGGCTGTAGTTGCCCGCGGTGGCCGCGAGGCCGTCCCGGCGGCAGTTCCCGTCGAACTGGCGGGGGTCGGCGGCGGTGCAGAGCGGGACGGCCGGGGCCGCGTCCGGCAGCGGACCGCAGCCGTCGGTCGCGCAGGCCGTCGTCAGCCAGGTGGCGAACCCGGCGTCGTAGCCGGTGCCGATGGTCTGCTTCAGGAAGGTGCGGGCGCCGTTCCAGTCACCGGCCCGGTACTTGCCGAGGACGGTCTGGACGTCGGCGGGGTGTGCCTGGAGCATGTAGCGGACCGCGAGGAAGCCCCAGCGGTAGACCCGGTTCGAGTTGACCTGGGGGTCCTCGTCCTGGCCGTAGACGGTGTCGAACAGCTCGCTGAGCTTGTACGTCTTCTTCCCGGCCTCGGCGACGGCGTCGGCGTTGCGCTCGCCCCGGTAGCCGAACGAGATGTTCTCGGCGATGCCCTCGACCCACCAGATGGTCGGCGTGGTCATGCCGGCCTCGAAGTCCCCGGCCATGTTGTAGCGGCCGTCGAGGTAGTGGGTGTACTCGTGGTTGAGGTTCCAGATCTGGAAGGCCGGACGCAGCCACTGGGCCTCGTGGGCGATGAAGCGGGCCTGGTTTCCGGCGGCTGCCGGGTCGCCCTCCTCGTACATGCCGCCGTTGTCGACGTCGATGTTGTAGATGGCCCAGGCGTACAGCGAGTAGTTGGTGTAGTCGTCGAAGACGACGACCTCCAGGTTGGTGTTCAGGTCGCCGGGGACCGCGCCCTTGTCGCCGATGATCCGGTGGAAGTAGGCGTCCTGGTTGACCAGGCTGGTACAGGTGCCGGACAACTGGCCGGGGGACATGTCCTGGGCGCGGATCTTCAGGCCCGGGGTGCAGGTGTGCTGGGTCGGCAGGATCGCCGGGAGGACGCGCTCACCCAGGTCGCAGATGGCGTAGGCCGCGCAGTTGCCCCTGTCGTACTGGCGCGTGTACCAGCCGAGGTTCATCGTGATCGGCGCTGTGGGGCCGACGTTGGGGTAGCGGTTGACGAGGTCCTTCAGCAGCGGCCGCAGCCGGTCCTTGAGCTCGGGCACGTCGAGGGCGTTGCCGAGGTGGCGGCCGACGTTGCTGACGACGTCCAGGCGGTTCAGCTGGGCGCCGTTGCGGGTGATGAAGCCGGCCCAGGTGTCGAGGATGGCGGGGTCGGCCTTGAGGGCGGCGCGCCAGCCGCGGCCGTCGTTCTTGGCCTTGAAGCCGTTCTCGACGACCCACTCGACGTGCTGCATGGCGAGGTCCATCTGGCCGGGCCAGGTGCCGTCGTAGCCGCCGAGCATCCACTTGACGACGCCCGCGTACCGGCCGGCCGTGTGGGTGCTGTCGATCAGCGTGACGACCTCGTTGAGGATCTCGCCGTTGGCGTCGGTGACGTCCTTGCTGCGCGGGGAGGCGAAGAAGGCGTCCAGTGCGCCGCGCGCCGCGGCGTCCAGCGCCGTGCCGTAGGGGCCGACGACGTCCCCGTTGTTGTCCTGCACGTAGTAGCCGGCGCGCAGGAACAGCACCAACTGGCCGATGGCGGCGCGGTTGTCGCCCGAGTAGCCGGCGGAAGCGTCGCGCAGCGCGCCGGCGACCGTGACCATCTGGGCCTCGTTGAAGGCCTTGCGCGCGTTCTCCCCGGTGAGGCCGAACAGCGGGTAGGTGCAGGTGATCTGGGGGAGCGCCTTGAGCTGCTGCACCAGCGCGCCGCCCGTGGCGTTGATCACCCCGGAGAGGTCGCCGCACTCGTTCCCGGCGGCGGCGGAGGACGACTGCCTGTCGCCCTTGGCGGGCTTGGCGGGCTTGGCCGCGGGGGCGGGGGCCGGGCGCGACTCCTCGGTGCCGTCCTGCGAGGAGATCCGCAGGCGGGAGCCGTTGCCCATCGCCTCCGGCGACTTGGGGACGGGGATCGACCGGGGCGCCGGGGCCGAGGCGGGACCCGCGTGCGCGCCGGCCGGGGCGGTGGCGGCGCCGACGGGTGCGGCGTGGCTCTGCGGCGTGAGCAGGCCGAGCGCGATGAAGGCGGCCGCGCCGAGCGCGGGAAGTCTGCGCGCGCCTGCCTTCGATATCCGGAAGGGGTGCATCTGTGGGGGCCTCCGGGGCCGTTGGGGCCGGGTGCTGGGGACACCAGGCTGTTGACATGTGACATGTAAAATTGCACAGGTCGGGCCACTTCGGAAGACCCCTGACGGGATTCCCCGCCCGCGGAGTCGAAGCGCGGGCGCGCGCGCCGGTGTTGGCCGGATGTCGGCGCCCGGACTTGGGTCAGTGGATCATCGACCGCTACGCTCCCGCTAGTTGCTCAAGTCAACCAATAGGAATGGACATGGACGACATCACCGGACACTTCCGCAGCCACGTGGAAGAGATCCTCGACTCCCTCGGCAAGGAACCCGGCCGGGAGGCCTTAGTCCACGGGGAACGGCGCCTGAGCGCGGGTGACATACGGGACCTCGTGCACCGCACGGCCCGCGCGCTGCACTCCCAGGGGGTGCGGCGCGGTGAGACGGTCACCCTGCTCTCCGGCAACCTCCCCGAGACGATCGCGGCCCGCTACGCCGCCGGCCTCCTCGGCTGCGCCGTCAACCACCTCTACGCGGGCCTTTCGGCCGACGTGCACGCCGACATCCTCCGCGACATCGAGACCCGGACCCTGATCGCCGACCCCGCCCACCGCGACCGCGCCGCCGAACTGGCCCGGCGCGTGCCGCTGGAACGCGTACTCCTGCTCGGCGCCGGCGCCGGCAGCGGCACCGGCCCGGGCCCGGACCTCGTGGAGCTCGCCGCAGGGGAGTCCTCCGCGGCCCTGCCCGGTGCGGCGCGCCCCGACGACATCTGCACCATCCGCCACACCGGCGGCACCACGGGCCACCCCAAAGCCATCTGCACCACCTTCCGGCAGTGGGTGTCGGCCGGGCCGGTCTGGTCCGACGAGCAGCAGGTCAGGACCCTGGTGTGCACCACCCTCGCGCACGCGGCGGGCCTCATGGCCGACAGCACGCTGCACGGCGGCGGCACCGTCGTCCTCCTGGACGGCTTCGACGCCGGAACCGTACTGGCGGCCGTCGAGCGCGAGCGCATCACCCACACGTTCCTGCTGCCGCCGCTCCTCTACCAGTTGATGGACCACCCCGACGTCGACCGCACCGACACCTCCAGCCTGCGCCTGCTCACCTACGGCGGCTGCGCCTCCTCCCCGGCCCGCCTCACGGCGGCGGTCCGGCGCTTCGGCCCCGTCCTCAACCAGTTCTACGGGCAGAACGAGGCGGGCGGGATCAGCATGCTCTCCCCCGAGGACCACGACCCGGCCCGACCCGGACTCCTGCGCACCGCCGGGAAGATCCTGGACGGTGTCGAGGTCGCCGTACGCGCCCCCGACGGCAGGCACCTGCCCGCCGGGGAACACGGCGAGATCTGCGTACGCTCCCCGCACGTGATGCAGGGCTACTGGAAGCAGCCCGAACTCACCGCCGAAGTGCTGCGGGACGGCTGGCTGCACACCGGCGACATCGGGTTCGTCGACGCGGACGGCTACCTCACGATCGTCGACCGCCTGAAGGACATGATCGTGGTGGTCGGGGGCCACGTGTACACGGTGGAGCTGGAGGACGTGCTCAACTCCCATCCGCAGGTGCGGCAGAGCGCGGTGCTCGGGGTCCCCGACGCCAACCGCACCGAGCGGGTCCACGCGGTCGTCGTGCGCACACCGGGCGGCGACGTCGGCGAAGCGGAGCTGCGCGCCCTGGTGCGCGACAGGAAGGGCGCCATGTACGAGCCCGCCCGCATCGTCTTCGCCGACGCCCTGCCCCTGACCGACGTGGGCAAGCCGGACAAGAAGCTGCTCCGCAGCCGCGCCGCCGCGCCGGCCGGCGCCTCCTGACCGTCAGGGCGCCAGCGGTTCGAGCACCTGGTTGTGGGCGTGCTGGTAGATCACGGACGTACGGAATCCGACGACCTCGCGGCGCTCGGTGAACTTGTCCATGAGGAAGCCGTGCAGGTAGTCCACGCTGGGCACGGACACGTGCACGATCATGTCGTCGCCCCCCGTCACGACGTAGACCGTGCTGACCTCGGGCAGGCCGGCGGCGTACGTCTTGAACGCCTCGATGACCGCGCGGCTGAGCGGGCGGATCTGGAAGTGGATCAGCCCCTGGACGTGGCGGTTCAGGGCGGCCGGGTCGACCGCGGCGTGGTAGCCGGTGATGACGCCGCGGGCCCGTAGCGCGCGGATCCGCTCCAGGCAGGTCGACGGGGCGATCCCGAGGGTGCGGGCGAGGTCGCGGTTGGTCTGCCGCGCATCGCGCTGCAGATGCCGGACGATCGCCGAATCAAGTTCGTCCATACGGCGATTATGGCCGCCGGGCCGAATTCCGTTCGGCGAACGCCCGCAACCGCGGCCGGAGTGGCTAGCTTCGCCGCATGACAGCCGTACTCGAAGCAGCCCTGTCCCTCAACTCCGCTTTCCCTCCCCACGAGTTGGTGCAGATCGTGCGCGGCCGCCGCAGCGGCCTCCCGATCACCGTCGCCGTCCACTCGACCGCTCTCGGCCCGGCCGCCGGCGGGTGCCGGATCGCCCACTACCCCGACCCCGCCGCCGCGGTCGCGGACGCCCTGCGGCTGGCGGCGGCGATGACCGCGAAGAACGCCCTGGCCGGTCTGGAACACGGCGGAGGGAAGACCGTCGTCGCCCTGCCCACCGCGGCCCGGCCGGCCGGCGCGGAGCGCACGGCGCTGCTCCACGACATCGGCGACGTGATCGAATCCCTCGGCGGCCGCTACCTCACGGGCCCCGACGTGGGGAGCGGCCCGGCCGACATGTCGGTGATCGGCGAACGCACCACGCGGGTGTGCTGCCGGCCCGTCGAGGACGGCGGCAGCGGCGACTCCTCCCTCCACACCGCACGCGGCACCCTCGCCGCACTGGGCGCGGTGGCCGAGGAGGCCCTCGGCTCGGCGGACCTCGCCGGGCGGACCGTCGCGGTGATCGGCCTCGGCGCGGTCGGCGCCCACGTGGCCCGGCTCCTGCACCGGGCCGGCGCGCGGCTCGTGGTCACCGACATCGATCCGGCCGCCCGGGAACTGGCCGCGGAACTGGGCGCCGCCTGGACCGATCCGGACGACGCCCTCGCGACGGAGGCCGACATCCTCGTGCCGGCCGCGCTCGGCGGCCTGCTGACGGCCCGCACGGTGCCGCTGCTGCGGTGCGCCGCGGTCGCCGGCCCGGCCAACAACCAGCTCGACGAACCGGCCACCGCCGCGCTCCTCGCCGCACGCGGCATCCTGTGGGCGCCGGACGCGGTCGTCAGCGCGGGCGGAGTCATCCACGCGACCGGCGTCGAACTGCGCCGGGAGACCGAGGAACGGCTGACCGAGCGCCTCCACGGCATCGGCACCACCCTCCGGCAGGTCTTCCACACCGCCCGGACCCGGCAGTGCACCCCAGCGGACGCGGCCGCCGAACTCGCCGCACGACGGGTCCGCGAACGCCACGGGTGACGCGGGCCGCGGACGTGTGCCGGAGCTGCCGCTCGGCCCGGGCCCCTCAGCCGCAGAGCGCCGCCGCCTGGGCCGCCGGCAGCCCCGGACCCAGGGGGAAGGGGAGCCGCTCCTTGCTCAGGTCGGCGCCGAGGTCGTAGACGTTGGCGGCGAAGACCAGCTGCCGCTCGTTGTCCACGGTGGTGAGCGCCATGCTCAGGAAACCCGGTCCGGCGCCGTCCGTCGACCAGACCTGGACCCGCCCGGCGTCGGGCCCCGGCCCGCACGCCACCTCCCCGCGCTGCACGCCCAGCCCGTACGCCGGCGCGCCGTCGAACTCCACCGTGGTCAGGAGCTCCCGCTGCTGTGCGGGAGGCAGCAGCTTGCCGGTGAACAGCGCCCGGTGGAAACGGGCCAGGTCGTCGACGGTGGAGATCATGGCCCCGGCGGTCCAGTCGTAGGAGGGGCTGAACCGGGTGACGTCGCCTCCCGCGAGGTCGTAGCCGTGCAGATGGGGCCCGCGGACGGCCGGATCGGTCAGCGGGAAGGACGTGTCCTTCAGCCCGAGCGGGGCGAGGACGCGCCGATGGATCTCGGAGGGCGCGCTGCGGTGGGTGACCGCCTCGATCACCAGGCCGGCGAGCAGGTAGTTGGTGTTGGAGTACTTCCACTTCTTCTCGCCGGGCTTGAAGTCCGGCTCGTGCCGCACCGCCCGGGCGATCACCTCCCGAGGGGTGTAGACGTGGCTCCAGTCGTGACGCTCCAGGTAAGGGGCGAAGAACTCCGGTTCCCTGGTGGGGTCGTAGACGCCCGAGGTGTGGTTGAGGAGCCGGCGGACGGTGATCGCCCGGCCGTCGTTCCCGTTCCCCCGGACCATGCCCGGCAGCCACCTGTCCACGCTGTCGTCGAGCGAGAGCCGCCCCTCGCCCTCCAGTTGCAGGAGTACCGTCGACACGAACGCCTTGGTGTTGCTGGCGATCCGGAACCGCTGGTCCGGGCGGGCCCGTTCGCCGCTCGCCGTGTCCGCGACCCCGGCCGCCGTCCGCGTCTCCCGCTCGCCGTGCCGGGCGTACGCGACGACTCCGGGGAAGCCGTCCGCCACCGTCTGCGCGAGCGCTTCCCGCAGGCCCGCCGGCTCCGTGCCTCCCGCACCCCCCGCCCGCCCCGTGGCGGACGCCGGAAGGACGCCCGTCGCCGCCACCGCGCACACAGCCGCCATCAGCGCGGCGGCCCGCACCCGTGCCCTCACGTATCGCTCCTGCTCGACTCGCCGATCCCGTACCCGCCGAGCTTCCCGGACCGGCGTACGGCCGGACCATCCGGCTGCCCCCCGCTTCGCCCGGGGGCAGGCCCCACTACCGCAGCCGCTCGGCGAACGCCCGCGCGGCGGCCAGGTCCCCGGCGTCGGGCCGCTGCCGGTTGACGCCGCCGACGAGCCCGAAGGGCCCCCAGGTGTCGAGGGCCCGGCAGGTGAAGCTCCCGTCCACCCGGAAGCCCTTGCCGGCGAGGCGCCGGACCAGGGGCCGGGTGAAGGGCGCCGGGCGCAGCCCGGGCAGCCCGCTGGTGGCGAACACGAAGGCCCGCCCGTGGGAGTCGGGGAGTTCCCGGACCAGGTCGGTCAGGGTGCGGTGGAGCCTGCCGTAGTAGACGCCGGAGCCGAATCCCACGAGGTCGGCGGCGGCCAGCTCCGCGAGGTCGGCCTCGCCGGGGGAGACGACGGCCGCGCCCAGGACCCGGGCCATGGCGTCGGCGACCCGGCGGGTGTTCCCGTGCGCCACGGAGGCGCAGACGATGACGGTCTTCATCGGGGCGGTCCCTTCTCTCGGTTCTCTCGATTCGCTCGATCCGCAGAGGGGACAGCGCAGCGGGCCCGGATGTGACACCCGGGCCCGAAAAGGGGTCGGCGTACCGGCCTAGGCGTATTGGCCTAGACCTATTGTGCGGCCCTGTCCGCGACGGTACGTTCGTGCCCGGCTGCGCAGCCCGTACGTACCGCACCACATCGCATCGTCAGGCACTCTGCCGGGCATTCCGGCGTTTTCAGGAGGACATGCATGTACCGTCGCGCAGCAGCCGCCCTCGCCACCGTCGCCGCAGCAGGGGCCCTCGCGCTCGGCACCGCCGGCGCGGCCGAGGCCGCCCCCGGCCCGGGCTTCTACGCACGCAGCCACCACACCTCGTACGCCGACTGCCAGGCCACCGGCCAGGCCGGGTACCGGATCTGGGGCCCGATCTTCTTCTGCGAGCCCCTCGGCTCCACCCGCCAGGACGTCATCGTCCTCTGGGTCCGCTACTGAGCGTAGTAGGTGTCGAACGAGGCGACCCAGAGCGCCGACAGGGGAAGTACGGACAGCTGGACGACCGCGGTGGTCCAGCACCGCCCGAGGACCGCGGCGGCGGCGCTCCACCAGGCCGCCGAGCGCAACAGGCCCACCACCTCGGCCTGGTAGCCCTGCCCCGCGGGATCCATCATGCCGGGGTACCCCATCCACTCCTCGGTGAAGATGCCGTCCGAGCCGAGGACCACGACGGCCGACACCAGCCACAGGTCGGCCAGCAACGCCCCCACGACGAGCGCCCTGTCGAAGCGGAGGTAGGCGGGGGCCGGGAGCAGCAGCCGCGCGAACGGACTCCCGTCCACCCGCACCCACCGCTGCCCCCGGCCCCGCCACAGCACCGAGACGGCATAGCCCAGCCCGACGAGGGCCATGGCCCACCCGACCAGGCAGGCCAGGCCGAAAAACAAGATCGCAACACCCATGCCCCACCAGATGCCACCCCCACCGGACCGGTTCCCTCCGCCCCCGTGACCCGGACGCGGGGCCGGGCGCCGGAGTGCGGGGTCAGGCGCGGAAGCGCAGCGGGTGATCGGCCGGGACCTCCACGACGGCGATGCGGACGCCGTCGGGGTCGGCGAGCCACATCTCGACCAGCCCCCAGGGCTCGCGCAGCGGAGGCCGCAGCACATCGGCGCCCCGGCCGCGCAGCTCCTCGTACGCGGCCCGGACGTCCGCGACCTGGAGCCACAGGCACAGCCCGGGCGCGGGCGGTGCCTCGGCACGCCCTGACACCTCCAGGAACCCGCCGCCGAGGAAGTACACCGTGCCCCGCTCCGCGCCCGTGCCGAACTCGCGGTACACGGCCAGCCCCAGCGTGTCCCCGTAGAAGGCGCGCGAACGCTCCGGGTCCGTGGGGCGCAGCAGAACCCTGCTGCCCAGTACGTGAACCATGCTCCCCGCTCTCCCTCAGGTGGCGCCGCACGCCCCGCCGGCTGCGACCATACGCCCGCGGCGGCCGGCGGTCAGGCAGGGCGGGGGATGTACGCCAGGCCGTGCGCGCCGGGTTCGCCGAGCTTGGCGATGTCGAGGCGGCCCAGGTGCTCCAGCGTCTCCAGGTCGACGATCTCGACGGTGGAGGAGATGACGCAGGACACGTAGGCGAGCCGGCCGTCGGGGGAGGAGGTGATGGTCAGCGGGAACAGCCCGACCTCCACCTCGCCCACCCGCTCGCGGGTCTCGGCGTCGAACACCGTGAGGCGGCCCGGCGCGTGGCGGCCCAGCTGCGACGCCGCGTCCGCGGCCATGCGGAGCTCGCCCGCGAGCAGCCGGCCCGTCGACGTGAGGTGCACCGGGAGGACGACGTTCTCGGTGGGCAGGGTGTCGACGACGGACGCCGTCCGGGCGTCGATGACCCGCAGACCGTTGGCCGGCCGCTCCCCGCCGCCGCCCGAGAAGTTGCCGTACGGCGCGGCGACGTAGACGTACGCGCCGTCGGCGGAGACCGCGAGCCCCTCGCTGCCCGGCACCTCGACCTTCGCGGTGAGGGCACCCCGCTCCAGGTCGACGACCGACACGAACGGCGCCTCCTTGTTCGTGGCGTACCCCGTCCGCCCGGCCGGGTCGATGGAGAACCAGTGCGGGCCGGGCGCGTCCGTGTCGATCCTGCCCAGCGGTCGGCGGGTGGCCGTGTCGACCACCACGACACCGCCCGGACGGTCGTCGCCGCTCTCCACGCTGACGTACAGCCGCCCGCGCTCCGCGTCCAGGGCGAGCCCGTGCGGGCCGTGTTCGGGGGCGAGGTCGACGAGCTCGACGACGCGGCGGGCGTCGGGGTCGATGACGGCCAGCTCGGTGCGCCGCCCGCCGTTCGCGTGGTAGTAGCCCGAGTGGTACGTCAGCGTGCACCACAGCAGCCGCTGCGTGGCGTCGAAGCACAACTCGTGCGGCTCGGCGGGGACGTGCACGTCGCCGAGGTGCCGGTCGGAGGCGGCGTCGAAGAACGAGACCGTCGGTCCGCTCTGGCTGACGACGGCCAGTACATCGCCTTCTCGACCGGTACGGGGGGACTGCAGCACAGCGGCTCCTTGAACGGGGTGAAGCGGGAACGCCACGCGTTTTCGCGGGCACCCCCACCCTCCGCTCCGAAGGGGTCCGGCAACAATGCAAAGATTGACACCCAATCATTGCCCCATACGCAAAGACCCAGTTCGGAAAGGGGACGGCGATGGATCTCAACCTGCTGCGCGTCCTGGACGCCCTGCTCCAGGAGAACAGCGTGACCCGCGCCGCGGAGCGCCTCGGCACCTCGCCCGCCGCCGTCAGCCGCACCCTGGCCCGGCTCCGCCGCACCGTCGGCGACCCGCTCCTCGTCCGCGCCGGCCAGGGTCTTGTCCCCACCCCGCGCGCCGTCGAACTCCGCGAGGAGGTCGGCGCGTTGCTGCGCGGCTGCGACAACGTGCTGCGGCCCGGCGCCGGCTTCGACGCCGTACACCTCCAGCGCACCTTCACCGTGCAGGCCACCGACCTGCTGCTCGTGGGCCTGGCCGGGAGCCTGACCGAGCGGATCCACGCGGAGGCCCCGCAGGTGGACGTGGTCTTCCTGCCGGAGGCGGTGGAAGGCGGGCCCGGGCTGCGGCAGGGCCTGGTGGACGTCGAACTCGGCGTCCTGGGACACCTGGACCCGGAGATCCGGACCCGGCAGCTGACCCGGATGCCGCTGGTCGGCATCGCCCGCAGCGGCCACCCCCTCTTCGACGGGCCGATCGACGCCCGCCGCTTCGCCGCGGCCGACCACATCGGCATCTCCCGCCTCGGCAAACGCCTCGGCCCCATCGACAGCGCGCTCGCGGAACTCGGCCTGCGGCGCCGGACCGCGGTCGTGGTGCCCAGCCACACCAGCGCGATGATGCTCGCCCGGGACACCGACCTCGTCGCACTCAGCCTCGCGGACTGGATCCCCGGCACCACCGCGGCCATGGGCCTGCGGACGTTCCCCGTCCCCCTCGACCTGGAGCCCCTGGACCTCGGCATGGCCTGGCATCCCCGCAACTCTGCCGACCCGGGCCACCGCTGGTTCCGCGACCACCTGGCGGCCGCCGTCCTGGCCCCGCCGCGCCGGCGGACGGCCACGGAATGACCGGCCGACGGAAAAAGGGGGGCGCCCACGGGGCGCCCCCCTTTTCCGTCGGATCCGCCCCTCGGGGCGTCCTACTGCGCGGCCCCGAACGTCCACACGGCGCGGTCCCCCGGGCCGACCACGAGGGTCGAACGGCCGATCCGCTCCTCGTGGCGGGTGAACACCGGGCGGTTGAGGGACATCTCGACCCGGCGCAGACCGGCCTGCTCGCGCGCCACCGGGTCCAGACGGACGGTCGTACCGCCGCCCAGCGCCAGGACGCCGCCGCCGGGGAGCTCCCGTACGGTGAAGCCGCCCGCCCGGAGCAGGGGCACCGTGTTGGCCAGGTCACCCGCGGTGACTCCGAGGTGGACCGAGGTCACGTCCTTCATGAGGTGCTCGCGGTAGGCGTCGGACAGGTACCGCTCGCGGCCGACGTCACCGGGGTAGGAGGCCGGCTCGGTGTTGCCGCGGGGGTCGGCGAAGTACTCCGGCAGGTACTCCATGCCCCAGGCGCCGAAGGCGTCGTACGTGCCGCTCGTGAAGACGGCGTCGAACCACGGCACCGGCACCCCGTCGCCGAAGTCGCGCGTCTGGCGGAAGGCCACCGGGTTCGGTACGCCCTGGTCGCGCAGGCGCGCCGTGACCGTGGCCAGGTCCCCGGCCCGCTCGGCCGACAGCCCCAGCCCGCCGGCGCCGAGCGTGCCGTCCTGGCCGGGGACGTCACCGACGCCGAACAGTTCTAGGTAGGTCTCGCGGCCCTTCAGATAACGGCCGGTCCAGGTCTCGCCGCCCGCGCCGGTCGTGGTGCTGACCTGGAAATTGGCGAAGTGCCGCAGGTAGGCGGAGTGCTCGATGGCGTCGGCGGTCTCCCGGTCGAGCACCCCGTAGGCGTGGTTGTAGAACAGCAGCTGGCGTCCCGTCGGCGGCGCTTCCTCCTGAGCCGACGCGATTCCCGTGGCACCCCCGACCCAACCGGTCAGTGCCACGACGAGGACCATTAACACGTGCAGTACACGACGATGCGACATGCGCGTGATCGTAGGCCGCGGTGGTGGACGTCTGCCGCCCATTAAACGGCGGGAGCCGGGCGTGACGGCGGACACCCACCCCAGCGGAGCCGAGTGATTGCGCGGGGTGATATCGGGGGGCTCTGGCGGTGAGGCGGCCCACAGGACCCAGGTCACATCCGGTCCGGGTTAGTAGCCGGTTCGGCCGGGCCTGGCAGGTGTTTCGGGCCGGGTCGTGGGTCCTGGTCTGCGAGGGCGGCTAGTAGACGGGGGGCGTTGCCAGGGCGCCGGGGGCCTGGCTAACTGGTGTTGTCGCCGAGGCGGCCGGGGCGCTCCGCCCCCCGCCGGCAGATCCCCTCTCC
>NZ_JBNNPF010000083.1:0-21346 GCF_050275515.1 Streptomyces sp. NPDC004126 | reverse complement strand
GCGCCCCCGGGGGCCCCGGGGGGGGGCGGGGGGGGGGCGGCGGCCGCGCCGCCGCCCGACGGGAGAACGAGCACCAGCGCGGCGACCGCCGCGGCCACCACGGCGGCCGCCGCCCTCCGCGTACACAGATCGGGCATCGGCACACGCTACGGAGCCTCCGCCACCGCCCCCGCCCCGCCACGCGGCACTCCTCGGCGCCCCACCCGGACGGCTGAGGTGCCGGACGACCCGCACACCCCCGAGGCGTTCGAAAAGCGGCTCCAACTGCGCACGAAGGGACAACAGTTGGCATGAACGAGAAGCCGCAGTCGGACGGTTCACTCTTCCGGGTGGCCGGTTCGATTCCGTTCCCTCAAACGGCGTGACCCCGGCCACCGCCGCGCCGTTGATCCCGGCGAGCCGGGAACCCCCCGGCCTCCGCACGAATGAGGAGCCACCCCGTGCCGCGCATGCTCGACGTCAGTGATGAGGTACGTGCCGAGATCGGTGACGAAGAAGCCGACAGGCTGCTCACCGGCGACGACGCCCCGGGCAGTTACGACTGCACCTCCTGCCGCACCCCCGGCGACCCGGAGACGGTCCGCACCAGCACCGTGCTGTTCGTCGGCGAGGAGACCGCCGTCCTCGCCTTCGCCCACGCCGACTGCATCCCCTCCCAGGTCGTCCCCGTCTCCGAGGAGCAGCTGCAGGGCGCGGTGCGCAGCATCACCGGCGACAGCCCGGCCCCCGCCCCGGAGCAGGCCGGCGGCGAGTCCCCGCAGTCGGTCCCCGGCGGCCAGGCCGTCCTCGGCATCACCAGCGGCCTCGTCCTGATCGCCGGGGAGCTGCACCCCGCGCTGGTCGTCGAGCCGACCGCGCCGATCGCCCGCCCCGGCACCACCGGTCCCGGCGACGACTTCCTCCCCCTCCTCATCGAGCAGGGCTTCATCCCGGTCACCGACACCAACGAGGTCCCCTCCCCCCTCGCCGGCTGGTCGGTCCTGCTGGCCGCCGGCCAGCTGCACGCCGTGCTCCAGCCCGGCACCGACGGGGGACCCCAGGTGGCCTGGTGGCAGGCCCACCAGGCGCTGGGCGTCACCGACGGCTGGCGGGCCGCCGTCAACAAGACCCAGCGCGTGCTCATCTACGCCGCCCCGGTCGGCTCCATCGGCCAGCAGCCGCGCGAGGACCTGCTCCGCGACGCCCTGGACAAGGCCGCGAGCAACGGCAAGCTGGTCGGCGCCTCGATGCCGCTGGCCGGTACGCCGGGCGCCTGAGCCCCACCCCTCCCCGCCGAAACGGCCGTCCGGTCCCCTGCCGAGAGGGCCGGACGGCATGCGCCGGGGGTGCGCGGTCCGTCCCGCGCACCCCCGGCGATCTGCGTTTTCCGCCCCGTCACCCCGCATCCGCAGGGCGCCGGTTTCGTTGGCTGATACGTGCATTCATACGACCCCTCCCGCGCCCCGTTCCGTGCGAGCAGCGCCTCGCACACCCCGATCTACGACAGCCTGTACTCGGAGTACCTGCGCGCCTTCCGGGCGCTGCCGGGCGACCGTACGGGCGAGGAGGACCTCGGCTTCACCGCCTTCTCGTACGGCACCGGGTACGGCGGAACCCCGTACGGCGGCGGCACGGGCACCTCGTACGGCAGCGGCGGCGGTACCGGCTGGAACGGTTCCGCGTGGCAGCAGGCCGACGGCTGGCAGCCCTCGTACGTCCCGCAGCAGGTGGTCCAGCCGCTGTACTCGTACGCGGGCACCGGCTCCGGATACGGCGGCGGGCGGCAGCACCAGACCGGGATGCAGCACATCCCGGCGGCCCTGCCGCCCGCTCCGCGCCGGGGCTACTGACCCCGGACCGCCGCTACTTCTTCTTCTTGTACTGCGCGCCGCGCTTCTCGCGCACCCGCACCGAGATGTGCAGCGGGGTGCCCTCGAAGCCGAACTCCTCGCGCAGGCGGCGCTCAATGAAGCGCCGGTAGCCGTGCTCCAGGAAGCCGGAGGCGAAGAGGACGAACCGCGGCGGCTTGCTGCCCGCCTGGGTACCGAACAGGATGCGGGGCTGCTTGCCGCCGCGGATCGGGTGCGGGTGGGCCGCGACGATCTCGCCGAGGAAGGCGTTCAGCCGGCCGGTCGGGACGCGCGTCTCCCAGCCCGCGAGGGCCGCCTCGATCGCCGGGACCAGCTTCTCCATGTGGCGGCCGGTCTTCGCCGAGACGTTGACGCGGGGCGCCCAGGAGACCTGCTGCATCTCGGTCTCGATCTCGCGCTCGAGGTAGTAGCGGCGCTCCTCGTCCAGCTCGTCCCACTTGTTGTAGGCGATGACGATCGCGCGGCCGGCCTCGACGGCCATGGTGATGATGCGCTGGTCCTGGACGCTGATGTTCTCGGTGGTGTCGATCAGGATGACCGCCACCTCCGCCTTCTCCACGGCGGCGGCCGTGCGCAGCGAGGCGTAGTAGTCGGCGCCCTGCTGGAGGTGGACCTTCTTGCGGATGCCCGCGGTGTCCACGAACTTCCAGGTGACGCCGCCGAGCTCGATCAGCTCGTCGACCGGGTCGCGGGTGGTGCCGGCCAGCTCGTTGACGACGACGCGGTCCTCGCGGGCGACCTTGTTCAGCAGGGAGGACTTGCCTACGTTCGGGCGGCCGATGAGGGCGATCCGGCGCGGTCCGCCGATGGCGGCGCCGCCGAAGGTCTGCGCGGGGGCCTCGGGCAGGACCTCCAGGACGGCGTCCAGCATGTCGCCCGTGCCGCGGCCGTGCAGCGAGGAGACCGGGTACGGCATGCCCAGGCCCAGGGACCACAGGTAGGCCGCGTCGGCCTCGCCGCTCTGGCCGTCGACCTTGTTGGCGCACAGGACGACGGGCTTGCCGGCCCGGCGCAGCAGCTTGACGACGGCCTCGTCGCTGTCGGTGGCGCCGACCTTGGCGTCCACGACGAAGACGACCGCGTCGGCGGTCTCGATGGCGTACTCGGCCTGGGCGGCGACGGAGGCGTCGATGCCGAGGACGTCCTGCTCCCAGCCGCCGGTGTCGACGACCTTGAAGCGGCGGCCGGCCCACTCGGCCTCGTACGTGACGCGGTCGCGGGTGACGCCCGGCTTGTCCTCGACGACGGCCTCGCGGCGGCCGATGATGCGGTTCACCAGGGTCGACTTGCCCACGTTCGGGCGGCCGACGACGGCGAGGACGGGGAGCGGGCCGTGACCGGCCTCCTCGATCGCGCCTTCGACGTCTTCGAGGTCGAAGCCTTCCTCCGCGGCGAGCTCCATGAACTCCGCGTACTCGGCGTCGCCAAGTGCTCCGTGGTCGTGCTGGTCGTTCATGAAGTCCGTTCCTCGTCGTTCGTGGTGATCGGTGGCGCCCGCGCAGCGCGGTTCCACTACTGGTTTCAAGTCTCGCTCAGCGCCCGGTGAGGCGCTTGGCGTCGGCCAGGTGGGCGGTCAGCCGTCCCTGGATGCGTGCGGTGGCCTCGTCCAGCGCGGTGCGCGTACGACGGCCCGTGCCGTCGCCGGCGTCGAAGGCCGAGCCGAAGACCACGTCGACCCGGCTGCGCAGCGGCGGCAGGCCCTTGACCAGCCGGCCCTTGGCCTCGGTGCTGCCCAGGACGGCGACGGGGACGACCGGGGCGCCGCTGCGGACGGCGAAGTAGGCGAGCCCGGCGCGCAGGGACGCGAAGTCTCCCTCGCCCCGGGTGCCCTCGGGGAATATCCCCAGGGCGCCGCCGTTCTCCAGGACGCCGAGGGCGCGGGAGATCGCGGTCCGGTCGGTGCCGCCGCGGTCCACCTTGACCTGCCCGATCCCTTCCAGGAAGGGGCCGAGCGGGCCGACGTACGCCTCCTTCTTGATCAGGAAGTGCAGCGGCCTCGGCGCGGTGCCCATGACCATGGGTCCGTCGATGTTGTGCGCGTGGTTCACGGCCAGGATGACGGGGCCGGAGGCGGGCACCTTCCAGGCGCCCAGCACGCGCGGCTTCCACAGCCCGTACATGAGGCCGATGCCGATGCGCCTGCCGACCGCCGCACCCCTGGGGGAGGGCGTACCGCTCACTTGGCGCGCCGCTCTTCGACCAGGGTCACGACGCATTCGATGACCTGGTCGAGGGTGAGCTCGGTGGTGTCGACCTCGACCGCGTCGCCGGCCTTGGCCAGCGGGGAGGTCTTGCGGCCGGAGTCGGCGGCGTCCCGCTTGATCAGGGCTTCCCTGGTGGCCGCGAGGTCGGCGGCCTCCTTGCCGCGCAGCTCGCCGCTGCGGCGGGCGGCGCGGGCCTCGGCCGAGGCCGTCAGGAAGATCTTGAGGTCGGCGTCGGGCAGGACGGTGGTGCCGATGTCCCGGCCCTCGACGACGATCCCGTCGGCCTCCTCGGCCGCCTCGGCGGCGATGGAGCGCTGGAGGTCGGTGATCAGGGTGCGCACCTCGGGGACGGCGCTGACCGCGCTGACCTTGGAGGTGACCTCCTGGGTGCGGATCGGGCCGGAGGCGTCCAGGCCGTCCACCGTGATGGTGGGGGCGGCCGGGTCCGTGCCGGAGACGATGGCCGGCTTGCCGGCGGCGAGGGCGATCGCCTGCGGGTCGTCGGTGTCGACGCCGTTGGTGATCATCCACCAGGTGATGGCCCGGTACTGGGCACCGGTGTCCAGGTAGCGCAGCCCGAGCTTGGCGGCCACGGCCTTGGAGGTGCTGGACTTGCCCGTGCCGGAGGGACCGTCGATGGCGACGATCACGGCGGACGGAGCGGCGGTTTCCACGGTGCGGGCACCTTCCTGGTTGCGCGTACGTGTGCGGGCGCGCCAAAAGCGCCCCCGCACCAGGTTACCGGCCCCGGGCGCCCGCCGTTCCCGGCCGGTCGTCCCCGGCGGCGGGGACCCGCCGCCGGGGACGGCTACTGCTGCCGCAGCGCCCAGCCCCGCTCGCGGAGCTCGGCGGTCAGGGAGGCGACCGCCCGGGGCTCCACCATGAGCTGGACCAGACCGGCCTGCTGGCCGGTGGCGTGCTCGATCCGCACGTCCTCGATGTTGACCCCGGCACGGCCGGCGTCCGCGAAGATCCGCGCCAGCTCGCCGGGCTTGTCGCTGATGAACACGCCCACGGTCTCGTACGCCGTCGGCGCCGCGCCGTGCTTGCCGGGGACCCGGACCCGGCCGGCGTTGCCGCGCTTGAGGACGTCCTCGATGCCTGCCGCGCCGCCCTTGCGCTCGGTCTCGTCGGCGGACTGGAGGCCGCGCAGCGCCTCGACGGTCTCCGCCAGGTCGGCGGCGATGCCCGCGAGGACGTCGGCCACCGGTCCCGGGTTGGCCGAGAGGATCTCCACCCACATCCGGGGGTCGGAGGCCGCGATGCGGGTCACGTCGCGGATGCCCTGCCCGCACAGCCGGACGGCCGTCTCGTCGGCCTCCTCCAGGCGGGCGGCCACCATGCTGGAGACCAGCTGCGGGGTGTGGGAGACGAGGGCCACCGCCCGGTCGTGGGCGTCGGCGTCCATCACGACGGGGACGGCCCGGCACAGTGCGACGAGTTCCAGGGCGAGGTTGAGGACCTCGTGGTCGGTCTCCCGGGTCGGGGTCAGCACCCAGGGCCGGCCCTCGAACAGGTCGGCCGTCGCGGCCAGCGGGCCGGAGCGCTCCTTGCCGGCCATGGGGTGGGTGCCGATGTAGGCGGAGGTGTCGGCGCCCAGCGCGGCGAGCTCCCGGCGCGGGCCGCCCTTGACGCTGGCCACGTCCACGTAGGCGCGGGCCAGTCCGCGCCCGATGGCGTCGGCCAGGGCGGCTGCGACGTGGGCCGGCGGTACGGCGACGATCGCCAGGTCCACCTGGCCCTCGGGGGCGTCGTCGGTGCCGGCGCCCAGCGCGGCGGCCGTGCGGGCCTGCGCCGGGTCGTGGTCGACGAGGTGGACGCTGATGCCCCGGGCGGTCAGGGCGAGCGCCGCGGAGGTGCCGATCAGTCCGGTTCCGATGACGACGGCGGTTCTCACGGGGTGCTCCAAGGGTGATCGCGTAACGACGGGCCGGGCCTGACTCAGGGTAGCCACTCGGTACCGCGGAAGGACCCGGCGGTCCGCCCTGTGGACGGGGCCGGGTCCTCACGGACGATCTCGCCGGCGGTCAGAGGTTCTGCTGCCGGATGATGTCCTCCAGCGACTGGGTCGGCACCTGGCCGCCCGGGGTCAGCTTGTCGACGACCTGCGGGAGGGCCTGCGCCAGCTGGTCGGCGGCCTCGTCGGGGCTGACGCCCGCCTGCTGCGCGGCCTGCTGGAGGGCGTCGTCCGGCAGCGCCTCCTTGATCTGGGTGCCGCTCACGGGCTGGTTCTCGCCGGTGCCGATCCAGGACTGCGCCTGGTCGGCGAGTCCGGACTTGGTCAGCATGTCCAGCAGCCCGCCGAGGGGGTTGTTCGCCCCGGCGCCCTGGGCGCCTGCGGCCTGGGCGCCTCCGGGGCCGCCGCCGCCCAGCAGGGCGCCGAGCAGCGCGCCGAGGATGTTGCCCGCGCCGCCGGGCGCCGCGCCGCCGCCGGCACTGCCGCCCTGCCCGCCGCCGAGGAGTCCGCCGAGGAGTGAACCGAGGTCGTTTCCCGCCATGGTCCTTTTTGCCTTTCGAAGGGGGACCGGGCGCACGCGCGTCAGCGGCGGGCCCGGCTTCGAGACACGGACAATGTCACCCGGATCACCCCGTACCGCCACTTGGCGCACGGCCGTCCGGCGCGGTGCGGTAGAACCACCGGCATGATCTTCCACATCGTTCCGCTCGCCGACTGGAGCGCCGCTCCCGGCTCCCCGTACGCCCCCGCCTCGCTGGCCTCCGAGGGCTTCGTGCACTGTTCGGCGGACCGGCCCACCGTGCTGGCCATCGCGGACTCCCACTACCGCGGGGTGCCCGGGGTCCTGCTCGCCGTGGAGCTGGACGAGGCCGCCCTGACGGCGGAGGTCCGCCGGACGGGGCCCGGGGACCCGTACCCCCACGTCCACGGACCGCTGAACCGCGACGCCGTGTCCCGCGTGTGGGAGGTCGTACGCACTCCGGGCGGCCCGGCGGACCTGGTCCCCCGGCTCCCGGAGTGAGACAGCCGGTGTGGCGGGCTTCTCCTGGGGCCCGCCGCACGCCAGGATGCACCTCGCATCCCGGCCATCCAGCAAGGAGCCCCGCATGACCGACTCGAACACCGCCCGGCGCACCGTACTGGCGGCCGGAGCCGCCGTCCTGGCGGGCGGCACCCTCGCCGCCTGCGGGTCCGACACGGAGAAGCCCGACACCGGCGCCGGCAACGCGTCCGCCCCTCAGACGGGCGCCTCCCCGGGTGCCTCGGCGCCGGGCGCGGTCGCGGAGCCGCTGGTGAAGGCCTCCGCGGTACCGGTCGGCGGCGGCACCGTCATCAAGGAGCAGAAGGTGGTGGTCACCCAGCCGACGGCCGGCTCCTTCCGCTGCTTCACGGCCGTCTGCCCGCACCAGGGCTGCCTGGTGGACAAGGTCGAGAACGGCACGATCGACTGCCCCTGCCACGGCAGCAAGTTCAAGGTCGCCGACGGGGCCGTGGCCCACGGGCCGGCGGTCAAGCCGCTCGCGGAGAAGAAGATCACCGTGTCGCCGGAGGGGGAAATCTCGCTCGCCTAGCGGGCGCCGCCCCGCCTACCCTCCCGGGATGGACGACCTCACCCTGGTCCGGGACCACACGATCTACGCCTGCGTGATGGGCTCCCGCGCCTTCGGGCTGGCCACGGAGGCGAGCGACACCGACCGGCGCGGTGTCTACCTCGCCCCCACGCCGCTCTTCTGGCGGTTCGAGAAGCCCCCGACCCACGTCGAGGGGCCCCGGGAGGAGGAGTTCTCCTGGGAGCTGGAGCGCTTCTGCGAGCTGGCCCTGCGCGCCAACCCGAACATCCTGGAGTGCCTGCACTCGCCGCTGGTGGAGCGGCTCACCCCGGTGGGCGGGGAACTGCTGTCCCTGCGCGCCGCCTTCCTCTCCCGCCGGGCCCACACCACCTTCAGCCGGTACGCGGTCTCCCAGCACAAGAAGCTCCTCGCGGACGTCCGCGTCCACGGCGCCCCTCGCTGGAAGCACGCCATGCACCTGCTGCGCCTGCTGGTGTCCTGCCGCGACCTGCTGCGCACGGGCCGCCTGACGATCGACGCGGGCGAGGACCGCGAGCGGTTCCTCGCGGTCAAGCGGGGCGAGGCGGGCTGGGACGAGGTCGACGCCTGGATGACCCGCCTCGCCGAGGAGGCCGAGGCGGCCCTCTCCACCAGCCCGCTGCCCGTCGGCCCGGACGAGGCCCGCGTGGCGGACTTCCTCCACCGCACCCGCCGCGCCTCGGCCCTCTAGGTCGGGGTCCCGGTGCGGTGGCGTACGACGAACTCGTCGAGCTCCTCGTACGCGCTCACGTACTCCGGCAGCGCCGTGCGGGCCTGCGCCGCGTCCAGCACCGCGTGCAGCGCGGCGAAGTCCCGCCCGACCGCGTCGGCCTCGGGCCCCTCGTACCCGCCGTGCTCCGCGGCCGTCTTGGCCTCGATCAGCCCGGTCAGGTACGCCGGGGCCTCCGGCACCTCGTCGAGCAGCGTCGGCAGATGGGCCTGCACCTCGGCGGAGCGCATCAGGTGGATGCCGGTCAGCAGCGCGCGGAAGGCGTAGAGCAGGGGTTTCAGCTCGGCCGTCTTCTCGAAGAGCCGCCACTGGGTGTTGGCGAAGCCCCGGTAGTGGTGCGCGTGGTGGCCGGTGAGCACGCCGGGGACCAGCGAGGCCAGCTCGGCGTGCGCCTCGGTCGTGTGCACCACCAGCGGGGACAGCAGCTGCTCCAGCACGTAGCCGTTGCGGCGCAGCATCAGGCGGACGAACTTGCGCAGGTCGTGCGTGACGAGGTCCAGTTCGACCCCGTCGTCCTCCCACATCCGGGTGCGGGTCTCCTCGGGGTCGCGCAGGCCGAGCAGGGCGCGCGGCGGCAGCAGGTGGGCGCCGCGCAGGTCGATGTCGGAGTCCCGGGAGGGGAAGCCGTACAGGTGGGCCCCGGAGACGGTGGCGAAGAGCAGCGGGTCGGGCTGCTCCGCGACGACGGGGGCGAGGTCGATGGCCATGGCGTCCAGCACGGGTCACGCGTCCCAGAGGGCGCCGAAGGCGAGGAGTTCCTCGCGGTACTCGATGCGGCCCTCCCAGTCGCGGGGCCAGACGTCGGCGCCGAGGTGGGCTCCGGCGAAGGCGCCGGCCAGGCAGGCGATCGAGTCGGAGTCGCCAGCGGTGCAGGCGGCGCGGCGCAGGGCGAGGAGGGGTTCGTCCGGGAAGAGCAGGAAGCACTGGAGGGCGGTGGCCAGGGCTTCTTCGGCGATCCAGCCCTGGCCGGTGGTCAGGCAGGGGTCGGTCTCCGGGGAGGGGGTGCGCAGGGCGGCGGCGAGCCGGTCCAGGACGCCCAGGCACTCGTCCCAGCCGCGGGCGATGAACGATTCGGGCGAGGCGTCGGAGGCGGTGCGCATCCAGAGGTCGCCGAGCCAGCGCTCGTGGTAGCGGGTGCGGTTCTCCAGGGCGTACGAGCGCAGCAGCCCGACCAGCCCGGTGACCTCGGTGCCCTGCGCGAGGAGGTGTACGGCGCGGGCGGTCAGGTCGGAGGCGGCGAGCGCGGTGGGGTGGCCGTGGGTGAGGGCCGACTGGAGCTGGGCGGCGCCGGCCCGCTCCTCGTCGGTCCAGCCGGGGACGAGGCCCACGGGGGCCACGCGCATGTTGGCGCCGCAGCCCTTGGAGCCGACCTGGCTGGCGTCCCGCCATTCGCGCTGCGGGTCCTTGAGCAGGGCGCAGGCGCGCAGGCAGGTGTTGCCGGGGGCGCGGTTGTTCTCCGGGGACTGGTACCAGTCGACGAACTCCTCGCGGACCGGCCGGGCCAGCCGGAGCGGGCCGACCGGTCCCCGCCCGGCGGCGGTCCGTATGCCGCGCGCCAGGGCCAGGGTCATCTGGGTGTCGTCGGTGACGATCGCGGGGCGGGGCAGCGCCATCTGACGCCACGGCCCCGTCTTGGCGAGGATCGACGGGACGTCGTTGAACTCGGTCGGGAAGCCGAGGGCGTCGCCGAGGGCCAGGCCTACGAGGGCGCCCGTAGCGGCACGCTTGGTGGCGGTCACAGGGTGGGTCCTTCCGAGGGGCGGAGCAGGGGCGGGTGGAGGGCGGTCGCCGGGCCGGCCCGGTACAGCGCGGCGGGTTTGCCGCGGCCGCCGGTCAGCCGGGCGGCGCCGGGCACGGCCTGGACGAAGCCGGGCGTGGCGAGCACCTTGCGGCGGAAGTTGGGGCGGTCCAGGGAGGTGTCCCAGACGGTCTCGTAGACGGCCTGGAGCTCGCCGAGGGTGAACTCGGGCGGGCAGAAGGCGGTGGCGAGGCAGGTGTACTCCAGCTTGGAGCCCACCCGCTGCCGGGCGTCCGCGAGGATCAGCCCGTGGTCGAAGGCGAGTTCCGCGGCCTCGCCGACCGGCATCCACCGGGCCCGGTCGGCGTCGCCGCCGCCTTCCGCGGCCGGTTCGGGCATGTCGGGGACGAGGGCGGTGAAGGCGACCGACACGACCCGCATGCGGGGGTCCCGGTCCGGTTCGCTGTAGGTGCGCAGCTGTTCCAGGTGCAGGGCGGTGACCAGGGCGGGCGGCAGGCCGGTCTCCTCGGCGAGCTCCCGGCGGGCGGCCGTCTCGGCGGACTCCCGGGGCAGGACGAAGCCGCCGGGGAGCGCCCAGGCGCCCGCGTACGGTTCCTGGCCGCGCCGGATCAGCAGGACGTGCAGGGTGCCGCCGCGGACGGTGAGGACGGCGAGGTCGACGGTCACCGCGAAGGGCTCGAAGGCGTACGGGTCGTAGTTCACCGGCGCTCCGGGAGGGGCGCCGCGAACTGCCAGCCTTCGTGGAGCAGGCCGTCGACCGCCGCCACGGCCGCGTCGAGCCGGGTCCGCCGGTCCCCGCCCACGGTCAGGAAACGTCTGCCGGTGCGGGTGAGTTGCCGGCGGAAGCGGGCGGTCATCCAGGGTCTGAGCTCGGGCCCGTCGCGCAGTCCGTCGTCCTCGAAGGGCACTCCTTCGTGGTCGGTGAGCAGGTACAGGTCGCGGGGGCGGCGGGCGGCGATCCTCTCGACCTCCGCGTTGCGGCCGCCGAGGTAGCGCTCGTGCCAGATGCCGGTGGCGAAGGAGTCGGTGTCGCAGAAGAGCACGGGCGAGCCGAGCCGGGCGGCCCGCTCCTCCGCCTCGTCCTGGCGGCGGGCGATCACCGGGAACTCCCGCGACGTGAAGGTCATGTCCTCCCAGGAGGCCGCCGGGTCGACGGCGCGGGCCGCGGCGAGCTTCTCCTCGCTGTACTGCCGGCCGTACTCGGCGACCCAGCCGGTCTTCGCCCACACCCCGCCGCGGCGGCGGTAGTGCGCGGCGAGCTCCCGCGAGAGGGTGGTGGTGCCGGTGGACTCGGCGCCCAGGACGACGATCCTCCGGGTCAGCGCGGCCCGTACGCCGGGCCCGAGGAACTCCCAGTGGGCGGCGGGGTCCTCGCGCACGGCGGTCCCGGACACCGGGAACAGGGTGCGCGCCGGGTCCACGCAGACCTCCTCGGCGCCGAAGCGGCGGGCGAGTTCGGTCCCGTACTCCTCGGAGGTGAAGACGGCGTCCACGCGCCGGCCGACCGCGCCCCGGAAGATCGCCATGTGCGCCTCCCAGATGCCGGGGTCGTGCAGGTCGACGGGGACGTCGTCGACCGCGCCGACCACCTCCGCGCCGGGGTGTTCCTCGCGCATCCAGGCGACCCGGTCGGCGAGCGGCACGGATTCGACGGAGGCGGCGCAGACCAGCACGGTCAGCCGTTCGCACTGGTCCTGGGCGGTGCGCACCAGGTGGTGGTGGCCGGCGTGGGGCGGGTAGAACTTGCCGAGCACCAGCCCGTGGCCGTAGCGCTTGCCGCCGCTCATGCCGTCGCCTCCAGGGCCGTACGGGCGCCGCGTGCCGGGAGCGTGCGGTGCCAGCCGACGAGGCCGGCCACGCACAGGGCGAGGAAGCCCGCGTAGAGGACCGAGGTCAGGTACAGCCCCTTGTACGCGTACAGCGGGATGTAGACGAGGTCGGCGGCGATCCACAGCCACCAGGACTCCAGGAGCTTGCGGCACTGCCCGTAGGTGGCCATGAGGGAGAGCCCGGTGGTGAGGGCGTCCCAGAAGGGGACGGTGGAGTCGCTGACCCGGTCGAGCAGCAGGGTGAGGGCGGCGGTCCCCACCGCCCCCGCCACCAGCAGCCAGGCCCATTCGGTGCGCGTGGTGCGGCGCACCGGCAGGGCTCCGGCGGTTCCTGGTCCACCCCCGTGGGTCCAGGACCACCAGCCGTAGGCGGCGAGGGCGATGAAGACGATCTGGAGCCCGGCGTCGGCGTAGAGGCCCGCCCGGGTGAACAGCACGATGAAGAAGAGGTTGTTGGCGATCCCGACCGGCCAGTTGGCGGTGTGCTGCCGGGCCACCAGCCAGACGCACACGGCGCCCGTCGCGAAGCCGAGGATCTCGGTCCAGCTCGTGTTCCAGCCCATACGGCCCACCCGCTCCCTTTAATAGTCACCCTGACTATAAACACGGACGGCGGCCCCGGGCAAGGCACCGCACGGGGGGCAGCGGCCCCGGAGAACGCGGAAGCCCGCAGTGCCTGGGGCACTGCGGGCTTCGACGGAGCGGGGGCGCGGACTACAGACCGACCTCGCGCATGAGCATGCCGACCTCGGTGTTGGTCAGGCGGCGCAGCCAGCCGGACTTCTGGTCGCCCAGCTCGATCGGGCCGAACGCGGTCCGCACGAGCTTGTCGACGGGGAAGCCCGCCTCGGACAGCATGCGGCGGACGATGTGCTTGCGGCCCTCGTGGAGGGTCACCTCGACCAGGTAGTTCTTGCCGACCTGGTCGACGACGCGGAAGTTGTCGGCGCGGGCGTACCCGTCCTCCAGCTCGATGCCTTCCTTGAGGCGCTTGCCGATGTCGCGCGGCAGCGAGCCGGTGATCGCCGCCACGTAGGTCTTCTGCACGCCGTACTTGGGGTGCGTGAGGCGGTGGGCCAGCTCACCGTGGTTGGTGAGGAGGATGATGCCCTCGGTCTCGGTGTCGAGCCGGCCGACGTGGAAGAGGCGGGTCTCGCGGTTGGTGACGTAGTCGCCCAGGCACTGGCGGCCGTCCGGGTCCTCCATGGTGGAGACGACGCCGGCGGGCTTGTTCAGCGCGAAGAACAGGAAGGACTGGGTGGCGACCGTCAGGCCGTCCACCTTGATCTCGTCCTTCGGCTGGACGCGCTTGCCCTGCTCGGTCACGATCTCGCCGTTGACCTCGACGCGGGCCTGCTCGATCAGCTCCTCGCAGGCGCGGCGCGAGCCCATGCCGGCCCGTGCCAGCACCTTCTGCAGGCGCTCGCCCTCCAGCTCGGCGCCGGGGAAGGTCTTCGGGGTCTTGATCACCGGCTTGTCGGCGTACCGGTCGCGCACGCGCTCCTCGATCCGCGCGTCCAGCTCGCGGGGGCGCGACTGGCCGCTGCGGCTGCCCGGACCGCTGCGCGGGCCGCCCGCGCCGCCGATGCCGGGGGTGCGGGAGGGAGTGCGGGGACCGCCCTTGGCCCCGCCGCGCGCCGCCGCGCCACGGGCACCGCCGCCACCGGCGCGGGGGCCGCTGCGACCGCTGCGCTCGCCCTCGGGGCCGACGTCGTAGCGGCGCTCCTCGGGGCGCGGGTTGCGGGGGCGCTGGGGCGCCTGGTCCCGGTCGCGGTCCCGGGAGCCGCCGGGGCCGCCGGAGGAACCGCCCCGGTAGCCGCCGCCGGAGCCGCCGGAGGAACCACCCCGGTAGCCGCCACCGCCGGAGCCGCCGGACGAGCCGCCCCGGTAGCCGCCGCCCGAGCCGCTGCCGGAGCTGCCGCGGTAGCCGCCACCGCCGCCGGAGCCGCCGCCGCGGGCGTTACCGCGCCCGCCGCCGCCGCTGCCGCCGCTGTTCCTGTTGCCGCCACCGTTGCCGTTGCCGCTGCTTCGCATCAAAGTTCCGTCGTCTTGTCGTCGTCTACGTCAGTGTCCGGTGCGTCCGGATCGAACGACGGCACACCTTCTTGCGTCTCGGCTTCGATCGCGTCCGCCTCGGGAAGGAAGGGCGCGAGCTCCGGGAGCTCGTCCAGGCCGCGCAGGCCCATCCGCTCCAGAAAGTAGTTCGTCGTCCTGTACAGGATCGCACCTGTTTCGGGTTCCGTGCCCGCCTCGGCCACCAGACCCCGCTGGAGCAGGGTCCGCATGACCCCGTCGCAGTTCACCCCGCGGACCGCCGAGACCCGCGAACGGCTCACCGGCTGGCGGTACGCGACCACCGCCAGGGTCTCCAGGGCCGCCTGGGTGAGCCGGGCCTGCTGCCCGTCCAGGACGAAGGCCTCCACGGCCGCCGCGTACTCGGGCCGGGTGTAGAACCGCCAGCCCCCGGCGACCAGCCGCAGCTCGAAGCCGCGCCGCTGGGCGGTGTACTCGTCGGCGAGCTCCGCGAGGGCGTCCGCCACCTCGCGCGGGGTGCGGTCCAGCACCTTCGCGAGGTGCTCGGCGGTCGCGGGCTCGTCCACGACCATCAGCACGGCCTCCAGCGCACCCTTCAGCTGCAGCCGCTCCCGGTCCCGCACCCCGGTCATTCCGCCACCTCCACGACTCGGTCGAACTCGTCCGTCACCCTCGGCGTCCCGTCGCCGTCCCCGCCGCACCAGCGCACGGTGAGCCCGAGCAGGGCCTCGGGCTGGTCCAGGGCCACCGCCTTCTCCCGGTACAGCTCCAGCAGCGCCAGGAACCGGGCGACGACGGTGAGGGTGTCCGGGGCGTCCTCGGTGAGCTCCTGGAACGTCGCCTCGCCGCGCGCCTTGAGCATGCGCACGACGTGCCCGGCCTGCTCCCGCACGCTGACGAGGGGGGCGTGGATGTGGTCCACGTACACCTGCGGCGCGGCCTTGGGCTGCATGGCCCGCACCGCGATGCGGGCGAGGCCGTCGGCGCCGATGCCGATCACCACCTCGGGCAGCAGGTCGGCGTGGTGCGGCTCCAGCCCCACGGTCCGGGGGTAGCGCTTGCCCTCCGCCTCGGCGCGGTCCTGGAAGATCGCGGCGATCTGCTTGTACGCCTTGTACTGGAGCAGTCGCGCGAACAGCAGGTCCCGCGCCTCCAGCAGGGCGAGGTCGGCCTCGTCCTCGACCTCGGCGGCGGGCAGCAGGCGGGCGGCCTTGAGGTCGAGCAGGGTGGCGGCGACCACGAGGAACTCGGTGGTCTGGTCGAGGTCCCAGTCGGGGCCCATGGCGCGGATGTGCGCCATGAACTCGTCGGTGACCTTGGAGAGGGCGACCTCGGTGACGTCGAGCTTGTGCCGGGAGATCAGCTGGAGCAGGAGGTCGAAGGGCCCCTCGAAGTTGTCGAGCCGCAACGTGAACCGCCCAGGCGGGGCGTCAGGGGCCCGGGGGGCCTCCCCGGCCCCCCGGTCGCCCCCGACCGGTTCGCGGGCCGCAGCGGGCGCCCCAGCGGCCTCCTGGGCCACCCCTGGGCCTCGGCCCAGGCTCCGGCGGGCCGGGCGGGGGGTGGCGTCTTCGTTCGGGGGCATCGCGGTCCAGGGTGGTACGGGTTCCGGCCGAGCGGCCGCCGTCGCAGCCTAGGCCCTGGCCGGGCGGAAGCACGCCTGCCGCCGCGCGGGGCGCTCCCCGGCCCGCCCTTCCCTCAGCGGCCCCGGAGCCGGCGGACCAGGATGCTCGCGTCGCCGCGCGACTCCAGGTCGGCCAGGACCACCGCGACCGCCTCCCGCACGATGCGGCCCCGGTCGACCGCGAGCCCGTGCTCCCCGCGGAGCACCAGGCGGGCGTGCTCCAGGTCCATGAGCTCCTCCGCGGAGACGTAGACCGTGATCTTCTCGTCGTGCCGCTCGCGCCCGCTCGGCCGCCGGTTCGCGCCCCGGCTCTGGCCCTTGCCCTGCCGGGGGCCGGCGCTGGCAGAACCTTCCTGCGGCCTGCGCTGCGCGCCCACCGAACCCGCCCCGGGCTCCGCGGCCTCCCGGCCCCGGGTCTCCCCCGTGGCCCGCGTCGTGCCGTCCACCGGTGCTGCCGCGTGCTCCGCTCCCGTGCCGCCGCCCGGCGCCTCCTCGGCGCCCCGCCGCGGCGAGGACGACTGGAGGGCCATCCCCCCGGTCGTGCGGAACAGTTCGTCGGCTCCGGGCAGACTCACTCGGCGGGACACCGGGCGAGCACCTCCCTGGCCAGCTGGCGGTAGGCGGCGGCGCCGACGGAGTTGGACGCGTACGTGGTGATCGGCTCGCCGGCGACCGTGGTCTCCGGGAAGCGCACCGTCCGGCCGATGACCGTGTGGTAGACGTGGTCGTCGAAGGCCTCGACCACGCGCGCGAGCACCTCGCGGCTGTGCACCGTGCGGGAGTCGTACATCGTGGCGAGGATGCCGTCGAGCTCCAGCTCGGGGTTGAGCCGCTCCTGGACCTTCTCGATGGTCTCCGTCAGCAGCGCGACACCGCGCAGCGCGAAGAACTCGCATTCCAGCGGGACGATGACCTTGTGAGCCGCCGTCAGGGCGTTCACCGTCAGCAGGCCGAGCGAGGGCTGACAGTCGATCACGATGTAGTCGTAGTCGGCCATCAGGGGCTTCAGCGCCCGCTGGAGCGTGGACTCGCGCGCGACCTCGCTCACCAACTGCACTTCGGCGGCGGACAGGTCGATGTTGCTCGGCAGCAGGTCCATGTTGGGGACCGCGGTCTTGAGCAGCACCTCGTCGGCCGACATGCCCCGCTCCATGAGCAGGTTGTAGACCGTCAGGTCGAGTTCCATCGGGTTCACGCCGAGGCCCACGGACAGCGCGCCCTGCGGGTCGAAGTCGACGAGCAGCACGCGGCGCCCGTACTCGGCGAGCGCGGCACCCAGGTTGATGGTCGACGTGGTCTTGCCCACGCCGCCCTTCTGGTTGCACATCGCGATGATCTTCGCCGGACCGTGGTCGGTCAGCGGACCCGGGATCGGGAAGTACGGCAGCGGCCGTCCGGTCGGGCCGATCCGCTCGCGGCGCTGGCGGGCAGCGTCGGGGGCGAGGGTGGCCGCGTACTCGGGGTCGGGCTCGTACTCCGCGTCGGGGTCGTAGAAGTGCCCCTCGGGCACCTGGTCGTAGTCGGCGAAACCAATGGGCGTATCGCCACCGTGGTCGCCGGCCGTGGAGTTCACGTCTAGGCCGTCCATGCTCTTTTGGGGCGTCGTCATGTGCTGGTGGTTTGCGAAGGTGCGGACCGCGACGGAGCCGACAGCTTCGAGCCCGGCAGGACCCTGTCCCCGCTCAGGCGTCCCTGCTCGACCACCTCCAGGAGCAAATGTCGACTCATTCACAAGTCGTCTTACCTCCTCGGACGTGACCAGGACACTTATCGATAGGTCAGCGTTGCACCATGCCGACGGTTGGCGACTCTATGGCGTGTCACCGCCCAGCGGCAACACAATCCGCCGGACCCGGCACGATGTGTCGGCAACCGAACACCACTCTGTCAAGGGCGTGCGCGCTGTCACTGCGAAGTTTCGCGGGTGTGCGAAAGGGTTAAAGGGTTACGTTCGAGGCGAGTTGAGCGGGCTCCACGGGCCTGCCGCAAACGCGTCCGGCCGGACCTTGCGGGCAAGGTCCGGCCGGATACGTGAGATTGACGTCAGTCGTTGACGGTTCAGCCGAGCAGCGTGCTCAGCTCAAGGGTCTCCAGGCCGTGGGCCTCGGCGACCGGGCCGTAAACGACCTTGCCGTCATGGGTGTTGAGGCCCAGGGCCAGCGCCGGGTCACGGCGCAGCGCCTCGACCCAGCCGAGGTTCGCGAGCTGCACGATGTACGGCAGGGTCGCGTTCGTCAGGGCGTAGGTGGAGGTGTTCGGAACCGCGCCCGGCATGTTGGCGACGCAGTAGAAGACCGAGTTGTGGACCTGGAAGGTCGGCTCGGCGTGGGTGGTCGGACGGGAGTCCTCGAAGCAGCCGCCCTGGTCGATCGCAATGTCGACAAGGACACTTCCGGGCTTCATCTTGGCGACGAGCTCGTTGGTGACCAGCTTCGGGGCCTTCGCACCCGGGATCAGCACGGCGCCGATGACGAGGTCGGCCTCGACGACGGCCTTCTCCAGCTCGTAGGCGTTGGAGACGATCGTCTTGATCTTCGTGCCGAAGATCTTGTCGGCCTCGCGGAGCTTGTTGATGTCGCGGTCGAGCAGGGTCACGTGGAAGCCCATGCCGATGGCGATCTGCGCCGCGTTCCAGCCGGAGACGCCGCCGCCGATGACCACGCACTCGCCGGCGTGGGTGCCGGGGACACCGCCGGGGAGGACGCCGCGGCCGCCGGCCGAGCGCATCAGGTGGTAGGCGCCGACCTGCGGGGCCAGGCGGCCCGCGACCTCGGACATCGGGGCGAGCAGCGGGAGCGCGCGGTTGGCGAGCTCGACCGTCTCGTAGGCGATGGCGGTGGTGCCGGACTCCAGCAGGGCGTCCGTGCACTCGCGGGAGGCCGCGAGGTGCAGGTAGGTGAAGAGGGTCTGGTCCTTGCGGAGGCGGTGGTACTCCTCCGCGATGGGCTCCTTGACCTTCAGCAGCAGGTCCGCGGTCGCCCAGACCTCGTCGGCGGTGCCGAGGATCTCGGCACCGGCGGCGACGTACTCGGCGTCCGTGATCGAGGAGCCGACACCGGCGTTCTGCTCGATGAAGACCTGGTGGCCGTTGCGGACCAGCTCATGCACGCCGGCGGGCGTGATGGCGACCCGGAACTCGTTGTTCTTGACCTCGCGGGGGATGCCGACCTTCATCGTCGATCACGGTCCTTGGCTCAGGGGATATTACGGGGCACTTCCATACATACCCGCCCACAAGAACGCGCAACGGGATGCACCACTGATGTCGTGGTGAAGCCAGTCTAATGAAGGATTAGTCGCTGTCTAGCCTTGCAAACCAATAATTTCAGTCGGACACACTACGGATTTCGCAGGCTGCGGGGTCGTCTCCCAGCAATCTGTCCGCCGCCGAACGGTGCAGCCTGGCCGCCGCCGGGTCGCCCAGACGGTCCAGCGTGTCGGCCAGCCGGACCTGGAGCGCGGCCTGAAGGCGCTGGTCCCCCGCCCGGCGCGCCAGCTCGATGGCCTCGCGGCAGGTGTGCAGGGATTCCTCGGGCCGGCCGGCGTACTCCTGGACCCGCGCCATCTCGCTCAACGCCTTTGCCTGGCCCGGGACATCGGCCAGCCGGCGGTAGCCCGCGGCGGCCGCCCGCCAGCTGCGCAGGGCCTCCCCGTAGCGGCCCGCGTAGGTGTGCACGTTGCCGAGCCGGCCGTAGAGCCTGGCCTCGTCCACGCGCTCCCCGCGCGCCAGGGCGTGGGCCAGGGCGCGGCCGAACCAGTCGGAGGCCCGGGGCCAGTCCGCCAGCTCCTGGTACGCCCCGCCTACGGATTCCATCGCGCGGCCCGTCGCGTACGGGTCCTTCGCGGCCTTCCCGGCGCCCAGCGCGGCCCGGTACCGCTCCAGGGCCTCATGGGTCCGGCCGGTCTCGGCGTCCAGGTCGGCCAGGTTCAGCAGGGCGGCGGCCCGCTCCCGGTGCAGGCCGCGCCGCTCGGCCACGTCCAGGACGAGCCGGTGCAGCCCGTACAGCTCGGGGGCGGCCGCGTCGGTGCCCCGGTGCCCGGCCAGCGCCCGGACCAGGGCGGAGACCAGCCTGCGGGCCAGGGTGTCCAGCCCGCCGTCCGCCACGGCCAGGTGCGCGGAGGCCGTCAGCGCGGGCAGCCGGGTGTCGAGCCAGGTGGCGGCCGCCCGGCGGTCGGGGAAGCGCAGGGCCCGGGGCGTCCCGTCCAGGTGCTCGCGCAGCAGCCCGTCGTCGTCCTCGTCGGTGTCGGCCATGGCCCGGCAGGAGGTGAGCAGCCGTACGGTCCGCTCCAGCATCCGGGCCCGCGCCAGCTGCACCTCGGCGGGGCGCTCCTTGGTCTCCAGCAGGGCCTGCAGGAGGGGCGCGAGGCAGCCGGGGAGCAGGAAGAGGCCGTCCGGGGCGTGCCGTACGAGGCCCAGCGCGGCGAAGTCCTCCAGGGTGGACTGGGCCGCGGCCACCGAGCAGCCGGCCAGGGCCGAGGCGGTGTGCGAGTCGAGGTATCCGGCGGGGGCGAGCGGCAGCAGGTGCAGGGTGCGGCGGGCCGGCTGCGGCAGGGACTCGTACACCAGCCGGAAGGCCCGGCCCAGCGGGCCGGTGGTGCCGGGGGGCATCTCGTGGAGCTGCTTGGCGAGGTCGGCGACCGCGGCCTTGGGGTGGGCGGCGAGCCAGCCCCCGGCCAGGGTGAGCGCCGCGGGCAGCCCCCCGCACTCCTCGGCGAGGGCCTCGGCGGCCCGGGGGTCGACGGCGACGCGGGTGTCGCCGATGATCCGGGCGAGCAGGCCCACGCCGGAGGTGGGGTCGAGGCCGCCGAGGGTGCAGGGGCGGACGTCGGGGATGCCGGTGAGCGGGCCCTCGGCGGTGACCACGACCAGGCACTCGGGGGTGTCCGGGAGCAGGGCGTCCACCTGCTGCGGGTCGGCGGCGTCGTCGACGAGCAGGATCGCCCGGCGGTTCTTGAGGGCCTCCCGCAGGGCGGCGCTGAGGTCGTCCTCGCCGGCCCCCGGCGGGGTGCGCTCCCCGAGCCCCTCCAGCAGGGTCCGGACGGCCCGCTCGGTGGCGACGGTCTCCCCTCCGGGCTCGGTGAGCCGGACCCGGAGCAGGCCGTCGGGGTACTGGGGGCCGACCTCGCGCACGAACGCCTCCGCGAGCGCGGTCCGCCCGGACCCGGGCCGCCCGGCGACGAGCAGCACCCGCGCGCGGGGCGCCTTCGCCTTGCGGCCCGAGAGGGTGTCGAGCCCGGTCCGCGCGATGTCCTCGCGCAGCTCCTTGAGCTCACGCCGCCGCCCGACGAAATCCGCCACGGATCCGCTCCTCTCCCTGCCTTCGGGTTGCTGAGCGTAGTTCACGCAGAGCGACGGGCCGTGGGGAGCGCGGCCCGTAGATCGCCCGATCGGATCAGCCGATCTCCCTATTTCTTCACGCGCCGCACCCCTTCTCAACGCGCCGCTCGCGCGGCTCGGCCGCGGGCGGCCTCCCCGGCTTCGCGCCGCTGCGCCGGCCTCCGGCCGTCCCCTCCTTGACGCGGTCCTCGCACCGCTCAGCGCCGGGGCGCTTCCCGGGCTTCGGGCCCGCTGCGCCGGACTCCGTCCGTCGGGGCCGGGGCGGGGCCGGTTCCCGTGGCCTGGGCCGGTGGGTCGGGTGCGGGTGGGTGGGCCGCTGCGCGGGGCCGTCCCCTACCCGCCCTTCCACCGTTCCCAGGGGCTCCGCCCCTGACCCCGTACGGGCACTTCGCGCCCGTCGCCTCAAACGCCGGCGAGGCTATAGATAGCCTCGCC
>NZ_JBNNPF010000082.1:0-23640 GCF_050275515.1 Streptomyces sp. NPDC004126 | reverse complement strand
GGGCTATCTATAGCCCCGCCGGCGTTTGAGGCGCGGGGTCTGGGGCGGAGCCCCAGGGAACGGTGGAAGGGCGGGTAGGGGACCTCGCCCCGCGCGGCGGCACCCCGGCCGGCGGCGGGTCGGTGTCGGGAAACCGCCAGCCGATGGGCGGGCCGGTCTGGTCAACTGGGGCCATGACCACCAACCTTGACCGCGCCGCCCAGGCCACCGCCTTCACCGCGCTGCACACCCCCTCCGCCCCGCTCGCCCTCGCCAACGCCTGGGACGTCGCCAGTGCACGCCTCGTCGAGGCCGCCGGGGCGGCGGCCGTCGCCACCACCAGCGCCGGGGTCGCCTGGTCGCTCGGGGCGCCCGACGGGGACGCGCTCGCGCGGGAACGGGCGCTGGAGCTGATCGCCCGGGTGGCCTCGGCCGTCTCCGTGCCCGTCACCGCCGACATCGAGGGCGGGTTCGCCGCCGACGCCGCCGGGGTCGGGGAGACCGTCGCCGGAGTGCTGGCCGCCGGGGCGGTCGGCATCAACATCGAGGACGGCCGCCGCGCCCCCGCCGAGCACGCGGAGCGCCTCGCCGCGGCCCGGGCCGCCGCCGACGCGGCCGGGGTGCCGCTGTACATCAACGCCCGGGTGGACACGTACCTCTTCGGCCTCGGCGAGAGCTCCACCCGGCTCGACGAGACCCTGTCCCGCGCCGCCGCCTACCTCGCCGCCGGCGCCAGCGGGGTCTTCGTCCCCGGTGTCACCGACCCGGCCACCGTCGCCGAGCTCGCCAAGGGGATCGATGGGCCGCTGAACGTGCTCGTCGGCCCCGACGCGCCCTCCGTCGCCGAGCTGGGCGCCCTCGGGGTGGCCCGCGTCAGCCTCGGCTCCTGGGTGGCGGAGGCCGCGTACGCCGTGGTCCGCCGCGCCACCGAGGAACTGCTGGCCGGCGGCACGTACGGCTCCCTCGCCGGGTCCCTGCCCTACGGGGAGCTGAACGCCCTGCTCAAGGACTGAGCCGGGGCGCCGCCCGGGAACCGGCGGACGGAGTCCGGCGCAGCGGGCCCGAAGCCCGCGAGGCGCCCCGGCGCCGAGCGGTGCGAGGACCGCGTCGAGAGGAGTCTGCTGAACGCCCTGCTCAAGGACTGAGATATCGAGAAGCGTGCATCCGGCACCGACCGTAGGATCCGGCCATGGGCACCTCGACTCCGATAGGCGGCAAGGACACGGGCGCGGGCGCGGGGCCGGACTCCCCGAGCCGCAGGACCACCGGGGCCGTGTGGTTCGCGCTCGCGCTCGTGTACGTGGTCTGGGGTTCGACCTACCTCGGCATCCGGATCGTCGTCCAGACCATGCCGCCCTTCCTGTCCGCCGGGGCCCGCTTCATCACCGCCGGCCTGGTGCTGGCCGGGATCGTCGCCTGGCGGTACGGGCCCTCCGCGCTCAGGATCACGGCCGCGCAGGCCCGCTCGCTGGTGCTGGTGGGCCTGCTGCTGGTCCTGGGCGGCAACGGCCTGGTGGTGCTGGCCGAGACCTCCATCCCGTCCGGGCTGGCGGCGCTGCTGGTCGCGTCGGTGCCGATGTGGGTGGTGGTGCTGCGGGCGGCCACCGGGGACCGGCCGCCGCTGCGCACCCTGGCCGGGGTGCTGGTGGGCCTGGCCGGGCTGGCCGTGCTGACCAGTCCGGGGCTGAGCGGGGAGGTCCACCTGGGCGGGGTGCTGCTGGTGCTGGGCGCCGCCCTGCTGTGGTCGCTGGGCTCGTTCTCGGCCGGGCGGCTGCCGATGCCGGACAACCCCTTCACCGGCTCCGCGTACCAGATGCTGGCCGGCGGGGCCGCCGGCGTGGTGGTGGGGCTGCTGCGCGGGGAGCAGCGCGGCCTGGACGTCGGCGCCTTCTCCACCTCCTCGTGGGTGGCCCTGGGCTACCTCGTGCTGATCGGGTCGGTCGTCGGTTTCACCGCGTACGCGTGGCTGCTCCAGGCGGCGCCGCTGTCACTGGTGGCCACGTACGCGTACGTGAACCCGGTGGTGGCCGTCGCGCTGGGCGCGCTGATCCTGGACGAGCCGCTGACCCTGCCGATCGTGCTCGGCGGCGCGATCGTGGTGGCGGCGGTCGGCGTGATCGTCAGCACCGAGCGGCGGAAGAAGTAGCCCCGGGTCCCCCGGGCCCCCGGTCCCCCGGTCCCCCGGGAACGCCCCTCAGCCCTTCGCGGCCCGCTCGTAGAGGGCCTTGGCCTTCTCGTCGTACAGCGCGGCCGTGGAGTCCACGTCCGTGTCCCCGCCGCTGAGCACCCCGATCAGCCGGCCCGGCTGCCCCGTGCCGCCGCGGTCGGCGATCCAGGGGCTGCCGCTGGTTCCGGTCCAGAACCCCGAGCAGCTGATGTACAGCATGTCGGGGTCGTCGAGGTCGTGGCGGGTCTGGGTGGTGCAGGACACGGGCTTGTTCTGCGGGTTGTGCTCGGACTCCGGGTATCCGACGACGGTGACCTCGCGCTCGTAGCCGGAGGTCCAGTCGGGCGTCGGCGCCTCGCTCTTGCCGCCGACGGCTTCCTGCACGCTGCGGCCGTCCTCGTCGGGCTCGATGGTGAGGAAGGCGAAGTCGGCGGTGTCGTCGCCCCATTTCGTCCAGCGTTCGTCGACGTGGATCGAGCGGACCTTCCACACGCCGAGGGGCTGGGTGCCGGAGCCCTCCCCGGAGAAGGCGGGCGCGAAGGAGAGCTCGCCGATGGCGAGGCCGTCGTGGGCGACCTCGCCGGGCACTCCGTCCTCGCCCGCCGGGGCGACGCAGTGGGCGGCGGTCGCGACGACGTTGCCCTTGGGGCTGTCGACCACGCTCGCCGTGCACCAGTGCTCGCCGTTGGCCATGAGCACGCCGACGGTGGGGAAGGGGTGCACCGGGCGGTCGCCGGGTGCCTTGAGGAACGCGACGGCGCACACCATCGCGATCCCCGCGGCGGCGGCCGCCGTCGCCCCCTTCACCGCCGGGCTCATCGCACGGCGGGGTCGGGTGTCGGTCCCTGCATCACCTTGCTGATCCACTCCAGGGAACCCTCCCTCATTCCGCGTACGTACGACTTCCCGTTGTGCTCACCATCCTGGATCACCTGCAGCCGGGTGTGCACGGGGCCCCTGCCGTACTCGCGCATGAACCGCTCCGCCAGGTCGCGGCCGCTCTCCTTCGTCCCGATCTGGAAGTTGATCCAGACGTCCGGACCACCCTCCTTGATCAGCTTCTCGGCGAGCTTCTCGGGGTCGTTCTCGTCCATGGCCTGCCGGTTCCCCTTCCACAGCGGGGAGTCGGGGACGATGTCGACGCCGCTGGCGATCACCGCCTTGAAGCGCTCGGGGTACTTCAGGACGTGCTTGAAGGCTCCGAAGCCGCCCGAGGAGGAGCCCATGAAGGCCCAGCCGTCGCGGGAGGTGAAGGTGCGGAAATTGGCCTTCGTGAAATCGGGGATGTCATCGGCCATCCAGGTGCCCATCTTCGGCTGGCCGGGGATGTCCGATCCGTCGAAGTGGTGCTTGGTGTCCGCGTTGATCACCGGCATGACGAGGATGAAGGGCAGGCTGGTGCCCGCCTTGACCCCGTCGATCACGGCCTGCTGGAGCCCGAGGCCGGGACCGGTGCCCCAGTAGTTCTTGGGGTAGCCGCGTCCGCCGGGCAGGGAGATCAGCACGGGGAAGGCGCTCTTGGCGTACTTCGGCTCGTCGTACTGCTTGGGCACCCACACCCACACGTCGCCCGTGAAGCCGGACTTCTGGCCGGTCAGGGTGGTCATCGCGATCTGCGTGCCGTCCGGCAGCCGGCTCGTGCGGGCGAACTCGGCCTTGGGGCCGGTGGGCATCTGCACCCCCGGGCGGATGTCCTCGGCGGCGGCCGACTCCTGGATCTTGCCGAAGGAGACCGGATCCCCTATGTCCGAGAAGAGGCCCGTCTTGTACGCCGCGCCGCCCCCGGCGGCGAGGGCGAGCGCGAGTCCGCCGCCGATCAGGATCTGGCGCCTGCGGGGGCGCCGGGGGCGACGGCCGCCCTTGGTCGTGGGGCCGCCGTCGCCTTGGTGGTCATACTGCACGGATTTGTTCCCGTTCCTTCTCCGGCGCCCTGGTTGGGCGCGGGTCGGACCGATTGGTCCCCCTTAACACCTGTACAGAGGTGTGAACGACCGTATGGGTTGCCTGGGACCGGGGCGACGTGGCGAGGGCCACGTGGCGGAGTCCGGCGACGGGCCGGGGGGCGGGTCCTGCCTGCGGGAACGGGGAGGCTTTCGAACGTACGGGGCGACGGTCAGCCGGCCGGGCGGCGGCCGCGGACGGCCTCGGTCAGCCGGCCGCGGGCCGGGGGCCCTTCAGCACCTTGCTGACCCACTCCAGCGAGCCTTCCTTCATGCCGCGCACGTAGTGCCAGCCGTTGTGCTCGCCGTTCTGGATGTCGCGGATGGTCGTCTTGACGGGGCCCTTGCCGTACTGCTGCACGAACTTCACCATCCGGTCCTTGCCGGACTCCTTCGTGCCGACCTGGAAGTTGATGTAGACGTCCGGGCCGCCGGAGGCGATCAGCTTCTCGGCGAGCTTCTCCGGGTTGTTGGCGTCCATCTCCGCCTGGTGGCCCTTCCAGAGCGGGGAGTCGGGGGTGATCTCGCCGCCGCTGGCGATCACGGCCTTGAACTTGTCGGGGTGCTGGAGCAGCGTCTTCATGCCGACGAAGGCGCCCGAGGAGGAGCCCATGAAGGCCCAGCCGTCGCGGGACCTGTACGTGCGGAAGTTGGCGCGGGCGAAATCCGGGACGTCCTCGGCCATCCAGGTGCCCATCTTGGGCTGGCCGGGTATGTCGGCGCCGTCGTAGTAGTACTTGTTGTCGGGGTTGAGCACGGGCATGACCAGGATGAACGGCAGGCTGGTGCCGGCCTGGACGCCCTCGGACACGGCCTTCTGGAGGCCGAGGCTGCGGTCGGCCCAGTAGTTGGCGGGGAAGCCGTTGCCGCCGGGGAGGGCGATGAGGACCGGGAAGGCGCTCTTGGCGTACTTCGGGTCCTCGTACTCCTTGGGGGTCCAGACCCAGACGTCGCCCTCGAACCCGGACTTGGCCCCGGCCACGCGGGCCTTGGCGATGACCGTGCCGTCGTCGAGCTTGGCGGTCTGGCGGAAGTCGGACCTCGGGCCGGCCGGCAGCTGCACGTCCGGGTCGCCGCTGGGCGTGGGCGCGGCGGAGGGCTCCGCCTGCCGGGCACCGGAGCCGTCGGCACCGGAGCCGCCGCCGGGGGCGGAGGCCGAGGGGGCCGCCGGGGCGGGGCCCGCGAAGTCGGCGGCCCGGCCGTCGGCGGAGAACCAGTCCTTCTCGTAGGCGGCGAATCCGCCCGCCCCGAGGAGCAGCGCGCCGACGACGCCCGCGCCGGTCCACATCGCGCGCCGGGGCTTCCTGCGGCCCTGCCCCGGCTCGGGCTCGGGCTCGGGCTCACGGCCGGACGACTGCTGCGGGTACTCGTGCACGGACTTCGCTCCGAACGGTCGGGCCTGCCCCGGGCGGGACAGCGCGGGTGGACATCCCCCTCCTGCTGACGCGCGGATCCCGCGGGCGGTTCACCTCAGGGTGTCGAGCACCTCGGCGCACCGGCCCAGCAGCTCGATGAGCTGCGTCCGCTCCTCGTCCGTGAGGGCGGCGGCGAGGGCGGTCTCGACGCGGACGGCGCCGGTGTCGGCCAGCTCCATCGCGGCGCGGCCCTCCGGGGTGAGCCGGGTCTCCAGCACGTTGCGGTGCCACTCGTGGGGGGTCCGCTCGATGAGGCCGCGCTCGTGGAGGTTCTTCAGGATGGTGTTCATGGTGGGCGGTGTGACCCCGCAGAGCCGGGCGAGGGCGGCCGCCGAGATGCCCGGCTTCTCCGCGAGCCAGAGCAGGGCGGCGTACTGCGGAACCGTTACTGCCGCCGGCTTGCACGCGGCGTTCTTCGCCGCGAGGAGCGCCTGCTCGGCGCGCTTGATGTACGCGCCGATGCGTTCCTCGGGAGGCATGGAGGTCATTGCGGCATCCTACGACCCTTGCCAGTCATTCGAACTCTAATTACTCTGCGAGCACACCGATCAAGAAGGGTTCACCCATGCGCATGTCCTCGAACACCCTCGTCACCGCGGCGGCCGTCGCCCTGGCCGCGGCCCTGACCACGGCCGCCGCCCCCGCGCCCGCCCCCTCCGCCCCGGTCGGGACGGCGTTCACCCTCCCCGGCTCGAAGGTCTACCCGGAGGGCATAGCCTCCGACCCCCGCACGGGCACGGTGTACGTCGGCTCGTACGCGGACGGCACGGTGTACCGCGCCCGCCCGGGGGCCCGTACCGCCGAGGTGTTCCTCCCGTCCGGCACCGACGGGCGGCGCACGGCGAACGGGCTGCGCGTCGACGCGCGGGGCCGCCTGTGGGTCACGGACTCCACGGCCGGGGTGTCGGTGTACGACACGGCGACGGGCGCCCGCCTGGCCCGCTTCGAGGTGGACCCCGCCGTCCCGCACTTCGTCAACGACCTGGTCGTCACCCCGGACGGCACCGCCTACCTGACGGACAGCGTCCGCGCGGTGATCTACCGGGTCACCCCCGCGCAGCTGCGCGCCGGCTCCGGCCCGCTGGCGGTGGCGTACGACCTGGGCCGGCACGTCACCCCGCCGCCGCCCGGCATGTTCACGCTCAACGGCATCACCGCCGACCGGGACGGCCGCTACCTGCTGACGGTCGACATGACCGCGGGCGAACTCCACCGCGTCGACCTGCGCACCGGCGCCCTGAGCCGGGTCGCCCTGACGGGCGGCGACCTCAAGGCCGCCGACGGCATCCAGCTCTCCCCCACGGGCACCCTCCGGGCGGCCCACAACGTCACCAACACCCTGACCCGCTGGCAGCTCAGCGCGGACGGCACCCGCGCCCGCCTGACCCGCACCCTCACGGACCCGTCGCTCCAGATCCCCACCACCCTGGCCCACACCCCGGGCCGCACCCTGGTGGTCCGCTCCCAGTTCGACAAGGACGGCCCCCTCACCCCCTCCACGGGCACCCCCACCACCTTCTCGGTGGCCGCGGTCCAGGGTCTGTGACGCCGGGGGCACCGGGCCGCTACGGTGAAGCCATGACCGCACTGCCCGACTGGATGCGCCCGCCGCGTGCGGAAGGCTGGTTAGCGGAGGACCTGGACCACCTCCCGGAAGCACCTCGCCACACAGAGCTGCTCCACGGTGCGCTGGTCTTCAGGATGTGGCCCCAAAGCGCCTGGCACGGCCGCCTCGTCACCGCCCTCACCACCACGCTCATGGCACAGGCACCGGCCGGCTTCGAGGTCGAGCGGGAAATGACCATCCGGCTCGACGCCCGCAACCGTCCCGAGCCCGACCTCCTGCTGACGGACCTGCCCTACGACCCCGACCGCACCTGGTACGCCCCCGAAGACGTGAAGCTCGTCATCGAGGTCGTCTCCCCCGAATCCGCCCACCGGGACCGGACGGTGAAACTCCGCAAGTACGCGGAGGCGGGCATCCCCCACTACTGGTGCATCGAGGACGAGGACGGTGCACCGGTCGTCCACGTCTACGAACTCGACGGGCCGACGGGCGCCTACGCGCCCGCCGGCATCTTCCGCAGCGCCCTCCGGCGCCCGGTGCCGTTCGAGATCAGCCTGGACCTCGACAAGCTCACGCCGCCCGGCAACAGCTGACCGGTGCCCGGGGTAGGGCCGCTCATGCCGCCCCGGGCACCGGTGGTCACAGGCCCGTCAGGTGCTCCGGGCGGATCGGGGTCTTGTTCAGCTCCAGGCCCGTCGCGTCGCGGATGGCCGCGAGGACCGCCGGGGTGGAGGAAAGGGTCGGGGCCTCGCCGATGCCGCGGACGCCGTACGGGGCTTCCGGGTCGGCCAGTTCGAGGTAGTCGACCGGGATCGTCGGGGTGTCCAGGATCGTCGGGAGCAGGTAGTCCGTGAAGGAGGGGTTGCGCACCTTCGCGGTCTTCGGGTCCACGATGATCTCCTCCATCACCGCGACCCCCAGCCCCTGGACGGTGCCGCCCTGGATCTGGCCGACGACGGACAGCGGGTTGAGCGCCTTGCCCACGTCCTGGGCGACCGCCAGCTCCACGACCTTGACCAGGCCGAGTTCGGTGTCCACTTCCACCACGGCCCGGTGCGCGGCGAAGGCGTACTGCACGTGGCCCTTGCCCTGGCCGGTGACCCGGTCGAAGGGCTCGGTGGGGAAGTGCCGCCACTCCGCCTCGATCTCGACGGCCTCGTCCTCCAGGACGTCGACGAGGGCCGCGAGGACCTCCCCGCCCGCGGTGACCACCTTGCCGCCCTCCAGCAGCAGCCCGTCGGACGCCCACGCCGGCTGCTGCGCGCCGAACCTGCGCCGGCCCAGCTCCAGGACCTTCTCCCGGACGAGCTCGCAGGAGTTCTTCACCGACCCGCCGGTCATGTACGTCTGGCGGCCGGCGGAGGTCGAACCGGCCGAGCCCACCTGGGTGTCGGCGGGGTGGATGGTGACCTGCTGGACGCCGAGTTCGGTGCGGGCGATCTGCGCGTGGATGGTGACACCGCCCTGGCCGACCTCCGCCATGGCCGTGTGGACCATCGCGACGGGCTCCCCGTTCACGGCCTCCAGCCGCACCCTGGCCGTCGAGTAGTCGTCGAACCCCTCCGAGAAGGCGACGTTCTTGATGCCGACCGCGTAGCCGACGCCGCGGACGATGCCCTCGCCGTGCGTGGTGTTGGACAGGCCGCCCGGCAGCGCGCGCAGGTCGGCCGGGCCGCCGGCGGTCTCCCACTGGCGCGGGGGCGGCAGCGGGCGCTCCTTGACCATGCGCAGCAGTTCGGCGACCGGGGCGGGGTGGTGCACGACCTGCCCGGTGGGCATGACCGTGCCCTGCTCCATCGCGTTGAGCCGGCGGAACTCCACGGGGTCCATGCCCAGTTCGGCGGCGAGCTTGTCCATCTGGGCCTCGTACGCGAAGCAGGCCTGGACGGCGCCGAAGCCGCGCATCGCGCCGCAGGGCGGGTTGTTGGTGTAGAGGCCGACCGCCAGGATGTCGACGTCGTCGATGACGTACGGGCCGACCGAGAGGGACGCGGCGTTGCCGACGACCGAGGCCGTGGAGGAGGCGTACGCTCCGCCGTCGAGGACGATCTTGCAGCGCATGTGCGTCAGCTTGCCGTCGCGGGTGGCGCCGTGCTCGTAGTACAGCTTCGCCGGGTGGCGGTGGACGTGCCCGAAGAAGGACTCGAAGCGGTTGTAGACCATCTTCACCGGCTTGCCCGTGCGCAGCGCGAGCACGGAGGCGAGGATCTGCATGGAGATGTCCTCGCGGCCGCCGAACGCGCCGCCGACACCGGCCATCGTCATGCGGACCTTCTCCTCGGGCAGGCCGAGGACGGGGGCGATCTGGCGCAGGTCCGAGTGCAGCCACTGGGTGGCGACGTACAGGTCGACGCCGCCGTCCTCGCAGGGCACGGCGAGGCCGGACTCGGGGCCGAGGAAGGCCTGGTCCTGCATGCCGAAGGTGTACTCGCCGGTGACGATGACGTCGGCCCGCGCGGCGGCCGCGTCGGCGTCGCCGCGGACGATCGGCTGGTGGTGGACGACGTTGGGGTGCGGGACGTGCGCGGAGTGGTGGTCGTCCCGGTCCTCGTGGACGAGCACGGCGTCCGGGGCGAGCGCGGAGGCCTCGTCGGTGATGAGCGGCAGCTCCCGGTACTCGACCTTGATCTTCGCGGCGGCGCGGCGGGCGGTCTCGGGGTGGTCGGCGGCGACCAGGGCGACGGGCTCTCCGTGGTGGCGGACCTTGCCGTGGGCGAGGACCGGGGTGTCCTGGAACTCCATGCCGTAGTACTTCATGGGGGCCGGCAGGTCGTCGTACGTCATGACCGCGTGGACGCCGGGCACGGTCAGGGCCTCGGCGACGTCGATGGAGACGATCTCGGCGTGCGCGACCGTGGACCGCAGGGTCTGGCCCCACAGCATCTCCTCGTGCCACATGTCCGAGGAGTACGCGAACTCGCCGGTCACCTTGAGGGTGCCGTCCGGGCGCAGCGTCGACTCGCCGATGCCGCCCCTGGTCCGGGAGCCCTGGGTGACGTTGGTGGGGATACCGCTGGTGGTGCCGGCCATGTTCGGACCGCCTCTCTCTCCGTGACGCGCCGTGCCGGTACCGCGACCCCCGTGCGCGGTATCCGGCTCCGCGTGGCCCGAAACGCTGTCGGCCACGCGGAGCAGTACACACAGCGGCCGAGGGGGCGGGGCAGTCACCGATCGCTCAGAACCGCCCGCTCCGCCGCCTGTGGAGGACGGTGTGTTCATACCGCCGCACGCCCCTGAACTGGGGTGATCCGTCTACGGCAAGGTTCGCGGCGTCCGTGAGAGGCTGACGATCATGCGGCTGCGTGAACTCCTCGACACCGACGAGCTGGGGCTGCTGCTGCTCGTGGGCGCGGACGGCGGCGACGCGGTGCTCGACCGCGCCGTCCGGGCCGTCCCGGTCATCGACCTGGCCGACCCCGGACGGTTCCTCTCCGGCGGGGAGCTGGTCCTCACCGGGCTGGCCTGGTGGCGGGGGGAGGGGGACGCCGAGCCGTTCGTACGCGTCCTCGCGCGGGCGGGCGTCACGGCCCTGGCCGCGGGGGAGGTCGAGCACCGGCTCGTTCCGCACGACCTCGTACGGGCCTGCCGGCGGCACGGCCTGCCGCTCGTCGCGGTGCCGCCGGAGACCTCGTTCGCCGCGGTCACCGAGCACGTGCTGCACCGGCTGCACCGCCGGGAGGTCGGCAGCCTCGCCGCCGTGGTCGAACGCCACCGGCGGCTCCTCTCCGACCGGGCCGCCCCCGACTCGGTGCTGGAGCTCCTGCGGCACAGCCTCGGCCTCCACGTGCGCGTCCTGTCCGCGACCGGGCGCCAGATCGCGGGGGCGCACCCGCCGCCGCACCCGAGGACGGCGGCGGCGCTGGCCGCGCGCTACCTGGCGGCGCGCCGGGCGGGCGAACGGGCCCCGCACCGGGTCACGGTCGGGGAGCGCCCGTACTCCCTCCTGCCGGTGGCCGGGCCGGCCGGGCCGGCCGCCGAGCTGGGCGACTGGCTGGTGGTGGTGGAGGCCGATGTCTCCCGGTGGCCCGCGGCGGACGCGGAGCTCCTGGACCGGGTCGGCGAGCTGCTCGGCGACGCGCGGTGCGCGCACGAGGAGGCGCAGGCGGTCCTCCGCGACCTGGCCGACCGCTCCCTGGAACTGGTGCGCGGCGACGCCCCGGCCGAGGAGATCCCCGTACGGCTGCGCAGTACGGCGCAGTCCGTCGTCAGCGGGGTCGGCCACTGGCCGCGCTGCCAGTACGTGGTGGCCGCCGGGGCCCCGGCCGGGGCCCTGCGCGTCCTCCTGGAGGAGGCCCTGGTCGAGCCGGACGGCCCGGTGCCGGTGTCGCCGCAGGACATCGCCGCCACCGTCGAGGGCGACCGGGCGGTGCTCATGGTCCTGATGCCCGAGCCGGCGCCGGGCGTCGACTGCACCGCCCTCCAGCGGCGGCTCGCCTCCGCCCTCGCCCGCTGGCTCGGCCCTGCCGAGGCGGTGTCCGTCGGGGTCAGCTCTCCCGTGGGCGACCCCGGCAACGCCCGCCGGGCGCTGGACGAGGCGCACAACGCGCTGCGGGTCGCGCGGGAGGCCCCGGACCGGGTGGCCGTGCGCGGCCCCGGCGACCTGACCGCGCACATCCTCTCGCTGCTGCCGCTGATCCCGGCGGACGCCCGCCGGGCCTTCGCCGCCCGCCACCTCGGGCCGCTCCGCGACCACGACCGCCTGCACCGGACGGAACTGCTGGGCACGCTGGAGGCGTTCCTCGACTGCGACGCGTCCTGGACCAGGACGGCGGCCAGGCTGCACCTGCACGTGAACTCGCTGCGCCACCGCATCACCCGCATCGAGCGGCTGACGGACACCGACCTGAACCGGCTGGAGACCCGGCTGGACTTCCTGGCGGCCCTGCGGGCCGGCTGAGGAGGTTCCTCAGCGGCCCTTCGGCGGCGCGTCGGCGGCGCGTCGGCGGCGCGTCGGAGCAGCGGTCAGGCGGCGGCCACGCGCAGGACCACCGACAGCGAGCTCACGACGAGCAGGCCGAGGACGACGCGGCGGAAGCGTTCGGCGTCCAGGCGGTGGAAGACCTTCTCGCCGGCGAACATCCCGATGAGCAGGGCCGGCACCCCGACGAGGAGCATCTTCCCGACGGTCGCGGTGAGCTGCCCGCTGATGCCGAAGCCGGCGAGCGCGGCGAGGCTGGTGCCGGAGAACACCACGCCCAGCGTGGCGCGTTGCACCCGGGGCTCCAGCCGCATGCTCTGGAACGCGGCGACCATCGGCGGGCCGTCGATGCCGGTGGCGGCGAAGGAGGCCCCGGAGAACACCCCCACGGCCGCCACCGTCTTCATCCCGCCGCGCAGCTCGATCTTCCGCCACACGATGAACGTGCCCAGCAGGACCACCGCCGTGATGACGAACAGCAGCACCCGCGAGGGGAGCGTGGCCAGCAGCCACACCCCGAACGGCACGCCGGCCAGCCCCGACAGCAGGGTGGCCGCCATGACCTTGCGGTCGACGTACCGCCGGTCGCGTACGGCGATCCACAGGCTGAGCGGGGCGGCCATGATCCCGGCGACCACCACCGCGCTCGCCGGGTCGATGAGCAGCGCCAGGGGCGGGACGGCCACCAGGGAGAACCCGAAGCCGGCGGTGGTGCGTACGACGGAGGCGACGGCCAGCACCAGGAAGGCGGCGAGGAGGATCAGCACGGCGCCACCAGGTCGCTCCCGCTGACGGTGTACGTCAGCGGGGGGTAGGAGAAGTCCGTCTCCTGGTTCTCGCGGCGCCGCATCCGGTAGAACTCCCGGCTCTGGTCCTCGTCGGCGTGCGTCAGGCGCGCACCCCCGGGGAGGTGGGCGTGTCCGTCGCGGAACCGGACGAGGGTCTTCGAGGTCCGGAAGGTCACCCCCAGCCACCGGTTGTCCGCCGCAGGGGCGGGCGCGTCCAGCACGATCCTGTGCCGGAGCCGCCGGTTCGTTTCGACGGAGAACGCGACGACACTGTTGTGTTCCAGGCGGACCTCGAACGTCTCCCCGCCCTCCCCCTTCGGCTCGAACACCAGCTTCCTCGGCGGACCCGCTTCGGGGTCCCGGTAGCAGGAGTACAGGGCGATGAACGAGCCGTCGGCCAGGTCGAGGGCCTGGTCGCTGTGGCCGCCCATGGTCCGGTAGGCGTCGGTGTAGTTCTCGATCAGGGCGTTGTCGAAGCCCGCCGGGAGCGCCAGGTGCTCCCGGATCCGCCGCGCCAGCCGTTCGTGCACCGGCCGGAAGCGCTGCGCCGGGCTGCCGTACCGGGTGGTGGTGCGTACGAGGGGCACGCCGCCCGACTCGTCGGGGCGGGTGAGCACGGCGCCCTGCCGGCCCTTGCCCACGTCCTCCCACCGGACCGACGCGGACAGCTCCGCGAAGAGCTCCTCGCCGGCCGGCAGGGCACAGGAGACGATCCCGTCCGGGACCGGGCCGCTAGATCCGAGGGGCAACGTAGTCTCCCGCGTTCATGCTGAAGAGGAACCCGTCGCCGTAGTCGACGGCGGACGAGGTCCTGTTCTCCTCGGCGTACAGCCTCCGCAGCTCGTCCATGCCCTCGGGCGTGGGCGGCCCGAGCTCCACCGGACCACCCGTCCGCTTGAGGAACGTACCGCCGTCCTTGTGGACGGCTTCGGCGCTCGAACAGCGCACCACGTATCCCAGCCGGGTCGGCAGCAGCTCGGCGTCCAGCGCCGCGGGCCGGATCTCGTGCGTGTACAGCCGGTTGGTGGACAGCGGCATGAAGAACACGGAGCCGGGATGGAGCGTGACGCCGAACTGCTCGGGCAGCGCGCCCCCTCCGCCTTCCCCGCCCTCTCCGCCCGGATCCTTGAGCCGGAACCGGAGGCTGGTCAGCCCGCTGACCCCCTTCACACCGCGGTCGAAGGGATCCCCGTCCAGCGGCTGCAACCGGTCGAGCCCGTCATAGAACGTGCAGAAGGCCATGATCCCGCCCGCCGGCATGTCCTTGGTCTTGTCCGCGTGGGCCGAGATCTTCGCCTTGGACTGCTTGCGCTCCGCCGTGGCGAGGGTGTTGTGGTAGATCTGCGCGAGCACGTGGTTCAGCGGCGCGTGGCCGCGGAACACGGCGTCGGCCTCACGGTTCAGGGCGTCGACGATCTCCACGTCGGTCGGGCGGAACCCCTCGGTCGGCCCGGAGAGGTTCGTGGAGCACCGCAGCAGCCGGAAGTGCAGCTCGTCGCCGTCCCGCGTGACGGGCGTCAGGTAGATCCCGCTGCGATGGGCCGTCCCGGGCTTGGTGGACTCGGTCAGCGCCTGGAACTCGTGCTCCGCACGGATCCGCCCGAAGTGACCGTCCCCGGGCTCGAAGAACCGCCGGTAGTACACCCCGACCCCGTGCACCCGAACAGGAACCCGCCCAAGCCCGACGGGAACCCACCCCTCCTCACGGCGTCCGTACGCCGACTCCCCCACCACGAACACCCGCTCCGCGGCGTCCAACAGCCGGGCGCTGACCGCGGACAGGTCACCGCACAGGTAAACGGTCTTCCCCGCGAGATCGCACGCCCCGGAACCGAGCTCCTCCGTCGTGACCACGGCCCCGAAGAAATCCCCGACCAGCCCCTCGCCCCACGACACCGAAGGCACGACCAGCACGTTCCCCGCACCCTCGACGCGTGCCTCCGCCAACTCTTCCGTACTCATCAAACGGCCCCCCGTCCTGCGAACCTGGCAACGTACCGCTCTCGGATCTCCTGTGAATTGTCCGCGGACTGCCTCATGGGGCCTGAACGGAGGCGAGGTGCCTGCGCAGCTCCGCCGCGATGCCTTCTCCCGCCTGCGGTCACGTCGGTCAGAGTGATGTAGGCGTAGTCGGGCTTGGGCATCGGCGCCGTCCCATCGATCCATACACCGGGCGCCGACTCGATCTCGAAATCGAGGACGGGAACACCGTGGATCCCCGAGATCCGATGGTCCGCGGTCGGCTCGGGAAACGCCTCTCTCAGAGCCCGCTCCAGCAACTCGGCCGTGGCGCGCCAAGCTCCGCCGTCGTCCTGGGGCGGGTAGAAGGCGAAGTTGGTTCGAACGGAACCACGGATCATGCCCTCCGCGATGAACTCCAAGTCAGGCGCGAGCCCGCTCACGGCGCCCCTCCCCACTGCAGACGTGAACGATCAAACTAACGCACGAATACGGCGACGTCCGTGCGGATCGCACCTACTGCGCGAAGGGGACCACTCCGGACAGCACAACGGCCTGACCCGCGTTCTCGCAGGTCAGGCCGCCGATAGAGCTGCGATCAGACGTTGAAGCGGAACGTTCAGCACAGGGCTATGACCTGCGAAAACGTGGTTCTGGAAGTGGTTATCCAGCACCCATCCAGCACGGTGCGGGCTCATCCAGTACATCCAGCACGCGCGTCCGCCGCGAAGGCAGGCCGCCTACCGACGACATTGTGTACACATGGAACACTCGGTACGCTTGAGCGCATGACGCAGCCACTGCCCATAGAGTCCATTCGCGACGTGCGAGCACACCTGGCGGAGGTCGTGGAGCGCGCAGACCGCGACGATGTACCCACAGTGATCACACGCCGAGGCAAGGAAGTCGCGGCCGTCGTCTCCATTGAGGTTCTGCGCAAGTACCAGGAGTGGGAAGAGCGCGAGATCAATCGGATCATCGACGAGCGCATGGCCAACCCGGCACCCGGCATCCCGATCGAGGACATCATGAGGGAGACGCTGGCGCGCGGTGAGTGAGTACCGAACCGTCTTCCGCCCCGAGGCGCAGGCCGAGCTTCGGAAGATCCCCCGCGACATGGCGCTGCGCATCCTGGCCAAGCTGACCGAGCTGGAGACCGACCCTCTCGGCTTCAACACCACCGCACTCGTGTCACAGCCCGAACGACGCCGTCTTCGCGTCGGCGACTACCGCGTCGTCTACACGATCGACAATGGCGAGCTGGTGGTCTGGGTCGTTCACGTGGGACACCGGTCCACCGTTTACGAGACCTGATCACCCGCTGACTCCACGTCAGAATATCCGGCACCCATCCAGCACGGTGACGACGAAGGGGTCGGACTCGACAGAGTCCGACCCCTTCTGAGCTGCATACTTGACGAATCACGTCACGTGCAGTAAGTGTGCGATTACACGTTGAAGCGGAACTCCACCACGTCGCCGTCCTGCATGACGTAGTCCTTGCCCTCCATGCGGGCCTTGCCCTTGGCGCGGGCCTCGGTGACCGAGCCGCAGTCGACCAGGTCCGCGAAGGAGATGACCTCGGCCTTGATGAAGCCGCGCTGGAAGTCGGTGTGGATCACGCCGGCCGCCTCGGGGGCGGTGGCGCCCTGCTTGATGGTCCAGGCGCGGGTTTCCTTCGGGCCGGCCGTCAGGTACGTCTGGAGGCCCAGGGTGGCGAAGCCGACGCGGCCGAGCGTGGCGAGGCCGGGCTCGTCCTGGCCGACCGACTGGAGGAGCTCCAGGGCCTCCTCGTCGTCGAGCTCCGAGAGGTCCTGCTCCAGCTTCGCGTTCAGGAAGATGGCCTCGGCCGGGGCGACCAGCGCGGACTGCTCCGCCTTGAAGGCGTCGTCCGTCAGCTCGTCCTCGTCCACGTTGAAGACGTAGAGGAACGGCTTGGTGGTGAGGAGGTGCAGCTCGTGGAGGAGGTCGCCCTGCTCCGTGCCCTTGGTGATGCCCTTGGAGAAGAGGGTGTCGCCGGCTTCGAGGATCTTCTTGGCCTCGACGACCGCCGCCAGGACCGCGACCTTCTCCTTCTGGAGACGGGACTCCTTCGTCAGGCGCGGCTCGGCCTTCTCGATGGACTGGAGGTCGGCGAGGATCAGCTCGGTGTTGATCGTCTCGATGTCGTCCTTGGGCGAGACCTTGCCGTCGACGTGGACGACGTTCTCGTCCTTGAAGGCGCGGATGACCTGGCAGATCGCGTCGGACTCGCGGATGTTCGCCAGGAACTTGTTGCCCAGGCCCTCGCCCTCCGAGGCGCCGCGCACGATGCCGGCGATGTCGACGAAGTCGACCGTGGCGGGCAGGACGCGCTGCGAGCCGAAGATCTCGGCGAGCTTGGCCAGGCGGGGGTCCGGGACGCCGACCACGCCGATGTTCGGCTCGATGGTGGCGAACGGGTAGTTGGCCGCCAGCACGTCGTTCTTGGTCAGGGCGTTGAACAGGGTCGACTTGCCGACATTCGGCAGGCCGACGATTCCGATCGTGAGCGACACGTTGGCGACTTCCCGTAGCTGGAGGGGGCGGCGGCCCGGAGGTGGGCCACCCGACAGTTTACTTTCCGATGAGCGGCGGTGGACGTACGCGTGTCCGCGCCCGGATTCGGGGCCCTTCCCGCCTAGTTTGGTGGGGTGGAGCAATACAGGATGCGTTCGGTACGTCACCCGCAGGTGCCCGCCCGTGTGCCCGCCCGGGTGCCCGCCCAGTCGCGGCGCCCCGCCGCGCCCCGCCGGCTGCCCCGGCCCATGCTGACCGGGTTCGGCGCCGGGCTGTTCGCCTGCCTGGCGATGCTGCTGGTCGCGGGGGCGTGCCGGCTGCTCTTCGGCTCCTCGCTCTTCGCGTACGGGCTGCTCTTCCTGCCCGTCTCCGCCGCGGTCGGCGTGTGGGTGCGGCCGGCGGACCTGGTGACCGCGCCGATCTCCGCACCCATCGCCTTCGCCGCCGGGGTGTGGCCCGTCTCGGGCGGCTCCGGCGGCTTCGGCGGGCAGCTGATGGGGATCGTGTCCGCGCTGTCCCTGCACGCCGGGTGGCTGTACGCGGGCACGCTGGCCGCCGGGCTGATCGCGCTGGTGCGCCGGGCCGCCCTGAGCGGGCGCAAGCGGGCCGCCCGGCAGCAGCGCAGGGCGGCCGGCGCCGCCTACTGAGCCGCGGAGGCGCCGTCGCGCGCGGCCATCGCCGCGCCGACGATCCCCGCGTTGTTCTGGAGCTTCGCGGGGACGATCTCCGCCCGGATCCCCTTGATCAGCGGCAGGAACTTCTCCGGCTTGCGGCTGACGCCGCCGCCCAGGATGAACAGGTCCGGGGAGAAGAGCATCTCCACGTGGGCCAGGTACCTCTGAAGCCGGTGCGCCCAGCGCTCCCAGCTGAGGTCCCCGTCCTCCTTGGCCTTCACCGAGGCCCGCGTCTCCGCGTCGTGGCCCTTGAGCTCCAGGTGGCCCAGCTCCGTGTTCGGCACGAGACGGCCGTCCTGGAAGAGCGCGCTGCCGATGCCCGTGCCCAGGGTGAGGAGGAGGACCGTGCCGGGCACGTCCCGGCCCGCGCCGTACGTCATCTCCGCGACGCCCGCCGCGTCGGCGTCGTTGAGGACCGTGACCGGCCTGCCGCCCAGCCGGGCGGAGAGCAGGGCCGCCGCGTCGAGGCCGATCCAGCCCGGGTCGACGTTGGCCGCCGTGCGGGTGACGCCCCCCGTGACCACGCCCGGGAAGGTGACCCCGACCGGGCCGTCCCAGGAGAAGGCGCCGACCACTTCCGCGACACATCCGGCCACCCCCTCGGGGGTGGCCGGATGTGGGGTGAGTACCTTGTGGCGCTCCTGTGCCAGCTCGCCGCGGGCCAGGTCCACGGGAGCGCCCTTGATGCCGGAACCGCCGATGTCCACACCGAAGATCTGCATGGACATACGGTACGAAAGGACTTACTTCTCGGCGACCAGTTCCGCGGCCTCGGCGCGCAGGTCGCGGCGGAGCTCCTTGGGCAGCGAGAAGGTGATGTGCTCCTCGGCCGTCTTGACGATCTCCACGTCCGCGTAGCCGCGCTGGGCGAGCCATTCGAGGACTTCCTCGACGAGGACCTCCGGGACGGAGGCGCCCGAGGTCAGGCCGACGGTGGTGACGCCGTCCAGCCAGGCCTCGTCGATCTCGCTGGCGAAGTCGACCAGGTGGGCGGCCTTCGCGCCGGCGTCGAGGGCGACCTCGACCAGGCGGATGGAGTTCGAGGAGTTCTTGGAGCCTACGACGATGACGAGGTCGGAGTCGGCGCCCATCACCTTGACGGCGGCCTGCCGGTTCGAGGTGGCGTAGCAGATGTCGTCGCTGGGCGGGGAGACGAGCAGCGGGAACTTCGTCTTCAGCGCGTCGACGGTCTCCATGGTCTCGTCGACCGAGAGGGTGGTCTGGGAGAGCCAGACGACCTTGGACTCGTCGCGGACCTCGACCTTGGCCACGTCGTCGGGGCCGTCGACGATGGTGATGTGGTCCGGGGCCTCGCCGGAGGTGCCGATGACCTCCTCGTGGCCCTCGTGGCCGATGAGGAGGATGTCGAAGTCCTCGTTGGCGTAGCGGACGGCTTCCTTGTGGACCTTGGTGACCAGCGGGCAGGTCGCGTCGATGGTCGCGAGCCTGCCGCGCGCCGCCTCCTCGTGCACCACGGGGGCCACGCCGTGCGCGGAGAACATCACGATGTTGCCGGGCGGGACCTCCTCCGTCTTCTCGACGAAGATGGCGCCCTTCTTCTGCAGCGTCTGGACGACGTACTTGTTGTGCACGATCTCGTGGCGCACGTAGACCGGAGCACCGTACTGCTCCAGGGCCTTCTCGACGGCGATCACGGCACGGTCCACGCCCGCGCAGTAACCGCGGGGGGCGGCGAGCAGGACGCGGCGGGCGGCGGGAGCAGGGGCGGCAGCAGTCATGTGCTCCATCGTACGGGGGTCTCCAGCAGGCCGGGCGTCGCCCGTTCGGCACACACTTGGCCGAACGTACGTACCGACCGTCCCCCGGAGGATCGATGGCTTCCGCTACGGATTCCAGCACGGCGGCCCCCGCGGCGCTGCGCCGGAACCTGGGCTTCCGGGACCTGGTGGTCTACGGGCTGCTCTTCATCGCCCCCATGGCCCCGGTGGGGGTCTTCGGCACCCTCGACGCGAAGTCGCACGGCGCGGTGGCCCTCGTGTACGCCGTCGCGACCGCGGCGATGGCGTTCACGGCCTTCTCGTACGCGCAGATGGTGCGGGTGGCCCCGCAGGCCGGGTCGGTCTTCACGTACGCCCGCAAGGGGCTGGGAGAGGGTGCGGGGCTGATCGCCGGCTGGATGGCGATGCTCGACTACCTGCTGATCCCGGCGGTGGCGTACCTGTTCTCCGGGATCGCGATGAACGCGCTGGTCCCGGAGGTGTCGCGGTGGGTGTGGACGGCCCTGGCGGTGGTGGTCACCACGGCGCTGAACCTGTGGGGCGTACGGGCGGCCGCGCGGGTGGGCTTCGCCGTGCTGGCCATGGAGATCGCGGTGCTGCTGGTGTTCCTGGTGGCGGCGGTGACCGTGCTGGCCCGGGACGGGGCCCGGCGCGGCTGGCTCTCGCCGCTCACCGGGGACGGCTCGCTGGACTTCTCGGCGGCGGCCGTGCTGGGCGCGGTGTCGGTGGCCGTCCTGTCGTACCTGGGCTTCGACGCGATCGCCTCCTTCGCGGAGGAGGTCACCGGGGGCAGTGCCCGGGTGGCCCGGGCGGTGCTGTTCTGCCTGGCGCTGACCGGGGTGCTGTTCGTCGCCCAGGCCTACCTGGCGGCGCTGCTGTCCCCGGTGTCCTCGGCGGAGCTGGCGGCCGACCCGGCGCGGCAGGGGCCGGCCTTCTACGACGCCGTCGAGGCCTCGGTCGGGCCCTGGCTGCACGACCTGGTGGCCGTGAGCAAGGCGGTCGGGGCGGCCTTCGCGGCGCTGGCCGGGCAGGCGGCGGCCGGGCGGCTGCTGTTCGCGATGGCCCGGGAGCGGCGGCTGCCGCGTGCGCTGGCGCGCACCTCGGGCGGCACCCCGCGGGCGGCGCTGCTGGTGGCGGCGGCGGTGACGCTGGTGGCGGCCGTGTGGGCGGCCCGGCGCGACGACGGCCTCGGCCACCTGGTCTCCGTGGTGGACGTGGGGGCGCTGGTGGCGTTCACCCTGCTGCACGCGTCGGTGGTGGGGTGGTTCGTGGTCCGGCGGCGCGAGGGGGCCCCGGTGTGGTGGAAGCACCTGGTGGTGCCGGTGCTGGGGGCGGCGGTGACGGTGGCCGTGATCGTGGAGGCCTCCTGGACGGCGCAGCTGGTGGGCGCGGTGTGGCTGATGGCGGGGCTCGCCCTGCTCCTCGTACAGCGGGGGCGCACGGGCGGCGACACCCCGGACCGGGCCTGAGGCGCTGTCAGCGGGTGCGGTTAGCCTGCGTGCATGGGTCTGAATACGTCGGCTGATGCGCCGCTGCCGGTCGGTCAGGTGTCCCGGCTCATCGGGGGCTGGATCGACCGCCTGGGCCAGGTGTGGGTGGAGGGGCAGATCACGCAGCTGTCCCGGCGGCCGGGGGCCGGGGTGGTGTTCCTGACGCTGCGCGACCCGTCGCACGACATCTCGGTCAGCGCGACCTGCTTCCGCCAGGTCTGGGACGAGGTCGCGGACGTGGTCTCGGAGGGCGCGCGGGTCGTCGTACTGGCCAAGCCGGAGTGGTACGCCCCGCGCGGGCAGCTGTCCCTGCGGGTGACCGAGATCCGCCCGGTCGGGATCGGGGAGCTGCTGGCGCGCCTGGAGCGGCTCAAGCGGTCGCTGGCCGCCGAGGGGCTCTTCGCCCCGGCCCGCAAGAAGCCGCTGCCGTTCCTGCCGCAGCTGATCGGCCTGGTGGTGGGGCGGGCCTCGGCGGCCGAGCGGGACGTGCTGGAGAACGCCCGGCGGCGCTGGCCGGCGGTCCGCTTCGAGGTGCGCAACGTGGCGGTGCAGGGGGTGCACGCGGTGCCCCAGGTGGTGCAGGCGGTCAAGGAGCTGGACGCGCGGCCCGACGTGGACGTGATCATCGTGGCGCGGGGCGGCGGCAGCGTGGAGGACCTGCTGCCGTTCTCCGACGAGGAGGTCGTGCGGACGGTCGCGGCCGCCCGAACGCCGGTGGTGTCGGCGATCGGGCACGAGCCGGACTCCCCGCTGCTGGACCTGGTCGCGGACGTGCGGGCCTCCACGCCCACGGACGCGGCGAAGAAGGTGGTCCCGGACGTCGGCGAGGAACTCCAGCGGGTGCGCCAGCTGCAGGAGCGGGGGCTGCGGGCGCTGCGCGGGCTGCTGGACCGGGAGGAGCGGGGCCTGGCGCACGCGCTGGCGCGCCCGGTGTTCGTGCACCCGCAGCGGATGGTGGAGACGCGGGAGGACGAGCTGGAGGCGCTGCTGGCCCGCAGCCGGCGCACCCTCGGGCACCTGCTGGACCGGGCCGACTCCGAGCTGGAGCACACCCTCGCCCGGGTGGTCGCGCTGTCGCCGGCGGCCACTCTGGAGCGCGGGTACGCGGTGCTCCAGCGGGCGGACGGGCACGTGGTGCGGGCGGCTTCGGAGGTCGCGGAGGGCGAGGTGCTGCGGGCCCGGGTGGCGGCGGGCGAGTTCACGGTGACGGTCGCGGGGGCGGTCTCGGAGCCGGGGGCGGTCGGGGAGCCGGGGGCGGTCGGGGAGCCGGGGGCGTCGACGGCTGCGCCGCAGGTCCCGGAAGTGGCACTGGAGGGCGGCTCGACCACCGGTCCAGGACCCCTCGAAAACTGACATATTCCACGCTAATCAGACGCATCACACACCTACGATGGGACCCAAGGAATGACCGACACCGATACGGCGCTGGGGTACGAACAGGCACGGGACGAGCTCGTCGAGGTCGTCCGCAAGCTGGAGGCCGGCGGCACCTCCCTGGAGGAGTCCCTCGCCCTCTGGGAGCGCGGCGAGGAGCTGGCGAAGGTCTGCCGGCACTGGCTCGAAGGGGCCCGCGCCCGGCTGGACTCGGCACTGGCCGCCCGAGAAGCGGCGGCCGGGGACGACGGGGACGGCCGCGAGGAGTGACCCGCACCACCCGCCCGAGCGAGTAGTTGAAATTTCATCTACTTTGGCCGTAGAGTCGGAGCCACCGCTTCACCAACGCATAGAAGAAGGCTTACCGATGTCTCTCGTGCTCGATGCCGCTGCCCAGGACCTGCTGTTCCGCGAGGCCCGCACCGCCAACTCGTTCTCCGACGAGCCGGTGACCGAGGAGCAGGTCCAGGCCATCTACGACCTCGTGAAGTTCGGCCCCACCGCCTTCAACCAGACCCCGCTGCGCATCACCCTCGTCCGCTCCGCCGAGGCCCGCGAGCGCCTCGTCAAGCACATGGAAGAGGGCAACAAGGCCAAGACGGCCGCCGCCCCGCTGGTCGCCATCCTCTCCGCGGACAACGAGTTCCACGAGGAGCTCCCCCAGCTGCTGCCGCACTTCCCGCAGGCCAAGGACGCCTTCTTCTCCGAGCGCCCGGTCCGCGAGCAGGCCGCCCTGCTGAACGGTGCCCTCCAGGCCGCCTACTTCATCATCGGCGTCCGCGCCGCCGGCCTGGCCGCCGGCCCGATGACCGGTCTGGACTTCGCCGGCGTGCAGAAGGAGTTCCTGGACGCCGACCACACCCCGCTGATGGTCATCAACATCGGCAAGCCGGGCGAGAACGCCTGGTTCCCGCGCTCCCCGCGCCTGGACATCGACCAGGTCATCACCACCGTCTGAGCCGTCGGAGCCGCCCGCGCCGCCTGAGCACCGGCACGGACACGGACACGATGTGACGTGACACGACGAGAGAGGCCGCCCGCCCCGGGATCCCGGGGCGCGGCCCGGCGACCCCGACCACCGCCTTCGCGAGC
>NZ_JBNNPF010000081.1:0-23650 GCF_050275515.1 Streptomyces sp. NPDC004126 | reverse complement strand
CCCCGCGGCGGGGCTCCCTCGCCGCCGGGCGGGGTTCTCGCCGCCGGGGGGGGGGGGCGCGCCCCCCCCCCCCAAGGGGTCCGGGGCAACGCCCCGGGGAACGGGCGAAGGGCGGGGCGGGGAGCAGCCCGCGCAGCGGCACCGCCCGCTACGGCCCCGCCGTACCGGCCCGCCCGGCGGCGGCCAGGCCTCATCACCGCCCGGCCAGGGCAGGGGCTCTACGCTGGGCCCATGAACAGCAACCTCGGGCCGGCCCCCAGGGGCGTCGTCACAGGGCTGCCCGACTGGGACCGCTGCGCGGTCATGGGCGTCGTCAACGTCACCCCGGACTCCTTCTCCGACGGCGGCCGGTGGTTCGACACCACCGCCGCCGTCAAGCGCGGCCTCGAACTCGTCGCCCAGGGCGCCGACCTCGTCGACGTCGGCGGTGAGTCCACCCGCCCCGGAGCCACCCGCGTCGACGCCGAGGAAGAGCTCCGCCGGGTCGTGCCCGTCGTCCGGGGCCTGGCCTCCGAGGGCGTCGTCGTCTCCGTCGACACCATGCGCGCCGCCGTCGCCGCACAGGCCGTCGCCGCCGGCGCCCGCCTCGTCAACGACGTCAGCGGCGGCCTCGCCGACCCCGGCATGATCCCCGCCGTCGCCGCCGCCGAGGTGCCCTTCGTGGTCATGCACTGGCGCGGGTTCAGCGACAACATGAACAGCCTCGCCGTCTACGACGACGTCCTCGCCGAGGTCGCCGCCGAGCTCCGCACCCGCATCGACGCCGTCGTCGCCGGCGGCATCGCCCCCGAGCGGATCGTCGTCGACCCCGGCCTCGGCTTCGCCAAGAACGCCGAGCACGACCTGGCCCTCGTCGCCCGCCTCCCCGAGCTGCGCGCCCTCGGCTTCCCGCTCCTCGTCGCCGCCTCCCGCAAGCGCTTCCTCGGCCGGGTCCTGGCCGGCACCGCCGACACCGCCCCGCCGCCGGCCCGCGAGCGGGACGCCGCCACGGCCGCCGTCTCGGCCATCGCCGCGCACCAGGGCGCCTGGGCCGTACGGGTGCACGAGGTACGGGCGACCGCCGACGCGGTTCGGGTGGCCCGTGCCGTGGAAGGGGCTCTTTGATCCGCCCGACGCACACCCGCCGGACGTACTAGGGAAGGGGCACGGTGAGCCGTACCGACATCGAAGCCGTCGAAGAGGCCAACACGGCCTTCTACGCGGCCATGGAGCAGGGGGACTTCGACACGCTGTCGGCGCTCTGGCTCGAGGACGAGATCTCCTGCGTCCACCCCGGGTGGCCGGTGCTCTCGGGGCGGGGCGAGGTGCTGCGCTCGTACGCGCTGATCATGTCCCACACCGAGTACATCCAGTTCTTCCTGACCGACACCAAGGTGGCCCTCATAGGTGACACCGCCCTGGTCACGTGCACGGAGAACATCCTCAGCGGGGGCCCCGCCCCGGAGGCCGGCGAGCTGGGCCCGCTGGTCGGCCAGCTGGTCGTCGCGACGAATGTGTTCCGACGCACACCGGACGGCTGGCGCCTCTGGTCCCACCACGGTTCTCCGGTGCTCACGGACTCCGATGACGAGGACGAAGAGGGCTCCGGCTGACCCCAAGGGCGGGGCCCGAGGTTTATCGCAGGTAAATTCGAAGGTGGACGACGCCGACCGCACTCGGCGTAGGCCCATGGCCCCGGGGAGCCCCGGGACCGGAAGCACCTACGAAAGCAGGAGTGATTCGCGTGGATCGTGTCGCGCTGCGCGGCCTCAAGGCTCGCGGGCACCACGGCGTCTTCCCCCGGGAGCGCGAAGAGGGCCAGACCTTCATCGTCGACCTCGTGCTGCACCTGGACACCCGCCCGGCCGCGGCCGGTGACGACCTGGCCAAGACCGTGCACTACGGGGTCGTGGCCGAGGAGGTCGTGGACGTGGTCCAGGGCGAGCCCGTGGACCTGATCGAGACCCTCGCCGAGCGGATCGCCCAGCAGTGCCTCAAGCACGAGGCGGTGGCACAGGTGGAGGTCGTCGTCCACAAGCCGGACGCGCCGATCACCGTGCCCTTCGACGACGTGACCATCACGATCACCCGGAGCCGCGCATGAACAACGGACTGAACGCCCAGAGCGACCCCACCGTCCAGCCGGTACCCGCCTCCGTCGTCGCGGCGGTCGACGCGGCGGACACCACCCTGTCCAACCCCAAGTGGGCCGTCGTCGCGCTCGGCGCGAACCTCGGCAACCGCCTGGACACCCTCCAGGGCGCCATCGACGCCCTCGGCGACACCCCGGGGCTGCGGGTCAAGGCCGTCTCCCCGGTCTACGAGACGGAGCCGTGGGGCGTCGAGCCCGGCTCGCAGCCCTCGTACCTGAACGCCGTCGTCGCGCTGAAGACCACCCTGCCGCCCTCCTCCCTGCTGGAGCGCGCGCACGCGATCGAGGAGGCCTTCGACCGCGTCCGCGAGGAGCGCTGGGGGCCGCGCACGATCGACGTCGACATCGTGACGTACGCCGACGTGGTCTCCGACGACCCGGTCCTCACCCTCCCGCACCCCCGGGCGCACCTGCGGTCCTTCGTCCTGGCCCCCTGGAACGACATCGACCCCGGGGCCCAGCTGCCGGGCCGCGGCCCCGTCGCGGAGCTGCTGGCCGCGATCGGCCTCACCGGTGTCACGGCACGCACCGACCTGGAACTCCGCCTGCCGGAGTAGCCGTTAGCGTGTTCAGGTAGCAGCCACTGAACAGGGGACGTGCAAGTGAAGCAACTGAGGCCGGCGGTCCTGGCGGGCATCTTCGCGATCGCCGGGGTGCTGTCCTGGGCGGGTGCCCGCCTGTGGAACGCGTACGGCACCCTGCCGGGCGTCCCACTGGCCGCGCCGATCGTACTGGCGGTGATCGCCGTCGTCCTGCTGGCGACGGCCCTGTCGATGCGCGCCCGCCTCAAGGCCCAGCGGGAGCGCCGCCCCGGGGCGAAGGGCGTGGAGCCGCTGATGGCGGCCCGGGCGGTGGTCTTCGGCCAGGCGAGCGCTCTCGTCGCGGCCCTCGTCGCGGGCATGTACGGCGGCGTGGGCGTCTTCCTGCTCACGGACGCGATGGACGTCCCCGCCCGCCGCGACCAGGCCTGGTACGCGGGCGGCTCGGTCATCGCCGGCGCGGCCGTGATCGCCGCCGCGCTGTTCCTGGAGCGCGTCCTGAAGCTCCCGGAGGACGAGGACCCGTCCAAGGCCCGCGCGACGGCCTGAGCCGACCGGCAGGGGCCGGGGCGGGGCCTAGGCGGGCCCCAGCCGCTGCCACAGGGGCGGGGGCAGCGGTCCCAGGTCCTCCCAGTGGCAGACCTCCAACGAGACGATGCGGCCCTCGTCGGCGAAGAGCATCGCCTCGCCGACGTACTCGCCGTCCGGGGACAGGACGCCCCGGCTCGCCACGATCGGGGAGGCTCCGGGCTCCGCCCGCGCCGCCGCCGCGGCCCCCGGCTCGACCCGCAGGTACTGGCTGGGGCAGCCGCAGGTACAGCCGGCCTTCATCACGGCGTACGGGATCTGGGACCGGTAGACCGGGTACTCCCCGGTCTCCCCGTCCCCGTCCAGCAGGATCTCCAGCGTGCGCCGGACGTCCTCGCTCAGCGGCTCCCACACGGCCGGCGCAGCATCCGGCACGGGCTCAGCGGGCCATGATCAGGGACATGGCCTCGTTGCGGGTCGCGGGGTCGCGGAGCTGGCCGCGGACCGCCGAGGTGATGGTCTTGGCGCCGGGCTTGCGGACGCCGCGCATGGTCATGCACATGTGCTCGCACTCGATGACCACGATGCAGCCGCGCGGGTCGAGGATCTCCATCAGGGAGTCCGCGATCTGCGTGGTCAGCCGCTCCTGGACCTGGGGGCGGCGGGCGTAGACGTCGACCAGCCGGGCCAGCTTGGACAGACCGGTGATCTTGCCGTCGGTCGACGGGATGTAGCCGACGTGGGCCACCCCGTGGAAGGGGACCAGGTGGTGTTCACAGCTCGACATGACCTCGATGTCCTTCACCAGGACCATCTCGTCGTGGCCGAGGTCGAACGTCGTGGTGAGGACCTCTTCGGGCCTCTGGTACAGGCCGGCGAATATCTCCTTGTACGCCCGCGCCACACGCGCCGGGGTCTCCAGGAGGCCTTCGCGGTCCGGGTCCTCGCCGACCGCGATCAGGAGCTCGCGGACGGCCGCCTCGGCGCGCTTCTCGTCGAACTCGCCGATCGTGCCCTCGCCACCGGTCAGGGTCACTGGGTCGGTCATCTCATCCTCGTTCCTGTGTGCGCACGCGGCTCGTACAAATGTGCCGCGCCCCCCAGGCTAGAACCTGGGGGGCGCGGCATCCATTCCGGACCTGCTCAGGCCTCCGGACGCTCCTCCGGGGAGGGCTCCGGCGCCTTCTCCACGGACACGGCGGCCGGGGCCGAGGTGCCGTTCGCGGAGTTCGTCAGCTGGAGCTCCTTGGGAGAGAGCACCGGCGGACGGGTGGAGGGGGTACGGCGGGAGGAACCGGTCCACGCCGGGCGGGCCGGGCGCTTCACGATCGTGGAGAAGATCTCGGCGATCTCCTCCTTGCCCAGCGTCTCCTTCTCCAGGAGCGCGAGGACGAGGTTGTCCAGGACGTCCCGGTTCTCGACCAGGATCTCCCAGGCCTCGTTGTGCGCGGTCTCGATGAGCTTCTTGACCTCTTCGTCGACCAGCGCCGCGACCTCTTCCGAGTAGTCCCGCGGGTGCGACATCTCGCGGCCCAGGAACGGCTCGGTGTTGTCCCCGCCGAACTTGATCGCGCCGAGGCGCTCGGTCATGCCGTACTGGGTGACCATCGCGCGGGCCGTCGCCGTGGCCTTCTCGATGTCGTTCGCGGCGCCGGTGGTCGGGTCGTGGAAGACCAGTTCCTCCGCCGCGCGCCCGCCCAGCATGTAGGCGAGCTGGTCGAGCATCTCGTTGCGCGTGGTCGAGTACTTGTCCTCGTCGGGCAGGACCATGGTGTAGCCCAGGGCCCGGCCGCGGGACAGGATCGTGATCTTGTGGACCGGGTCGGAGTTCGGGGAGGCCGCCGCGACCAGGGCGTGTCCGCCCTCGTGGTACGCGGTGATCTTCTTTTCCTTGTCCGACATGATCCGGGTCCGCTTCTGCGGGCCCGCCACGACGCGGTCGATCGCCTCGTCCAGCATGTGGTTGTCGATCAGCTTCTTGTCCGAGCGGGCCGTGAGGAGCGCGGCCTCGTTGAGGACGTTGGAGAGATCGGCACCCGTGAAGCCGGGGGTGCGGCGGGCGACGGCCGAGAGGTCGACGTCCGGGGCGACCGGCTTGCCCTTCTGGTGGACCTTGAGGATCTCCAGACGGCCCTGCATGTCGGGGCGGTCGACCGCGATCTGCCGGTCGAAGCGGCCCGGGCGCAGCAGTGCCGGGTCGAGGATGTCGGGGCGGTTCGTGGCGGCGATCAGGATGACGCCGCCCTTCACGTCGAAGCCGTCCATCTCGACCAGGAGCTGGTTGAGCGTCTGCTCGCGCTCGTCGTGGCCGCCGCCGAGACCCGCACCGCGGTGCCGGCCGACGGCGTCGATCTCGTCGACGAAGACGATCGCCGGCGCGTTGGCCTTGGCCTGTTCGAACAGGTCGCGGACGCGCGAGGCACCGACACCGACGAACATCTCGACGAAGTCGGAACCGGAGATCGAGTAGAAGGGGACGCCGGCCTCGCCCGCGACGGCGCGCGCGAGCAGGGTCTTGCCGGTGCCGGGCGGGCCGTAGAGCAGCACACCCTTGGGGATCTTGGCGCCGACGGCCTGGAACTTCGCCGGCTCCTGGAGGAACTCCTTGATCTCGTGGAGTTCCTCGACGGCCTCGTCCGAGCCCGCGACGTCGGCGAACGTCGTCTTCGGGGTGTCCTTGGTGATGAGCTTCGCCTTGGACTTGCCGAAGTTCATGACCCGGGAGCCGCCGCCCTGCATCTGGTTCATCAGGAACAGGAAGACGACGACGATGAGGACGAAGGGCAGGAGCGAGAGCAGCACGCTCAGGAACGGGCTGGTCTTGTCCGGCGTGACGGAGTAGCCGTCCGGGATCTGACCGGCTTCGTACTTGCTCTGGAGGTTCTGGGCGAGCTGGACGCCCTGGTCCCCGATGTAGTTGGCCTGGAACTTGGTGCCGCTGTTGTTGCCGAGCTTCTGGCCCTTCTTCAGCTCGATCTTGATCATCTGGCTGTCACCGGTGGTCAGCTTGGCGCTGTCCACCTGGCCACTGTTGATCGCCTTGATGACCTCGCTGGTCTCCACCGACTTGTAGCCGCCGCCGGAGCCGACGACGTTCATCAACACGACCACGGCGAGGACGGCCAGCACGATCCACATGACCGGCCCACGGAAGTATCGCTTCACGTCCATCCATACGGGGTGCCGGGCACCCCGTCCCTCCTGCCCGTAGGTAAATGCTGCTGTGAGTAAAGACTGTTCTTCGGAATGTACCTCTGTATTGTCACCCGCGACCTCGAGGGACGGCTGACAGACCCGCCTTCCCACGCTCCAACGTCGGGAACGGCCCCCGGGTTCCCCCGGGGGCGCCGCCGGTGACGGCGTCCGCGAAGGCCGGGGTCAGCCGCCGTAGACGTGCGGGGCGAGCGTGCCGACGAACGGCAGGTTGCGGTACTTCTCCGCGTAGTCGAGGCCGTAGCCGACGACGAACTCGTTCGGGATGTCGAAGCCGACCCACTCGACGTCGATCGCGACCTTCGCGGCCTCGGGCTTGCGCAGCAGCGTGACGACCTTGAGGGAGGCCGGCTGGCGGGAGCCGAGGTTCGACAGCAGCCAGGACAGGGTCAGGCCCGAGTCGATGATGTCCTCGACGATCAGGACGTGCTTGTCCTTGATGTCGGTGTCGAGGTCCTTGAGGATCCGCACCACGCCCGAGGACTGGGTCCCGGCGCCGTAGGAGGACACCGCCATCCAGTCCATGGTGAGCGGGGTGGACAAGGCGCGCGCCAGGTCCGCCATCACCATGACGGCGCCCTTGAGCACGCCGACGATGAGCAGGTCCTTGCCCGCGTACTCCGCGTCGATCTTCGCGGCCAGCTCGGCCAGCTTCGCGTCGATCTCTTCCTTGGTGATGAGCACCGACTGGAGGTCGTTGCCCATGTCCTTCTCGTCCACCCGCATCACTTTCGTTGTCGGCCGGGGCTCCGGGGGTGCCCCCGGAGGACTCAGCCGTGTTTCAGCACCAATCAGCCCTGCCGGATGACAAGTCTGCCACCCTGCCGCTGGGCCTCGACGCGGCCGGGCAGGTTGATGGCGCCCTGGCCCCGCCATCCGGTGATGAGGCGGTCGACTTCCTCGATGTGGCGGGCGAAGAGCGAGCCGGCGGGGGACCCCGCGGCGACCACCGCGCGGCGCAGCACCCTGCGGCGGACGGCCGGCGGCAGCGCGTAGAGCTTGGCGCACTCCAGGCGGCCGTCCTCGTCGCGCACGCCCGCCTCGGCGTCGGCGGCCCAGGCGTCGAGGGCGTCCGCGTCGTCGCGGGAGAGCTGGGCGGTGCGGGCGAGCGCTTCCACGACTCCCTTGCCGAGCGCCTTCTCCAGGGCGGGCAGTCCCTCGTGGCGCAGCCGGGAGCGGGTGTAGGCGGGGTCGATGTTGTGCGGGTCGTCCCAGACGGGCAGGGACTGGACCATGCAGGCCTTGCGGGCCGTCTGCCGGTCGACCTGGAGGAAGGGGCGCCGGTAGCGGTTGGTGCGGCCGGGGCCGCCGGAGACCTCGGCCATGCCGGACAGGGAGCGGATCCCGGAGCCGCGGGCGAGGCCCAGCAGGACGGTTTCGGCCTGGTCGTCACGGGTGTGGCCGAGCAGCACGGCGCAGGCCCCGAGCCGGTCCGCCGCCTCGTCCAGGGCGGCGTAGCGGGCGTCGCGGGCCGCGGCCTCGGGTCCGCCCTCGCGGCCGACGCGCACGGCGACGGACTCCACCGGGTCGAGGCGGAGCGCGGTCATGCGGGTCACGACCTCCGCGGCGCGCAGGTCGGAGCCGACCTGGAGGCCGTGGTCGACGGTGATGCCGCCCGCCCGGATGCCGAGCTTGGGTGCCTCGAAGGAGAGGGCCGAGGCGAGCGCCATGGAGTCCGCGCCGCCGGAGCAGGCGACGAGGACGAGGGGCTGGGTGCCCGCCGCGCGGGGGCGGGGGATGTCGGTGAGGTCGGTGAGGACGTCGTGGAGTACGCGGCGGACCGCCAGGCGTATCGCCGCGACCGCAGGATGGGGACCCATGTCCGGTGCCCTTCGTGGAGTTCGGATGCTCGGAGGCTTCGGGTGTTGCACGGGGGAGATGCGGAATGTCACTCAGAGTGCGTCGATGGTGACAGAGCCGAGCCGTTCCCCGAGCATCGCACGCCCTTCCACGGCTCACGGTCCCTCGGAAGGGTGATGCTGCTTCCCCCAGTGAGACATGTTTACGCCTCCTGCTTCACCTTTCTTCGCTCTGCGTGCTGCCCTTGCGGTGGACCCGGGCCACCCAGTCCGCGGGGCGGGCGATCTCGGCCTTGGTGGGCAGGGTGTTGGGCGAGGTCCACACGCGGTTGAAGCCGTCCATGCCGACCTGGCCGACGACGGCCCGTACGAAGCGCTCGCCGTCCCGGTACTGGCGCAGCTTGGCGTCGAGGCCGAGGAGCTTGCGCAGGGCGGCGTCGAGGCGGCCGGCGCCGCTGGCCCGGCGCTGCTGGAACTTCTCGCGGATCTCGGCGACGGAGGGGACGACCTCGGGTCCGACGCCGTCCATGACGAAGTCGGCGTGGCCCTCCAGCAGGGACATGACGGCGGTGAGCCGGGCGAGCACCTCGCGCTGTTCGGGGGTCTGGACGAGTTCGACCAGGGACGGGCCCTCGTCGCCGCGTTCGCCTTCGGCGCGGGCTCCGGCGAAGGACTGGACGGCCTCGCGGATCCGCTCCAGGACGGCGCCGGGCTCCATCTCGGTGGCGCCGAGGAAGGTCTGGATCTCGCCCTCCATGTGGGCGCGCAGCCAGGGGACGGCGGTGAACTGGGTGCGGTGCGTCTCCTCGTGCAGGCAGACCCAGAGCCGGAAGTCGTGCGGGTCCACCTCCAGCTCGCGTTCGACGTGCACGATGTTCGGCGCGACGAGCAGCAGCCGGCCGCCGGTGGCGGCGCCGCCCGGCAGGTCGGGTCCGGCGGGCGCGAAGGTCTCGTACTGTCCGAGCACGCGGGAGGCCAGGAAGCTGAGCAGCATGCCCAGCTCGACGCCGGTGACCTTGCCGCCGACCGCGCCGATGACGGCGCCGCCGGGAGTGGCGGAGCGGCGGTCCTGCATCTTGCCGAGGAGCGGGCCGAGGAGTTCGCGGAAGCCCGCGACGTTGGCCTTGACCCAGCCGGCCCGGTCGACGACCAGGACGGGGGTGTCGGGGAGGGGGGAGCCCTCGGGGATCATCCGGGTGAACGCGCGCACGTGCTCCTCGGAGGTCCTGGCGTGCCGACGGAGTTCCGCCACCACGGCCCGGGCCTCGTCGCGGCTGACCTCCGGACCCGGCCTGACCAGCCGGGTCGCGGTCGCCACCGCGAGGTTCCAGTCGACCATCTCCGCACCACCGATGCTCGTCATGCGTCAACCGTACGTGGACCGGCGCCGCTGGGGGTCCCCCCGGACGGAGTCTGGGGGAGGATTCCCCTGTGGGTCAGGGGGTGGCGGCGACGGCGGCGGCCAGCTTGTCGAGGCCCTTCTCGGCGGCGGTCTTCTCGGGGGCGTTCGCGGCCAGGAAGGCGAAGGCGAGGAGCCGCCCGGACGGGTCGACGACGGTACCGGCGAGGCCGTTCGCCACGCTGAGGGTGCCGGTCTTGGCCCGGACCAGGCCGGCCGCCGGGGAGTCGCCGGTGTTGCGGGCGCGCAGGGTCCCGGTGAAGCCGGCGACGGGCAGTCCGGTGAGGACGGGCCGCAGCTCGGGGTGGCGGGGGTCGGCGGCCTTGGCGAGGAGGGCCGTCAGGAGGCGGGTGCTGAGCCGGTCGGCCCGGTTGAGGCCGCTGCCGTCGGCGAAGCGGGTGCCCTTGAGGTCGAGGCCGAGGGAGGCCAGCTTCTCGGTGACGGCCTGCTCGCCGCCCTCGAAGCTGGCGGGCCGGCCGGTGGCGAGGGCGGTCTGGCGGGCGAGGGCCTCGGCGATGTCGTTGTCGCTGTTGGTCAGCATCCGCTCGACGAGCCCGGCGAGGGGGGTGGAGAGGGTGGTGGCCAGCGGCTGGGCCCCGGCGGGGGCCTTCGCCTTGGCGGGTTCCCCGCCCACCTTGATGCCGCGGTCGCGCAGCAGGGCGGCGAAGGCGCGGGCGGTGTCCCTGGAGGGGTCGACGGAGCGCTCCACGGTCCCGAAGGTGGAGTCGTCGGGGCGGCCCTCGTCGGCGGTGAGGGCGGTGACGGGGGCGATGTTCTCGTCGCGGCCGATCGTGTGGAGCACGGGCCCGGTGTAGAGGGAGTCGTCGTAGCCGAGGGTCACCGTGTCCTTGCCGGCGGCCTTGAGGGCCTGGGCGGTGTCGGCGGCGAGGGCCACGAGGCTGCCGCCGGAGCCGGCGGGGCTCTTCTTCTTGGCGGTGAGGGACGGGTCGCCGCCGCCGACCAGGACGATCTCGCCGGGGCCTGCTCCGGCCGTCACGGTGGTCCGGATCCGGTGTTCGGGCCCGAGCGCGGCCAGGGCGGCGCTCGCGGTGGCGATCTTGATGGTGGAGGCCGGGGTCATGGGGTCGCCCGCCCCGGACTCGAAGAGCACCCGGCCCGTCGCGACGTCGATCACCGAGGCCCCGGGCGCGGCGCCGAGCGCGGGGTCGGCGAGCAGGGGTGTGAGGGCCCCGGCGAGCGCGGTGGAGCCGGTGTTCGGGCGCGGGGCGAGGCCGCCCAGCACCCCGGGGGCACTGGGTGCGGCCTGCGGGAGGCCGCCGGCGGCGTGATCTGCGCCACCCGTCCGGCTCCAGGAGGCGGCCCTGTCCCGCTCGGCCTTACGCTGGCCGGAGTCCCAAGGACCGGCGGTGACCACCATCGCAGCCGACAGGGCGAGGCCGGCGACGGCCGACCCCCCGATGAGCTGCCACGTCTTGACCACCGGCACCTCGGACCAGCCCCTTTCGCGATCACACATATGCGTGAGGGACACTTAACCACTGCGTCTTGCCGCGAGCATGGCACCCCACCCTCAGGGCTGGGCCGGACGCGCACGCATTTGAATCAAATGCCGTCTCGAAGCAGCCGAGCTTCGGCACTGGGCCGGAGCTGATCATGGAGGAGCAGGACGTGGAGTTCGACGTCACCATCGAGATCCCCAAGGGTTCGCGGAACAAGTACGAGGTGGACCACGAGACCGGCCGGATCCGTCTGGACCGTCGCCTCTTCACCTCGACCAGCTACCCGACGGACTACGGCTTCGTCGAGAACACCCTCGGCGAGGACGGCGACCCGCTGGACGCGCTGGTCATCCTGGACGAGCCGACCTTCCCGGGCTGCCTCATCAAGTGCCGCGCGATCGGCATGTTCAACATGACCGACGAGGCGGGCGGCGACGCCAAGCTCCTGTGCGTGCCGGCCTCCGACCCGCGTGTCGAGCACCTGCGCGACATCCACCACATCTCCGAGTTCGACCGCCTGGAGATCCAGCACTTCTTCGAGGTCTACAAGGACCTGGAGCCGGGCAAGTCCGTCGAGGGCGCGAACTGGGTCGGCCGCGCCGAGGCCGAGGCCGAGATCGAGGCCTCGTTCAAGCGCCTGGAGGCCCAGGGCGGCCACCACTAGGCTCCGCCGGTACTCCGGACCTCCCGCAGCGGGCGGCACCCCTCAGGTGCCGCCCGCTGCGGCGTTCCCGGCCGCGGTGGGCCGCTGCGCGGGGCGAGGTCCCCTCCCCGCCCTTCGCCCGTTCCCCGGGGCTGCGCCCCGGACCCCCCGAGGGCTCCGCCCCCGAACCCTCCCTCATCGCCTCAGGATCCGGTCCCGCCGCCGGAACGACCTCGCTTCGCGACGGACGAAACGATTCCGCATACTGATACCGCCAGGTGATCAAGGGTGGGAGGATGCGTGGCGGAGGCCGAAGGGCCCGGTCCCGAAGACCGGAAGCCGAAGTCCGACGAGGCGCACAGCGCGTTCACCCCGCCGCCCGGCATGGAGCCTGAGGTTCCGGTCGAGGACCAGCCCACGTCCGAGTTCGCCCTGCCGGAGGGTGCCGCCCCGCCCCCTGCCGACGCCGAGGGTTCCGCCTTCGCCGCCCCGGCCACCTACAGCGCCAGCCAGTCCCCGCCCGCCCACACCCCCCTCCCGGCCCCCGGCTTCCCCGCCGCCTCCCCCTGGCAGGACCGGATGCGCACGATGCTGCGCATGCCGGTGGACGTCCGGCCGGTCCCCGAGCCGGTCCAGCGGCAGAGCGAGTCCGGCCCGGCCGTGGGCCGCGTGCTCGACCTGACCCTGCGCATCGGCGAGCTGCTGCTCGCGGGCGGCGAGGGCGCCGAGGACGTGGAGGCCGCGATGTTCGCGGTGGCCCGCTCCTACGGGCTCGACCGCTGCGAGCCCACCGTCACCTTCACCCTGCTGTCCATCACCCACCAGCCCTCCCTGGTCGGCAACCCCGTCTCCGCGAACCGCACCGTGCGCCGCCGCGGCACCGACTACACCCGCCTCGCCGCCGTCTTCCGGCTGGTCGACGACATCAGCGCGCCCGAGGTCGACGTCTCCCTGGAGGAGGCCTACCGCCGGCTCGCCGTGATCCGGCGCAACCGCCACCCATACCCCACCTGGGTGCTCACCGCCGCCGCCGGGCTGCTCGCGGGGGCCGCCTCCACGCTGGTCGGCGGCGGGGTGACCGTCTTCTTCTGCGCCGCCCTCGGCGCCGTCCTCGGCGACCGCCTGGCCTGGTACTTCGCCGACCGCGGGCTGCCCGAGTTCTACCAGTTCGTCGTCGCCGCGATGCCGCCGGCCGCCATCGGCGTGGCCCTGAAGATCGCCGAGTTCGACGTCCGCGCCTCCGCCGTGATCACCGGCGGCCTGTTCGCCCTGCTGCCCGGACGCGCCCTCGTCGCGGCCGTGCAGGACGGCCTGACCGGCTTCTACATCACCGCCTCCGCCCGTCTGCTGGAGGTCATGTACCTGTTCATCGGGATCGTCGTCGGCGTCCTGGTGGTGATCTACGTCGGCCTCCAGTTCGGCGCCTCGCCGAACCCGGACGAGGTCCTCCAGATCCCGCACCGCCCCGTGCTCCAGATCCTCGCCTCGATGGTCCTGGTGTTCACGTTCGCGATCCTGCTCCAGCAGGAGCGGTCCACGGTGTGGATCGTGACCCTCAACGGCGGGGTCGCCTGGGTGACCTTCGGCGCGCTGCGCGCCGCCGAGCTGCCGCCGGTGCCGTCCACGGCCATCGCGGCCGGCCTGGTCGGCCTGTTCGGCCAGCTCTTCTCGCGCTACCGGTTCGCCTCCGCCCTGCCCTACGTGACGGCCGCGATCGGGCCCCTGCTGCCGGGGTCGGCCACCTACTACGGGCTGCTCTCGATCGCCGAGAACCGGCTCGACGCCGGGCTCGCCTCCCTCACCAACGCCGCCGCCATCGCACTTGCGATCGCGGTCGGAGTGAACCTCGGCTCCGAGACCTCACGGCTCTTCATGCGGATCCCGGGGGCGCGCAGCTCGGCCAAGCGCCGGGCCGCGGCGAAGCGCACCCGCGGCTTCTGACGCCCCCCGGGACCCCCGTCCCCGGGTACGCGTACGCCCCGGGGACGGGGACGTCTCCAGGGCGTACGGGGTGGTTCCGGGGCTCGGCGGGCCTCAGCGCTTGGCGTGGCGGCCGCGCTGGCCGGGGGCCGGCGGCTGCTGCTGGTCCTGCTGCGGGTAGCCGGGCTGCGCCGGGCCGGCGGCCGCCTCGGCCTTCTTGGCCTTGCGGGCCTTCAGCACCTCGAAGATCACCGGGATCACCGAGATCAGCACGATGCCGATGAAGATCGGCTCGACGTTCTTCTTGATGACCTCGAACTGGCCCAGCTGGTAGCCGAGGACGGTGACGCCCGCGCCCCAGAGGATGCCGCCGACGACGTTGAAGGTCAGGAAGGTCCGGTACTTCATGGCGCTCGCGCCGGCCACCATGGGCGCGAACGTCCGGATGATCGGCACGAAGCGGGCCAGCACGATCGCCTTGGGGCCGTGCTTCTCCATGAAGTCGTGCGCGGCGTCCAGGTTCTCCTTCTTGAAGACCTTGCTGTTCGGCCGGTTGAACAGCTTCGGGCCGAAGAACTTGCCGAGCAGGTAGCCCACCTGGTCGCCGAGGATCGCGGAAGCCGCGATCATCGTGCAGACGAGCCACAGCGGCTGGCTGATGTCGCCGCTGGCGACGAACAGGCCCGCCGTGAAGAGCAGGGAGTCGCCGGGCAGGAACGCGAAGAAACCCGATTCCGCGAAGACGATGACCAGGATGCCGATCAGGCCGAAATGCCCGATCAGGTACTCCGGGGACAGCCACTGTGGGCCGAGGGCAAGCGTGTAGAGGGGTTCCACGTGTCCGGGCTCTCCTGGATCAGGGGGACGTCTGCGGTGGGGGACGCGACATGGCAGGCGGTCTCAATTATGAACGCACACCGCCCCCACCGGGTTCCAGGGACCGGAGGGGGCGGGATGCGCGGAGGTTCCGCTACGCCTTGCTACGGGCGGCTACACCTTGCGCACGGCGTTCGCCGTGATCGCGTCCCGCAGGTGCTCGGCGACGCCGGGACCCATCGAGTCGTAGTACGCCTTGAAGCGCTCGTCCGCGACGTACATGTCACCGAGGCAGGTGTGCATCTCGTACGGGCAGTCGTAGTACCAGCGCCCGATGTGCAGGCGGTGCTCCTCGGCCATGTCCATGGCCGCCTCGCCGTCCGCCGGCTCGCCCGCCGCCACCAGCGCCCCGTACCGGGCGCCCCAGTCGGCGGACTCGTCCTGGATGCGCTTCCAGTCGTCCTTCGTGTAGCCGGCGGCCCGGCGCTGCGACTCCGCGTAGGCCTCCGTGCCGCCCCAGCGCTGCTCGGCCTCCTCCGCGTACTGCTCGGGGTCCTTGTCCCCGAAGACCTCGAACCGCTCCTCGGGCGTGAGGTTGATGCCCATCTTCTTCGCCTCCATGGCGTGCTCAACGGCCTTGGCCATCTGCTGGAGCCGGGCGATCCGCTCGGACAGGAGGGCATGCTGCCGGCGCAGGTGCTCCCTCGGGTCCGAGTCGGGATCGTCCAGCAGGACCGCGACCTCGTCGAGCGGGAAGCCGAGCTCCCGGTAGAACAGGATCCGCTGCAGCCGGTCCAGGTCGGCGTCGTCGTAACGCCGGTGTCCCGCGCCGCTGCGGCCGCTCGGGGAGAGCAGCCCGATCTCGTCGTAGTGGTGCAGGGTGCGCACCGTGACTCCGGCGAAACCGGCGACCTGCCCCACGGAGTAGCCCATTGCCTTCCGCTCCTTCCGGTTGGGTACGCCCTCCACTGTGGTTCCTCACGCCGCGTGAGGTGCAAGTCCCCTTTCCGGGGGAGGAGGGGAGGAGGGGCTCAGCCCATCGCCTTCGTGCCGTCCAGGGTCTCGCGGACGATGTCCGCGTGGCCCGCGTGCCGGGCGAACTCCTCGATCAGGTGGAGCAGCATCCAGCGCATGGAGACCTTGCCGTTCTCGGGGAACCACGGCGCCGGCGGCAGCGGGAAGGTCTCGTCCAGGCTGGGCAGGTCCGCGACGAAGGCGGTCAGCTCCTCGGTGACCCCGTCCCAGAAGGCCAGGACGGCCGGAACGGTCTCCTCGCCGGTCAGCCGGAAGCCCTCGGAGTAGTCCTCGCGGCCGGCGGCGATCTCGTTGTCCCGCTGCTGCGCCATCCTCAGCCAGCCCAGCTCCACCTCGGCCACGTGCTTGAGCAGGCCGGACAGGGACAGCTCGCTGGCGCTCGGGCGGCTCGCGGCCTGCTCCTCGCTCAGCCCCGCGACCGCCTCGCGCACCGCGGTCCGCTGGGACTCGATGAAGGCGAGCAGGGTGCCGCGCTCGTCGCCCAGGACCTCACCGGAAATCTCTGCCATGGCCATCCACCTCTTCGTCCCGTGTGCGGGGGCTCTCTCCCGCTGACAAGGAACACGCTACGGAGGCTTGCGGTCAGGTTCTGTCCGCAACTCCGCGCCGGTTCGGTGGAACTCAGAACGGGAACTGGGTCCGGCCGTGCTGGACCGAGATCCACTTCTGGGTGGTGAAGGCCTCCACGCTGGCCTCGCCGCCCAGCCGGCCCAGCCCGGAGGCCTTCTCGCCGCCGAAGGCCGTGAGGGGCTCGTCCCCGATGGTGGAGTCGTTGACGTGGAACATGCCGGTCTCGACGCGCCGGGCGAAGCGGACGCCGCGCTCCACGTCGCGGGTGTGGACCGCGCCGCTGAGCCCGTACGGGGTCGCGTTGGCCAGGCGTACGGCCTCCTCCTCCCCGTCGAAGACCACCAGCAGGGCGACCGGCCCGAAGATCTCCTGGCCCAGCAGCGGGGAGTCCTCGGGGAGGTCGGCGAGGACGGTCGGCTCGACCAGGTTGCCGCGCGTAGACCCCCGTACGAGCGCCCGCGCCCCGGATTCCACGGCGCGGTCCACGAGCGCGGTGAGCGCGTCCGCCTGGAAGGAGTTGATGAGCGGGCCGATGTGGGTGTCCGCCTCGCGGGGGTCCCCGGTCTTCAGGGCGCGCACGCGGGCGGTGAACTTCTCGGTGAACTCCTCGGCCACGCCCGCGTCGACGAGGATCCGGTTGGCGGCCATGCAGACCTGGCCCTGGAAGACGAAGCGGCTGAAGACGGCCGCGTCCACCGCGTAGTCGATGTCGGCGTCGTCGAGGACGACCAGGGCGCTGTTGCCGCTCAGTTCGAGGACGGTGCGCTTGAAGTGGCGGGCGGCGACCGATCCGACGTGGCGGCCGGTGCGGTCGGAGCCGGCGAAGGAGATGACCTTGGGGACGGGATGGGTCAGGATCGCGTCGCCTATCTCCGCGATGTCGGTGACCAGCACGTTCAGCAGTCCGGCCGGCAGGCCCGCGTCCTCGAAGATCTTGGCGATGATCCCGCCGCCGGCCACCGGGGCGTTCTGGTTGGGCTTGATCACGACCGCGTTGCCCAGCGCCAGCGCCGGGGCGACCGACTTCAGGGTCACCAGGAAGGGGAAGTTGAAGGGGCTGATCACCGCCACCACGCCGACCGGGAGGCGCTGGACCCGGTTCTCCTTGCCGGCGACGGGCGAGGGCAGGATGCGGCCGTCGGGGCGGACGGCGAGCTGGACCGCCTCGCGCAGGAACTCCATCGCGAGGTGGACCTCGTACTCGGCCTTGGGACGGGTCCCGCCGAGTTCGTCGATCATCGCCTCGACGATCTCCTTGTGGCGCTCCTCCGTGATCCGCAGGGCGCGCTCCAGGACGGTGCGTCTCGCGTAGGGTCCGGTGGCCGCCCAGTCGCGCTGGGCCCGCTCGGCGGCACGGTAGGCCCGGTCGACCTGCTCGACGGTGGCCACGGTGACGGCCGCGAGCTTCTCCCCGTTGTACGGGTTGACGTCGATGATGTCCCACGAACCGGTGCCGGCCAGCCATTCGCCGTCGATGTACTGGTGAGCCAGGTCGGTGAATATGGACATGCCATCCCTTACTGCGAGCGCGCACCCTTGCGCTGCACCGGAGACCGATCGGTCATCTTCATGCACTGATCAGACGTCATAGTACGTGCGGTTCAAGACAGTTGGAGGAGTCCGCGCAGGAGATCGCGGGTCTGCCCCGGATCCGGGCAGTCGGCCTGGAGCCGCTCCATCGCCCGCGCGTACTGGGCCACTTCTTCTTCTTTGTCCAGGTAGAGCGCGCTGGTGAGCTGCTCCAGATAGACGATGTCCTGGAGGTCGGACTCGGGGAAGCGCAGCAGGGTGAAGGCTCCGCTCTCGCCCGCGTGTCCGCCGAAGGAGAAGGGCATCACCTGGAGCCGCACGTTGGGCCGCTGACTGATCTCGATGAGGTGTTCGAGCTGGCCGCGCATCACGTCCCGGTCGCCGTACGGGCGGCGCAGCGCGGCCTCGTCGAGGACGGCGTGGAAGACGGGGGCGTTCTCGGAGACCAGCACCTTCTGGCGCTCCAGGCGCAGCGCGACGCGGCGGTCGATCTCGGCGGCGCTCGCGCCGGGCATGCCGCGGCGCACGACGGCCTGGGCGTACGCCTCGGTCTGGAGCAGGCCGTGGACGAACTGGACCTCGTAGATGCGGATGAGGGAGGCCGCCCCCTCCAGTCCGATGTAGGTCTGGAACCACCCGGGCAGCACGTCGCCGTAGCTGTGCCACCAGCCCGCCGCGTTGGCTTCCCTGACCAGACCGAGCAGGGACTCCCGCTCGGCGCCGTCGGTGACCCCGTAGAGCGTGAGGAGGTCCTCCACGTCCCTGGCCTTGAAGCTCACCCTTCCCAACTCCAAGCGGCTGATCTTCGATTCGGATGCGCGGATCGAGTAGCCGGCCGCCTCACGGGTGATGCCGCGGGATTCTCGGAGTCGCCTGAGCTGTGAGCCCAGGAGGATGCGGCGCACCACAGAACCGCTGGCTTCTGCGGTCACTAGTCCTGCCCTCCCCATCGCAATGGTGTGCGCGTGGTGTGCGCGTGCCTCGTCGGAGCCCCCGTACCCCGGTGCCGCAGTCTGCCACCAAAACGCATCGGCCCGTACTCGTTCTGTAACGGAATCCGGCGTCCCGGAAAAGAAGTCCGTAAGTATGCGTAGGAAGAAATGAGCAAGAACCGTCACGGGAGTGGACGGGTCGGGCGCGTGCACGTGCATCTGCCCTTGCATCCGGCTTCGGCATTCGGAACGATGGTGCCGCGCACCTGCGTGCTCTTCGCGCCGGCGCGGGACCCACCCCGCAGTTCTCTTTGGACAAAGCCGCCCGCTTCGTCCGCGAATCCCGGGAGTGCCTCGCATGGGGACGAATGGATCGGTCATGCTCGAGCCGTTACGGCAGGGGCTGCCCCCGGTCGACCCCACGGCTGTCTCCGGATCCGCCTCCTGCGCCCTGCCCGCCCGTTTCGACGCGGTGCGCGGCGCCCGGTCCTTCACCAGGTCGACCCTCTCCCAGTGGGGCCTGGACAACCGCTTCGACGACGTCTCCCTCGTCGTCTCCGAACTCGTCACCAACGCCCTGCGCCACGCCCTGCCGGACGATGCGCGGCCGTCCGGGGAGCCCGAGGCGGCGGTGCGGCTGCACCTGATGCGGTGGAGCACGCGGCTGGTGTGCGCGGTGCGGGACCCCAGCGAGGACCGGCCGGGCGGGTCCTTCGCGCCGGAGCGCACGGACGAGAACTGCGACCTGGAGTCGGGGCGGGGGCTGTTCCTGGTGGACGCCTACAGCGACAGCTGGGGCTGGCACCCGCTCGCGGGGCGGCTGAGCGGCAAGGTGGTCTGGGCGCTGTTCATGCTCCAGGACTTCCAGGACTGACGCCCCGGGGCCGCACCCGCCGCCCGCCACGCCCCCCGGGGCGCCTTTTCGGACCACCGGCCGGGACCGATCGCTGCGATCGGTCCCGGCCGGTGCACGTGCATGGCGTGATCTTTGCGCCGTTCCGTCAGCCGACCAGGTGGTCGAACTCGCCGTCCTTGACGCCCGCCAGCAGCGCCTCTATCTCGGCCGGCGTGTAGACGAGCGCCGGTCCGTCGGGAAAGCGCGAGTTGCGCATGGCGACGTCGCCCCCGGGCAGTCTGGCGAACTCCACGCAGGATCCCTGCGAGTTGCTGTGTCTGCTCTTCTGCCAGGTCAGCTGGTACAGGGAAGTGAGTTCTGCAGCTGCCATCCCGTTGTACGCGTGGTCCACAGGAAGCCCCCGATAGTGCAGATGTCAACTGCACCGGATCATAGCTGTGTTCACCACCGCGTGCATGGGCAGATGCACGTGCACGCGCGGTGTTCCACCCATCACTGTTGATCACCATTGATGGCGGTTCAGGACCCCGGCGCTCCGCTTCACCGGCGCAGGGGCCCTGGTCAGGGGCGCAGCGCCTCCGACACCTCGTCGAGGGACTCCAGCAGCCGGCCGGCGGCCCCGCGCAGGACGTCCGGCCCGGGGGCCTCCCAGTCCGCCAGCAGCTCCCGGACCCCGTCCCACTGCGGGACCCTGCGCTCCCGGACCGCCTTGGCCCCCGCCCCGGTCGCCTCCCGCACCGCCCGCGCCAGCTCCGCGGCCTCCGGCACCGGAGCGCGGTCGCGGTCGGGAAGGTGGGCCTCCAGCAGCATCGCGCCCCGGCCCAGCGCCGCCAGCGCGTCCCCCGCCCCCTCGGCGGCCGCCCGGGACAGCCCCCGGTGGCGGACCGGCTCCCCCTCCGCCCGTGCGAGCGCCTCCCGCCAGGCGATCCGGGCGTCCCGGGCCGCCAGCAGCGCCTCCCGCACGTCCGCGCGCCGGGCCCCGGCCGGGTCGGCGTACTGCCCGAGCACGGCGGCCGCGTACCGGCCGTCGGCGGCGAGCCAGTCGGCGAGGCGGGTGCGCAGCCGCGGCGTCTCCCAGGCCGGGTAGAGCGCGTACGCCAGCATCGCGAGGACCCCGCCGACGAGGGTGAGGGCGATCCGGTCGGGCACCGTCTGGTCCCAGCGGACGCCGCCCATGCCGAGCAGGAAGACCACGTACGCGGAGACGAAGACCTGCGTGACGGCGTACCCCGTGCGCATCAGCACGTACATCAGGCCCGCGCTGACGACGGCCAGCAGCCCCGACAGGTACATCCCCGGCTGCGCCAGCTGCACCACCGCCGTGGCCGCGCCCACCCCCACCAGGGTGCCGCCGAAGCGGGCGACGGCGCGGGACCAGGTCTGGGTGAAGTCGGGCCGCATCACCATCACCGAGGCCATCGGCGCCCAGTAGGCGTGCCCGAACGGCAGTGCGTGCCCGACGAGGTACCCCGCGCACGCCGCCGCCGTCACCCGCACGGCGTGCCGCAGTACGGGCGAGCCCGGCCGCAGCTCGGCCCGTACGGCCTTCAGCGCCAGCGGCACCATGGCCGGCACGGTGGGCCGCAGCATGGCCTCGGCGGGGTCGGCGTAGCGCCCGGAGCCCGGCTCGGCCGTCTCCAGCACGTCGTCCAGCAGGGCGGCGAGCCTGCGCGCGGCCCGCAGCGGCGCACCGGTGAGCACCTCCGGCAGGTCGGGCGCCTTCAGCACGGCCAGCGCCGGCGCGGGCAGGCGTACGGGGTCCCCTTCGCGGATGGCGTGCGCGGCGGCGTCCAGCACCGCCCCGGCGGCCTCCAGCAGCTCCCGCACCCGGTCGCGGGCCGGCCCCTCGGCGGGGGCGCCGACGGCCGGGTCGGCGAGGGAGGCCAGCACGGGCCGGATCCGCTCGGCGAGCCCCCGCGCCCCGTGCAGCTCCGCGGGCCGGCGCCGGGCCTGCCGGACGGTGACGGCGGCCGCGTCGCGGGCCTTCATCAGCGGCTCCGGGTCGAAGGAGCTGACGGGGTCGTGCCGCAGCCGGCGGGCGTAGTCGGCCTCGGCGGCGAGGGCGTCGGCCAGGGCGTCGCGCCGGTCGCCCCAGCGGCGGACCGGGAACAGCACGATCAGCAGGGCCTGCACCACCCCGCCGGCGGCGATCATCGCGGCGTGCCCGGCGGCCTGCGGGACGGAGGTCGGCAGGGTGACGGTTACCAGCATGATCGCGACGTTGCCGGAGGCGATGATCCCGGCGGTGGGCCCGGCCGCCCACATCAGCCCCGCCGCGAAGGACCAGACGGCGAGCATCGGCAGGAACAGCCCGACGTCGGCGGACCCGACGAGGTACCCGGTGAAGGTGGAGACGGCCAGGGTCAGCCCGGAGGCGAGGGCGAGCACCGGGCGCGGGCGCCAGCTCTGCTGGAAGGTGGCCACGGCGGCCATGAAGGCCCCGAACGCGGAACTGGCCGCCGCGCCCGGCCCGAGGAGGGCCAGCCCGGCGGCGATGACGATCGCCAGCCCGACGGCGGCCCGGAGGGCGACGAGGGGCTCCAGGCGGGCCCGCTCGACCTTCATGCCCGCGCGCGCGGTGTCCCTCAGCGCGCGGAGCCAGCTCATGGCGTCGAGCGTAACCGTTCGTAACTCTTTTCAGCTTTTCTTCAGAGTTGTGCACCACCCGTGCGGCCCTGTTCGATGGGCCGCACTGTCGATCGACCGTCCGTCCGTCCGTCATCCGGAAAGTGGGTAGTGCATGCTCCGCAACGGCCTGGAACCCTGGCACATCATCATCGTCCTGGCGGTCGCCCTGCTGGTCTTCGGCTCGAAGAGGCTGCCGGACATGGCCCGTTCGCTGGGCAAGTCGGCCCGCATCCTCAAGTCGGAGGCCCGCGCGATGCGCGCGGAGGACACGGCTTAGGCCCAGGGGAGGCCTAGGGGAGTGAGGGGCGCCGCCCGCCGACGTGGGCGGCGTCGGCGGCCGCCGTGCCGTCCTCCCAGCCCGCGTGGTCGGTGGCGCCGCGCAGCCGGGTCGTCGTGGTCCGGGGGAACATCTCCTCGGCCCGCGCGCCGACCGCCACGTCCCGGGCCACCAGGGCGGGCAGGTAGTCCGGGGCCTCGGTGGCCGTGTGCTCGGCGGTCTCGGCGAGCCGGCGGCCGAGCCGGCTGGCGTAGGCCAGCAGGAAGGACTGCCGGAAGGTCTTGGTCCGCTTGCGCCCGCCGGCCCGCTGGGCGGCCTCCGCCCGGGTCATGGCGGCCGTGCCCTGCACGAGCAGCGAGGTGTACAGCAGCTCGACGGCCTCCAGGTCGCTCTCGAACCCCACCACGGTGGAGAACTCGAAGGCGCTGTTCCACACCGCGCGGCAGCGGTTCGCGGTGGCCACCGCGTCCAGCAGCACCGCCTTGGCCTCCTCGTACGGGGGCTCGACCCCGATCCGGCAGGCGCCGGGCACCTGCGCCGGAGCGCCGCCGCGCACCGCGAGCAGCGCCTCGTCCACCGTGTGCCGGGCCATCAGCTCCTGCGCCTTGGCGCTGAGCGCCTCGGCCTCCTCGGGGTAGGTCGTCGCCTCGGCCTTCGCCAGCAGCGCCCGGATGCGGCCGAGCATGCGGGGCTCGATGTGCGCGTGCGCGAGGGCGTCACCGGCCGGATCCCCCGGGACCGGGCCCACCGGCTCGACGGACGGCAGCCGGACCAGCAGCCGGTACAGCTCCAGGACGGCGGTGGCCAGGGTGAACCGGTCCGCCCGCTCGCGGCGCGCGAGCCGCTCGGCGTACTCCTCGTCCGCCGGCCACCACACCTCCGGCGCGCCCCACCGCTCGGGCAGCCGGGCGTACCGGCGGGCCTCGGCGGCGATCACGTCCCCGGCGACGGCGAGGTGCACGGCGTCCAGGTCCCGCCGCACCAGCCGCAGCACGTCGGCGGGCTGCCAGCCCCGCTCCCACGCCTGCCGCGCGTACGCCTCCCCGCGCGCGAGCAGCTCCCGCCCGACCCCGGCCCACGCCGCGCCGTCGGCGGCGAGCACGGACGCCCCGACGTCGAGCCCGGCGTCGTCCTGGGCGTAGAGGGCGGCCGCGAAGGCCCGGTCGACGATCTCGGCGTACTGACTCACCCCTTCAGCTTTGCACGCCGCCTGTCCGACGCGGGGCGGGGTCGGTGGGCCGCTGCGCGGGGCCGGTCCCCTACCCGCCCTTCCACCGTTCCCAGGGGGCTCCGCCCCTGACCCCGGTCCTCAAACGCCGGACGGGCTATAGACAGCCCCGCCGGCGTTTGAGGCGCGGGGGTCCAGGGGCGGAG
>NZ_JBNNPF010000080.1:0-24368 GCF_050275515.1 Streptomyces sp. NPDC004126 | reverse complement strand
TTCCTCGCGATCATCCTGATCCTGGTCGTGGGCATCGCCATCGACCTGCTGATCTTCAGCCCCGTCGAGCGCTGGGTCCTGCGCAGCCGCGGCCTTGCAGCCGGATCTTCATAGCCGACGGCTTCGATTCCCTCGAATCAGCGGGACTGGGATCTTCTGGGCAAGGCCTGGCGGAACGCTCGTCACCTGCCATCGGCAAGCTGTGCTTGGCCAGCCCGAGGACTATCGGCGGGTGCCGGTTGGGACCTAGGTCCGTGGCAGGAGGGTCGTGCAGACGGAAGTATGGAGAGAGTGCCGTGACGCTCGACTCTCCTGCCAAGTTTGAAAGTGGGCACCCCTGTGAATGTTCTGTTTCCGCTGGGCCTGAAACCGTCCACTGAGGCAATTTACCGAGGAATGTTGAGAAACCCCGCATGGGGCATTACCTCACTGGTGAAACAACTGGGATTTGATGAAGCCACCATTCGGTCAGGTCTCGATGAATTGACCGATCTGGCTCTCGTCCGCCCATCTGAAGAACATCCCGGCAGGAATGTGGCAGTTGCCCCAAAGGTTGCCCTCGACGCCCTCTACGCACGGCGGAGCGCGGATCTCCTACAGGAGCGGCAAGCCCTGGAGGAAAGCCGTTCCGCAGCCGCGCAGCTGCTTTCCGAGCTGGAAGGCACGCGCAACCTGTTCGAGTCCGGGACGGTCGAACGGCTGGTGGGGGCCGACAACGTACGCACCCGGATCGAGGAGCTCAAACACACCGCGACGCAAGAAGCACTCGCAGTGATGCCGCCGCTACGGTTCGGACACAGGGGCTGGGGAGACCTCAGGTGCCCTGACAGCGCGCTCCTGGAACGAGGCGCGCGGGTCCAGGTACTCATACCCGAGAGTTGCAGGAACGATTCATATTCCCGTCAGCGCGCAAAGCAACTCATAAGCATGGGCGGTCACGTACGCACGGCACCCATCGTGCCCAGCGAGCGCGTGATCCTCGACGAGGCAATAGTGGTCATCCCCGATGCCGTGGACGAATCCGGCTGTGACGGCCTCGCGGTCCACGACCCCGCCGTGGCCTTGGCCATGAAATCCACGTTCCTGACTCTCTGGAATTCCGCCCACCCCTACGAGATCGACATTTCCGAAAGCGCTGACCAGCCGACATCCCAGGAACAAGCTCTCCTGCGGCTCCTGGCGGAAGGAGCGACCGACCAGATGGCGAGCACACGCCTTGGCATATCGGTAAGGACGGTCCGCCGCATCATGTCCGATCTCATGACACGACTGAACGCCGGCAGTCGCTTCGAGGCAGGGGTCCGGGCCAAGGAGCATGGCTGGCTGTAGGTCGCGCAGACGCACAGGCAGGGGCCCGACCCGGAGGTGCTCGTACTGCTCGTACTGCTTCAGCTGCGACGGAGTCTTCACCGACCTGGCCTCGTGCGAGCGACACCGGCGCCCGGTCGTTACGCGGCCACAGGACGCTGGCGTGCTGCGCGCGGACTGCATCAGCCACGCCCACCACCCCGACGAGCACGAGGACATCGACGCATGACCACGCCCCCGACCGTCACGAAGGGCACCCAGCACTACGCCGTCAAGCCGCCGCCGGGCTCACCCGCCCTCATCATCCAGATCACGAAGGACGCGGGCGAGCCCGGCCTGCTCTACACCGGCAAGGTGCGGTTGGAAACCGTCGACTAGGACGGGCGCGGCACCGTCCGCGGTGGCTGCTGTCCGACCAGCTGCACGACTCCCCCACCACCGCCTCCGGCAAGCCCCATGCAACCGGCTGCATCCGACTCCAGCCCGACCAGACTGCCCCGCCCCCGCGGGCCTCCCTACCAACAGCAGGTCCGGTTTCCGACCCACAGAACGACCCAACGCCGGCCTCGCTGCGCCAGGCCTTGGACAATGCCGCCCGAGACCTGCAGAGATGGGCCTGTCCGTGGACGGCCCGCCGACTGGGACCTCGCGGCGTCCGCGGCCGTATGGGCGCAGCACCGCCTCCGGGCGACGACCGAGACCGCTGCCCGGGAAGGACCGAAGGAACTGGCCGCCCGATGAGGCGCATCGACCCGACGTCCGCCACCTAAATACGCGACATCCATCTCGCCCGCGCGCGCCTGATAGTGCCCTCCGGGTACCTGCACCACGACGGGCCCGGTCGGGGTGCGACGTTCGAGGACCGGGAGGCGTACAAGCAGCTGAACATTCCGCCGACCGAGGCGGGCGCGGGGGCATCAACCTGAGCCAGTTCGGTATCCGTGTGGCCGAGCACCAGCAGAGTGCCGAAGTGCTGATGCGTCAGGTAGCCCAGTTGGCCGGCTACTCCGCGCAGTCCTTCGGTCTGCACGGCCAGGGCGAGGCGATCACCGCGACCGAGTCCAACAGCCGTGATCAGCGCAGCATGGTCACGCGGAAGAAGCAGGCCGGCTACTGGCGTCACGGGGTGGCTGACGCGCTGCACATCATGTTGCAGCTCGACGCCGCCCAGTGCGGCACACGCCTCACGCCCGAGCGGCCGAGCGTGGAGTTCGGCGACGGTGTCGCCGAGAGCGAGCAGCAGACCGCCACCACCCTGGACCTGCTCGCGCGCGGCGGAGCGGTCTCCACCAAAACGAAGGTGAAGATCCTTCACCCGGAGTGGGACGACGACGGCGTGCAGGCCGAGGTCGAGGCCATCCTCGCCGAGACCGGTGCCGCCGCTCCGGACCCGGTAGGGGCCTTCCCGATGGCGTCATGAACAGGGCGGCCCTGGGCGCTCGCCAAGGGCCGCCCGCCTTGCCGCCCTCCAGGGGCCTTGGAGGGCGGCATTCGACCGGTTCCATGCCGAGCCGTTGGTTTGTGCGTGGGGTGGGGTGCCCTGAGTGACGCCCAGTCCGAGCCTCTGCGGATGCTTCCGCCGGTGGGCCACCCTGGACACCCGGGCAAGCCCTGCGGCACGGCGATGCGCACGGCCGGCTCCGCAGTTGACTGCGGAGCCGGGGCCTACTGCGGGGCGATGAAGACTACGGAGCGGAACTTGAGAGCGTTGGTGCCGCTCCCTCCCGGCCTCAGGTGGAAGAAGTCGCCTTCACAGCCAGGGTCGGCATAGACCACCGCCTGCCTGTTGGTGAGGTTGCGCGGGGTGTTGACGGGGGCCTCCTCACTCGGGTCGTCCGCCTCGGGGATGTCGATGCATTCGTTGTTCGGCGGGTCGAGAATGATCCTGGGGAGGGCGACGCCGGGCACCCTGTAGGTAAAGGTGCCGATCGCCGCGTTGGCGGAGGTCGGCATAGCCAGGGTGAGGAGCAGGGCGCCCATGACGGCGGGCAGGGCGGTACGCAGACGCATCGGAATCCTCCTGAATGCTGCGGGTCAGAGACGGCGCCGACTCTAGAAGACGTGCCGGCCCCGCCCGACGCAGAACCGTTTCATCTACTCAGCGGCGTGTCTGAAGCACGGAGGGGTGGCTGTGGAATGCGGATTCACCCCGGCATGACCGAGCCACTCGCCGAGCGCACCCGTGACCTGTGCGCGACGCCCTCCGTCGACCTTCGCCGCCAGCTGGGAGTGTGCAGCGGGGCCCGCCGGGCAGTACCGGAAGGACGCCCCCAGAGCAGTCAGGGGTGCGGTGTATGGCTACAAGCGTGCCGGTCGGATCGGCAACCCTGCGTGCGCCTCACCCGCCTGGTGCGGCACCTGGAGGCACTGACGCGCTCCGCCGGAGAAAAGGTTGGCTTCGGCCGCCCAGGGGGCATGTCGAGGTCCGGGGCGCGAGTGTGCCCATGGCCGCCTGGGTGGTGCCCGGAGCGACGAGGCACGGGTTGGCGGTGAGAGGCACGAGCACGGCCAGGGCGTCCGTACTCTTCATGACGCACTCCGGTACGCGAACGGGTGGCTGACCTCCGGACCGCAGCCGGCGTCCGGCTGCCGAAGACCTTCCACCCCTGTTGCCCCACCGGGAGGGGGCGCACCGTGGCGCAAGAGGCGAACGGTTCACATCTGCGCGCCCGGTCCCGAACGGAGGTCGGCCCCGCATGCGGGGCCGATGGGGGGAACAACGCTGAGCCATGCCCGTCTGGGTGCCGTTTGCCGCTCCGAAGCGAACAGCGTGCTGGACACTGGGTGACATGACAGTTACTCGACGCGTTTTCGTTCGTTCTGGTCTGGCCGTACCCCTGGTGGCGCAGGCGGGTGGCGTGGCGCCCGCGTCGGCCGCCGAGCGGCCGGGAGGGCTGAGGCTGACCGCTCTGAGCGGTCTGGCCGAGCTGCGGCTCACCAGCCTCGCCCTCCGTCAGCTCGCCACTCGGGGCATCAAAGCCGAGGCCGTGCCGCCGGCCACCCCCGTCTTGGCGGCGGACGGCAGGACCGTCGCGGGGTTCAAGATGGTCCCCGAGTACACCGCTGGCACCATCGACGCGGCCGGCCGGCCCGGTGAGGGCAGCGGGCGGGCGAAGGGCGGTGTCGTGCTGGCCAACGACAAGGCGCGGATGGAGATCTCCGGGATCAGGGGCGAGCTGCCCGACGGCCGGGTGTTCGCCTCGCTCAAGATCGGCGACCGGTGGGTCGGCGAGCTGCCCCTGTACCGGATGGACGTGACCGACCTCCGGCTCAGCCTCGGCGCGTCCGCTTCGGGGCAGCCCATCGGCCTGCGCGGTGAGGGGATCGCGATGATGCCCACGAAGGAGGGCCTGGACGCGTTCGCCGAGGCGTTCGGCACCGTGCTGTTCGGTACCGGGGACATCGTGTTCACCGCGTCGGTGCGGGGGGACGTGTACCCGGTGCCGGCCGAGGCGTCGTAGTCGTCTGCCGCGCCCGGGAGGAGGTGCCCCGGGCGCGGCAGGGGGTCAGTGGGTGCCGAGCATCGCCTCGCGTGGGTGGACGCGGGTGTGCGCGATGGTGACGGCCTGCATGCGGCTGGCACGCAGGAAGGGGTAGGAGAGTTCGCCGTAGGTGCCTCCGCTGCGTCCGGTGCCGCCGAGGCCGGCCAGGCAGGGGGTCACACTCATGTGGGAGTCGTTGACCTTGAGCATGCCGCCGTTGGAGACCTGTGTGGTGAACTGCTCGATGACGGCGGGGTCCTCGGCCCACAGTGAGTTGCGCATGCCGTAGGCGTTGTCGTTGATGAACCGGATGCTGCGCGCGAGGAGCCCGGGCTCGTCCTCGGGGACCACTACCGCGAGGAGCGGGAAGTAGGACTCTTCGCGGACGGCCGTGTTGGTGTCGGCTTCTTCGAAGCCGTCGACGCGCACGATGGTCGGTTCGATGAACAGCCCGTGGGCGCTGGGTTCGCCGTCCACATCCACGCGGCGGCCGCCGCAGACCTTCGTGGCCCCGCCTGCGAGTGCCTCGTCGAGGCGGCGGTGGAACGCCGTGGAGTGCAGGACGGGACTGAGGGCGGTGTCGGTGCGTTCCGGGTCTCCGGGACGCAGGGCGGCCGCGGCCGTGGAGAGCCGGTCCAGCAGGTCGTCTGCGATGGCGGGGTGGGCGATGACGTACTTGGGGCTGAAGCACACCTGGCCGGAGGCGTAGAACGCCTCTGTCAGGGCAGCAGCGGCGTGTTCGAGGTCCGCGTCGTGCCACACCATGACGCCGTCGTTGCCGGACAGTTCGAGGATGGCCTTCTTGCCGTGCTCCACGCAGCTGCGTTCCAGCTCCAGCCCCTCCTGGCTGGAGCCGAAGTAGAAGACGGATGCGGTCAGCGGGCTGGCCAGCCACTGCCGCATGGTCACCTCGTAGTCGGCGCACAGCACGTTGATCGTCCCGGCCGGAATACCCCGGGCTTCCATCGCGGGAATGATCACGTTGTGCAGGGCGTAGCTGAGCGAGGCGGCGCAGCTGCGCGGTACGCGGATCACGATGGCGTTGCCCGCCAGCAGGGCCGACAGGGCGACCACCCCGAACAGCGGTGCGTTGGGAGGCGGGTTCACGCAGACCACTCCGTCGGGCTGGCGCTGGAGCACGATCGTGTGGCGGTCGGTGGTGATCTCCTGCCGGAGCAGGACGCGTGCGTGTTCCAGGCTTTCGGGCCGCACGAGGTCGAGGAGTGCGTTGAGCTGGGCTTCGGCCAGCAGCCGGGGGCAGCCTTCCAGGCGCAGGAGGCGGGAGAGCTCGGTGCGGTGTTCCTGGAACTTCCGCATCAGGTCCCGGACGAAAGCGAGGCGTTCGTCCACGGTGACCGCGCGCAGTCGCGGGACGGCGTCGGCGGCCGCTCGGAGTGCGGCCTGCCCGTGTTCCGGTGTGGACAGGGCGGCGGAGCACAGGACGTGCGGATGGGCGTGGAGTTCCTCCTGGCTGCCTTCGCGCAGCAGGTGGAAGAGGGCGGCCGTCTCCGGGGTCGAGGGTTCCAGCACGGTGCGCACGCTCAGGGCGTAGGCGTGCTCGTCGGTGTCGACGCGCTCGCCCGCGATGTAGAGGGGGAAGTGGCGGACGGCGGGACGGGTGGTGGGCTGGGTCACTGGGAGTCCTCGGTCATGAAGTAGGTGACCAGTGACCTGGCCAGGTGGTCGATGTCGCTGCTGCTGATCACGCGCATGAGGGGGATCTCCCGGCCGAACCGGCGGCGCATCTTGGTGACCAGTTCGACGCCCATGAGTGAGTCCACGCCGAGCTCGTCGAGGGGCCGGGTGCGGTCCACTCGCTCGGGTTCGATGCCGAGGACGCCGGCGAGCGTGCGCACGATGGTGTCGGTGACCAGCGCGATGGCTTCCTCCGGCGAGGCTTTGCGGAGGCGTTCGATCAGGTCGTCGTGTTCTTCGTCGTCCTGGTATCCGCCCCCGGTGAGGTCTGCCAGCCGGGGGGTGGTCAGGTGGGAGTAGAGCCGGCGGACGATTTCGCCGTCGTGGCTCCACACCAGGGCCACCTCCGGTCCGCCGGCCAGCTCGTCCAGGGCGCTCCGGACCTCGTGGAGGGGCATGAGGTTCAGGCCCGCCCGGGCGACCAGCCGGGCGGCGGTGTCGTTGCGGGCCAGGTAGCCGACCTCGGCGAGCGCGCCCCAGGCGATGGTCTGGGCCGGCAGCCCACGGGAGCGGCGGGCTCGTGCCAGCGCCTCCAGGAACAGGTTCCCGGCGCAGTAGGCGGCCTGGCCCGCGTTGCCGAACACGGCCGCGGCCGAGGAGAACATGAGGAAGAGGTCGAGGGCGTGTCCTTCGGCCACCCGGTCCAGGACGAGGGCGCCCGCCATCTTCGGTGCGAGGACGGCCTCGAACCGCTCCGGGGTCAGGTCGGCGGCCATGGCGTCGTCGAGGACCATCGCGGCGTGCACGATGCCCCGGAGCGGGTGGCCGCTGCGGCCCGTCTCCTCGACCACGGCCCGCACGGCGGCCTCGTCGGTGACGTCGACGGCGTGGACGGACACCTGGGCGCCGCGGGCGTTCAGCTCGCTGACGAGGTTCTCCGCTCCGGGGACCGCCATTCCCCTGCGGCTCAGCAGCACGAGGTGCCGGGCCCCGCGGTCGGCCAGCCAGCGGGCCGTCTCGGCGCCGAGCCCGCTGACGCCGCCGCTGACCACGTAGCTCCCGTCCGGATCGAGGGCGATCGGGGCGGCGGGCGCCGCTTGCACGTGCGGCCTCTGGTCGAAGCTGACGATGATCTTGCCGAGGTGTCGGGAGTGCTGGATCGAGTGGAGGGCTTCGGCCGTCTGGGCTGCGGGGAAGACCCGGTAGGGGATGGGGCGGTAAGTGTCCTCCTGGGCCTTCGCGAGGAACGTGTCGCAGGCCGCTCCGAGTTCTTCGACGCGGTGCCTGCCCAGTTGGTCGATGTCGACCGCGAAGTAGCTGATGCTGTTGCGGAACAGGCGCAGTGAGACGTTCTTGTCCTCGTACAGATCGCGTTTGCCGAGTTCCACGAACCGGCCGCCCTGCCTCAGGAGGTCGAGGCTGCGGCTGATGAACTCCCCGCCCAGGGAGTTGAGGACCACGTCGACGCCCTGGCCGCCGGTGGCGTCCAGCACGCCGGGCACGAAGCTCAGGGTGCGCGAGTCGAAGACGTGCTCGATGCCCAGCAGTCGAAGGACGTCGCGCTTCTCCTCGGTGCCGGCCGTCGCGATCACGCGGGCGCCCAGGGACCGGGCGACCTGGATCGCGGCGAGTCCCACGGCTCCGGCGGCGCCGTGCACGAGCACGGTCTCCCCTTCGGCGAGCCGGGCGAGGTGTCTGAGGCCGTAGTCGACGGTCACGAACGCCACGGGTGCCCCGCTGGCCGATTCCATGGTGAATCCGCTGGGCAGGGGCCGGACCAGTTCCTGCGCGACGAGCACGTGCGAGGCGAACCCGCCCGTGCCGAATCCCACGACGCGGTCCCCGGGCCGGAAGCGGGTCACGTCGGCTCCGACGGCACTGACCACGCCGGAGGACTCGTATCCGAGGTGTGCGCCGGCGATGCCCTCCCGCAGCATCCAGTCCGGCAGCATCCCGGCGGTGAGCAGCGCGTCGCGGTAGTTCAGCCCCGTCGCGCCGACCTGGACGGCTACCTGGCCCGGGCCCGGTTCGAGCGGGTCGGTGGCCACCCAGGCCAGCCGGCAGGAGGGGCCGGGGTCGCGCATGACCAGCCGGTACGGGCCCGCGTCGTCCGGTGCCGGCGGTGGGGTCAGCTCGCGCAGCCGGGGGACGAACCGGCCGCGCGCGGTGAGCACCACCTCGTCCTCGTCGGTGGGGTCCAGGATCTCTCGGATGAGTCCGTCGAGGGGAGCTTCGGGGTCCATCGAGATGCGGCGTACGGTCAGGGTGGCGCATTCGGCGGCGAGGGTGCGTGTCGCGCCCCACAAGGCCGCGTCCACGGGTGCGGTGGTCGGATCCGGTGCCGGGTGGACGCCCGGGGGGTCCCCGACGAGCCAGAGTGTCGCCGTCCCGTCCGCGGCAAGGCTGCCGGAGGCGACGGCCATCGCGCGGACGAGTTCGAAGCGGCGGGTGGTGGCCCGCACGGCGCCGTCGGGGCTGTCGTCGGCCGGCGAGAGCAGGAGCACCACGTCGGTCGAGGGTCCGCGCAGCCAGGTGCCGGGATCGCCCTGGAGGTTCTCCCGGTCCACGGTCGCGCCCTGTTCGGCGAGCCGCGCGGCGAGTGCTTCGGCCCGTTCGTCCCGGGACGCGTCCTCGCAGAGGATGACGACGTGGTGGCCAGGCCCGGTGGGGAGGGTGTCCCGCAGTGCGGCGGTCCGCGGCAGGCGGCGTGCGGCGGTCAGTGAGCACGGGCCCGACTCCAGGAGGGTGTTCCCCTCGGTCAGGTCGTGGGCGGGCAGCAGGGCCCGCCATTCCCGTGTGGACAGCAGCGGTGAGCGGGGGCGCAGGTCGAGGTCGGTCATCGACCAGAACCCGGGCACCAGGCCGAAGGGCAGGGCCAGCATCTGCGGATCGTGCGACTCGATGAACAGCAGGTGCCCGTGGTCGGTGAGCAGCCGCGACAGCGAGCCGAGCGCCGCCTGGACATCCTTCGCGGCATGGAGGGCGTTTCCGGCGACCACCACGTCGAAGGTCCCCGGGTCGAAGCCGGGCTGGTCCAGGTCGAATGCCTGGTATTCGACGAAGTCGTACGCCGCGAAGCGGGCGGCGGCGGGTCCGAGGAAGTACGGGGAGACGTCGGTGAAGAGGTATCGGGTCCGGTCCGGGGGCAGGACCGGGAGGAGCGCTGCGGTCAGGCCGCCGGTACCGCCGCCGACCTCCAGGATCCGCAGCGGCCGGTCGGCGGGCCACGCCTCGGCGAGTGCGCGCAGGTAGCCGGCGGCGGCGCGGTTCAGGCGGCTGAGTGTCGGCAGCAGGTCGTAGTAGTGGGAGAGGGTGTCGCTGCCGTGGGCGGGGAACAGGATGTCGAGGACGTCGCGTTCGCCGCGCAGCAGGTCGGCCAGGTGGTGACCGCAGCGTCCGACCAAGGTGAGGTCAGTGACGAAGCCGGGGAACTCGGCGAGGGTGTCGCCGTAGGAGGGGCCGTGCTTGGCGGTGATCCTCCATCGGGTGCGGCCCTGGAATTCTCCGAGCCAGTCGAGGAAGCCGTGCTCGGAGGCGATCGATAGGAGGTGGTCCAGCAGGCGCGCGTGCTCGGCCCGGACTCCGGCCGCGAACAGGTCGTCGGTGAAGAAGACGTCCGCGCCGCCCAGGAGTTCGCGCGCTGCACTCGTGACGAACCCGGCGACCAGCGCGAGCCGGCGTTCTCTGAGCAGGTCGTAGTCGTCGGCCGGGGCCTCCATATCCTGCGGCAGTCGGCAGGTCGCCTCGGCGGCGGGTGCCAGGGCTCGGGGAGCGGCCCGCAGGACGGTGTGCTGGCGGCGGATCTTGCTGCTGTCAGGCGCCGGTACCCGCATGAACCGGAAGTCCAGCAGCTCCAGGAGGACGTTGCCCCGCTCGTCGGTCATCGTGATGTCGGCGGCCGCGGTGCTGGGCGAGATCTCCAGGGCACGGAAGTGCACCAGGCCCGTGGGGGTCGGGTCCGCCCACAGCCGTGCGGTGCCCACGCCGATGGGAAGGTAGGCGTCGGCTGTGCTGACGGAGCCGCGGAGCATCCTGCCCAGGTGGACGGCGCACTGCGGTGCCATGTCGGTCCAGGCCGGGTGCGCGTGGAAGCCGGTGGGGTCCAGGTGTGCGCAGTCGTACTCGGCCAGCACCTCCCTGCCCTCCACCCACACGCGGGAGATGCCCCGGAAGACGGGACCGTAGGTGAGGCCGAGCCGTTCGAGGTCCGCGTAGTGGGTGGCGTGGTCCACGGACCGGCCGTGTTCGGCGAGGCGTGAGCGCAAGGACTCCACGTCCAGTGGCGGGGGTGCCGCGGTAAGCCGTCGCCGGACCCTGCCCCGGGTATGGGTCTGCCACGGATGGTTCGCGCCGGTGCGGGTGGCCACCCGCAGGACGCCGTCCTCCGCGGACAGGGACACCTGCGAGCGCGGTAGTGCCGACTCGTCCTCGGGGGCGGCCAGCGCCTTGACGATGCGCAGTTCGGATACCTCGACCGGTCCTTCCAGGCAGAGCGCCCCGGCCGCCCAGCCCATCTCCAGGAACGCGGCCGCGGGCATGACAGCGGATCCGCCGACGCGGTGCTCGCCCAGCCATGGAATCCGTGCCGGGTCCACCGTGGACTGCCAGGTCGGGTCCGCGACCTCGGCCCGGTCTCCGAGCAGGATGTGGTCGGGCGCCGCGCAGACCCCGGCCCAGGTGTACTTGTCGCCGCTGAAGAACCGTTCGCGCTGCCAGGGGTACCTGGGCAGCGGCACGACGCGCCCGGCCCCGGGGAAGTACCGGTCCTCGTCGACGGGCACGCCGACGGCCAGGGCGGCCTCCACGGCCGCCCGCAGGGCGTCGGGGCCGCTGGCGGTCTTGGTCAGGGTCGGCAGCACCGCGAGGATCCGGTCCGGTGCCTGCGCCCGCCTGAGGTAGGTCGCCAGCACCGGGTGCGGCCCGATCTCGATGATCGTGTCGAACCCGGCGGCCACCAGATGGTCGGTGGCGGCGGCAAACCGGACGGGTTCACGGATGTTGCGCCACCAGTACTGCGCGTCCATCCGTTCACCCGGCACCGGACCACCCCGCACGGTGGAGACGAACTCGACGTGGGCAGGCTTCGGCGCCAGCCCTGCCAGTGCGTCCATGACCTCGGGGTGCAGGGGGTCCATCGCCGCGCTGTGGAAGGGGTAGTCCAGGTCGAGCACTCGGCAGAACACCCCGCGTTCACCGAGCCGGGCTGCAAGGTCGTCCAGATCACGGCGGGGTCCGGCGAGCGTCACGTCGGTGGCGCTGTTGACGCACGCGATCTCCACCCGGCCTCCGTAGCCGCCAAGCAGGGATTCGGCTTCTTCGGGCGGGAGGGCGGCCGCTGCCATGGTCCCGGTGCCCGCGGTACGGGACTGGGCGCGGCTTCGGGCCACCACCAGTTCCACGGCCTGGGCCAGGTCGTACACCCCGGCGGTGAACGCGGCGGCGATCTCCCCCACGCTGTGCCCGTAGACCGCCTCCGGGCGCAGCCCCTGCTCCTGGAGCACCGCCACGATGCCGACCTGCACGGCGAACAGCACCGGCTGCACGACCTGTGTGTCGGCCAGGCGCGGTTCGGCGGCCCGCAGCTCCTCGGCGACCCTCCAGCCGACCAGGGGTTCGAGGACGGCGTCGACCTCGGCAACCGTCCGGGTGAAGACCGGGTCGGTGTCCAGGAGGTCGGCCGCCATACCGGGCCAGGTCGATCCGTGTCCGGCGAAGGCGAAGGCGACCTTGCCCCGTGCGGTCCCGCGACGGGCGACGTCCGGCTCGGCCAGCCGACGGCGTGCCTCTTCCGCGTCCTGTGCGAGCACCACACGGCGGTGGGCGTGCCGGCCCCGCCGCCAGGAGGAGTAGGCGAGGTCCGTGAAGTCGGTGCAGGTGGACAGGCGTGCGTCCATCAAGGACAGGGCGTCGGCCAGCGCCGCCTCGGTGTGTCCCGACACCACGACCGGAACCGCTGCCGGCTCCTGCTGCCGGGCGGCCGGGGACTCGGCGGGCGGCGCGCCGAGTACGACATGCGCGTTGGTTCCGCCGAAGCCGAAGGAGCTGACACCGACCAGGCTGCCCTCGCCCGTCGGCGCCGGGCGCTCGACCGGGGACAGCGCCAGTGCTTCGAAGTCGATGCCCTCACTGCGGGGTCCGGTGTGCGGGGCGGGCGGGAGATGGCGGTGCTGGAGCACCAGCAGCGCCTTGCACAGGCCGGCCATGCCCGAGGCGGGTTCGAGGTGCCCGAGGTTGCCCTTGACCGATCCGATCGGCAGGGGTCCCTTCGCACGCCGCACCCCCAGCGCGTTGCCGATGGCCGTGCACTCGACGGGATCCCCGACCGGGGTGCCGGTGCCGTGGGCCTCCAGGTAGAGCAGTTCGTCCGGGTCCAGGGAGAAACGCTCGTACACCTGGTGCAGGAGGGCCTCCTGGGCGTGGGCGCTGGGCAGCACGAGCCCGGCCGTGTGCCCGTCGCTGTTGCTCCCCCAGCCCTCGATCACCGCGTGCACGCGGTCACCGTCGGCAAGTGCGTCGGCCAGTCGCTTCAGCACCAGCACGCCGCCGCCCTCGGCACGCACGTACCCGTCGGCGGCCTCGGAGAACGGCCGGCAATGGCCGGACGGGGAAAGGAAGCCGGCCTTCGCGAAGCCGACGAAGGCCATCGGGTTCAGCAGGACGTTGACGCCGGCGGCGAACGCGAGCCGCCCCTGCCCGGAGGCAAGATGGTCACAGGCGAGGTGGACGGCGCTGAGCGCCGACGCGCACGCGGTGTCCACCTTCACGCTCGGCCCATGGAGGTCGAGCTGGTACGACAGCCGGTTTGCGGTGTTCGACAGGGCCGAGCCGGAGTTCGTGTACGGGCCGACTCCATCGGGCCGCAGCATCTGCTGTCCGCCGTAGTCCATCACCGAGGCGCCCACGAAGACCGCGCCGTCCGAACCCCGCAACGACAGGGGATCGATCGCGGCGTCGTCCAGGGCCTCGAATCCCAGCTCCAGCAGCAGCCGCTGCTGCGGGTCGATGCTCGCCGCCTCGCGCGGGCTGATCCCGAAGAACTCCGCGTCGAACCCCGAGATGTCGTCCAGGTAGCCACCTGCGAAGGTGTACGACTTGCCCGGCCTCAGCTGGTTCCTGTCGTGATACCGCTCCAGGTCGAAGCGGTCCGACGGCGGCTCCCCCACCGCCTCCCGGCCGTCCAGCAGCAGCGACCACAAGCCTTCCAAGTCGGCTACCCCGCCGGGGAAACGGCAGGCCACACCCACGACCGCAATCTTTTCCGTCACGCCGGGAAGATATGGCCGCCGCTGCCCCGCACGATGGAGGAAGTCCTGGGTTCGGCCAAGAGTCCCAACGAACCGGTGACCATCGGCACTCCGACTGACGTCACGAGTACGAGATGGTCATACGACACAGCTTCCCGAGGGCGTGCTTGAGACCACCGGCCGAGGAGACGATCAGGCTGACGGCCCTCCACCACGCCCACTGTTGCGATCACGATCGGCGGTGAGCCGTGCCACGATTCCGGCTGCGGTCCGGGCGGGGGCGGGGAGCCGCATCCTGAGCCGTGCGCCCAGGCCGCGCGCCACGGTCTGCACGTTCTCGCCCGTGTCGCCGTCGACGACGGCGGTCAGGATGGCGAGAACGAGATCCGCTTCCAGGGATGTGAGGAGCGGAAGTCGGGCCACGTCGTTCGTTTCGAGGGCCCCGAGCTCCTCGATCACGATCCGGGTGTAAAGGTCGTCGAGCGTCACGCTCACCCAACGGTGAGCGCCAGGCCCGGTTACATGGCCGGGGGGTGGCGAATACGGGCGAATCAGGGCAGGGCGCCATCGCTGCACAGGCGCCGCAGGGGTCAGCGCTCAGACTTGGAGGGCCGCTGCATCAGCGCGCCGGCTACCTCGTCGAGAGTGACCTTGTCGTTGAGTAGGGCGGAGACTGCTTCCGTGATCGGCATCTCGACGCCGTGGGCGCGAGCCAGTTCGAGGACCGCGTCGGCGGACTTGACGCCCTCGGTGGTCTGCCGGGTGGCTGCCGTCGCCTTCTCGACGCTCATGCCCCGACCCAGGTGGACGCCGAAGGTGCGGTTGCGGGCGAGCGGGGAGGTACAGCTGGCCACCAGGTCGCCCAAACCTGACAGGCCGGCGAGGGTGGCCTGGTTGGCGCCCATGGCCACGGCCAGTCGGGTGGTCTCGGCCAGTCCGCGCGTGATGAGCATGGCTGCGGCGTTGTCACCGAGGCCCATGCCTGAGGCGATGCCGACCGCCAGGGCAATAACGTTCTTCACCGCGCCGCCCAGCTCGCAGCCAATGACGTCAGTGCTGGTGTAGGGCCGGAAGTAGGGGGTGTGGCACGCCTGCTGGAAGCGGCGGGCGGCTTCCTCGTCAGGGCAGGCGATCGTCGCGGCGGCGGGCCGCCCGTCCATGACCTCGGGAGCGAGGTTCGGGCCCGACAACACCGCGACCCGGTTCGCGCCCACTCCGGTCACCTCGGCGATCACCTGGCTCGCCCGCAACCCGCTGCCCCGCTCGATGCCCTTCATCAGCGACACGATCAATGTCTCGGGACCAACATGCGGAGCCCACGCAGCGAGGTTCGCCCGCAGAGACTGCGCGGGGATGGACAGCACGAGGAAGTTGGCGCCCTCCAGCGCGACGGCCGGGTCTGTGGTGGCCGTGACGGTGTGGGGCAGTTCGACGTCCGGGAAGTACCCAGGGTTGCGGTGCGCCGTGGTGATCGCGTCGGCGATCTCGCCGCGCCGCGCGTGCACGATCACATCGGTACCGGCATCGGCCATGATCTTGGCGAGAGCGGTTCCCCAAGACCCGCCCGAAAAAACCGCCGCACGGGCGGGACGGTGCTGGCTCACTCCGAGAATCCTCTCACTGAACGCACGCCGGCGGCCGGGGCGGCAGCCAGGCCCGGACGATCCTAGGAGGTGCCGCCAGGGGCGACAGAGTTGTTGACCTGCGCTTCACTCATGAGGTCCTGGCCCGCGCGGACCAGCCGCGCGAGGGCGGGGCCGCTGCTCGGCGCTCCGTCGACGGCCGTGCACAGGGCGCCCGCGAGCCGTATGCGGGCGGCGGTGTCTTCGCGGACGACCGGAGTGGCGAACGCGTCTTCGACGAGGGCTGACCAGATCATCCACACCTGCTGGGCGAAGAACCGTTCGGGGAGGGTGTGCGGGAAGCGGCTGCCGCACCGGGACGGCCGGAGGTACGTATGGGGTCGCGTGGGCGGGAGGGCCGTCGGGGTGTGCGGCCATGTCGTTGGTCCTTGTCGTCTGCTGGGCGTACCGGTACGGGGGGCGTGCACGGTGGTCCGGGGCGGGCCAGGGCCGGGGCCGGTGTCAGGAGTCTGTGGCGATGGCGGTGGCGGCGTTCGCCAGTCGGCGCAGGGCCTCCTCCGCGTGGGCCGGCAGCGACGCCAGCGTCAGGGCCCGCTCGGCCCTGGCGCGGCGGACGCGGATCATCTCCTCGGCTTGGCTCCGGGCACCGGTAGCGGTGAGCACTTCGCGGATGCGGGCGGCACCGGACGCGTCGAGGGCCGGGTTGCCGACGAGGGTCCGCAGCGCCGCGCGCTGCCCGGGGTCGGCGTTGCGGAACGCGAGGGCGAGGAGGACGGTGTGCTTGCCCTCGCGCAGGTCGTCCAGGCGGGGCGCGGCCGTACGGCGGGGGTCGCCGAAGACGCCGCGGAGGTCGTCGCGCAGCTGGGACGCCTCGCCCAGGGGCAGGGCGAAGGCGCTGAGCACGCCGCCGAGCCGGGGAGCGGCGCCGGCCACGGCCGCGCCGATGTGCAGCGGGCGCTCCCAGACGGGCTTGACCGTCCGGTGGCGGATGACGTTCAGCGGTGCCTCGGCCCCTCCGTCCCAACCCGGGCCCGGGCCCGGGCCGCCGAGCAGGTCGAGGTACTGGCCGTACACGGCCTCTGTGCGCATGGCATCGACGAGGGGCAGGACGGCCTTGAGCCGATCGGCCGGGAGGCGGGCGCTGTGCAGGAGTTCGTCCGACCAGGCCAGGGCGAGGTCGCCGACGAGGACGGCGGCGCTGACACCCAGGCGCGCGGCCGCGCCGCGCGTGCGGTGGCCGCGTGGCCGGCCGGCGTCGGGGCGGTGGGCGGTGTGGCGGCCGCGCCGGGTATCCGACCGGTCCATCACGTCGTCGTGGATGAGCGTGGAGGCGTGAAAGAGCTCCAGGGACGCCGCCACCTGGACAAGGGCGGTGGTGTCGCCGGTTCCCTCAGCGGCGTGCCATCCGCAGACGCACAGCAGGGCACCGGGTCGCGGCATTCCGCCGAGCAGCAGGGCGCGCAGGACCGTGACGGCGTCACGGGGAAGGCCCCGCTCCGATGCCTCCCGTTCCTTTCGGTCCAGGAGGTCGGCGAGCTGGAGGTCCACCGCGTCGCGGACACCGGGGAGGTGGAGTGCGGACAGGGTGGGGGTGGGGGAACCGGTCGTCATCGGTGGTGGCCTTTGGGCTGGTGGACGGGGGGACTGTCGGGCGCGGAGCCGTAGCGCCGTGGTCCCGGTCGGCAGGTCCGGGACCACGGCGGGGTCCTCACGCGATGGCGATCGGGCGTCCTTCGTCACGGTGGGGGTAGCTCCAGAACGATCGGGACAAGATGCCTGAGCGATGTGAAGAAGGGCGGGAGCCTTCGGCCCCCCTTAACCTTTCATAATCCCTTCACGAATACAGGTGACCAAGGTCCCGAACCGGACAGTCCTTTGTCCCTCGCAATTCCGAAAAGAAACGACCTCCATATACAGCTCGGAGAAATTTCACCCAGCAAGGGAGCCTGTGAGATGCAGTGTTGAGGTGTAGCAGGAGGTGCCGTCAGCAGTCTCCTGGCGGCACTGAACGAAGATTGGCGAGAAACCAATAAACCGGCCATAGCCCTGGCCCCGCGCACCGGATCACCGAGGCGAAGAATTCGCGGATCGCATAGGGCGCCGACGGGAAGAAAATTCTTCCCGTAATTCCAGGGTGTGACGGCCGGCGTCCGGAGAGTCTTGTGTACCCCTCGGACGCCCGCCGGCACCCCCGCGGGCATGCCGCCGCGCCAGAACGCGCGGCCGCCGCCCCATCCGCATCCATCCGCGCATGCGATCGACAGGTGCATCACGCTAGACGCAGCATGCGAACCCATCGCCCCCTGTTCATCTAGCAGGCTAGATGCGGTGTGCTCCGAAGCTAAGCCGCAGCGGGCGTGGGTTGTCAAGTCAGGTCCCGAACGCCCCACGGACGGCGCGGAGGACCAGCTCCTGGCGGAGGCGTAGGGAGCGGGACGCTGCAGCAGGGCCGCGCGCGTCGCGGGCGATCGATACGGCCGGTGGCCGGCTGCCAAGTGCGGCGCCCGGTGAAGACGATGAGCGTGAACGGTATGGCGGCGAGGGGATGCGGAACGCCTCGACCGCGTTGGCGCCCTGGAGGATCGCGGGGCCGATGCGGTGGCCGTCGACGTCCTCGATGAGGTCGTCGAAGCCGAACGCCGTGGTAAGGCGGGTCCTCGCGGGGCGGTCCACGCAGGCGGTGTGGCCGGAGGGCTGGTGGCCGCGCCATTGAAGTCCTCCGGTCCACCGACGCTCTCGCTCTTGACGAGGTCGATAAACCCGAAGTCGGGCTCGCCGACCACGGTCATCCACGTGCAGTCCACGCAGTCCGTGTACGTGGGGTGGTTCAGGTACTCCCGCAGGTGGCGGTCGTTGCTGTACGCAGGCTTGGCCCTACTCGACGCGGGGGTAGCGCAGTTGGGCGATGTGAACCCAGCCCCTGCTGTCGCTCCAGCCCGAGGATGTCCTGTACGCCGCACTGACCGGGCACGGTCTCGCCGACCGCGCCACGCCGGTCACCGCCCTAACGGGAGACGCCTCCGGCGGCAAGCGCCCGCGCCTGCTGGGACAACCGGCGGCGGCCGGGGCGGACGCTGCGTCCGGACGCGCCGCCCTGCACACGCGGGCGGCGTCCAGGACCGGGCCGGGCTGGTACGCGTCGGCCGGCCCGTAGCACATTCCCTGCTGGAGGCCGTCCGGATGGCGGTCGTCGGCTGGCGTCCCCCGGGAGGGCGGTCTGCGAGGTCCCCCCCCCATCACCGGAGTCACGGAGCGGGGTGCTGCGGCAGGGCCGCGTACGCGCTGGTGGATCCGTCGGGCAGGCGCCGGAGCCGGCTGCTCTGCGCCAGTGCCGCCACGATGCCCAGGCCGCGCCCCGACTCGTCACCGGCCCCGGCCGGCCCGCCGGGCCGGGTGGGGAACGGGTCCGCCGCGGCATCGACACCGCGACCGGGGGCCGCGCCGCTGTCGACGACCTCGATGTGCAGGCACCCGTCGGCCGCCTTCAAGGTGATCGCCATCTCGCCGCCGCCGTGCTCGGCCGCGTTGGCGGCGAGTTCGGTCAGAACGAGGCACGGCTCCTCGGCGTCCACGCGCCAGACCGCGAGTACGGCGCCGCAGATGCGGCGCGCCAAGGGCACCGACTCGACGGTGGCCGGCAGGTCGAAGCGTATGGAACGGCGGGGAGCAGCGGATGGCCTTGTGCGGCAGATGGCATCGAGTGGCATGTATGCAAGCATAGATTTCATCCCGAATGGATGGATGGGCACTTGTTCATACCTTTTCGGGCAGAATGGCCCTATGGCACGGATCCCGGCAGCAGCTCGCGCGTACCTGCACCTGCGTCAACAGGTACTCGACGGCAGCCGTCCACCCGGACAGCTGCTGTCCGAGGGGGAGGTCGCCGCAGAGCTGGACGTGTCCCGCACACCGGTGCGCGAGGCGTTCCTGCGCCTTCAGGCCGAGGGGTTCCTGCGCCTGTACCCCAAGCGCGGTGCGCAGGTCGTACCGGTCCCGCTGTCGGCCGGCCGGGACATCCTGCAGGCCCGCATGCTCCTGGAGCTCTTCGCCTTCGACTCGGTCGCCGGGCGCGGCAATGAGGCCGTACGCGCCCTCGGTGCCGAGCTGACGGCGGTGACGGAACAGCACCAGGCGGCCGCGGAGCGCGGCGAAACCCTGCAGGGAGAGGCCTTCCACACCGCCCTGGTCGCGGCGGGCGGGAACACGGTGGTGGCCGGGCTCTACACACCCCTGTGGGACCAGCAGCTGAGACTCGCGGCGAGCGCGATCTCCGACCCGGCCCGGGCCGCCGAGGACGCGGCCGAGCACCACGCCATCGCCCACGCCCTCACCTCGGGCGACGGGGCGGCCGCGCGCATCCTCCTGAGCGAGCACCTCACGGCGATCCTGCGCCGCCTGGGCCTGCACGACCGGCCGCTGACCCTGCCCGCTCCCCCGGCAGCGGCCGCATAACGCCTCGCGCCGGACCGGGAGCCTACGCCCGCCCGCGAGGGCGAGGGCGCCGCGCCCTCAGCGCGCGTCCTGGCACGCCTGGTGTACGTCGGTGAGCGTCGACGAGCACGCCGTGTCGACGGCGAACGAGGCTCCGCGCAAGTCGAAGAAGTGCGGCACCCGGATCGCGGTGTTGCACGAGGCCGTGCCGCCCATCGAACAGGCGTTCACCGTCCGCGTCCGCCGCTGCTGCAGATCGCGTAGCCGTGCGACGACACGCCCGTGACCACCGCTGTGTCGCTGTCGGCCAGCGCCGCCGGATCACGAAATAGGCCACGCCCCTTCAGGAAACCGCCCGCGACCGTACCGGGCTGGCCGACGTCCGCATGCTTGTCGGCGGCGGGGAAGCGGCTCACATCGAACCGGCCGTCCGGCACCGGCCGGACCAGGTCGCGGCCCTCCACCAGAGCCGCCCACAGACCGTCGAGCGACCATGTCCCCGCCCCAGGGAGCCGGAGCCCCACGCCCCCCCACCGCGACGTGTCCGTCACCAGCTTCTTCGCCCCCCCGTGCGCCAAGGGCACGAAGGCCTCCGCCGAATCACCCGGCATCGGATGGGTGCGGCTGTCCGCGCGCGTCACGTCTCCATCGGCTCACCGGACTCGCGATCGGTTACAGCACCGGCCGACGGGCCTCGGCCGGAACGCCGCCCGCCCGGGCGCTTCCGGACCACGATCCGGTGCGCCTGCCAGACCAGCGAGTAGGCGAAGGCAGCCAGGACCGTGGATCCCAGGCCGACGACAGCGGCGTTCACGACGTTCCACCACAGCAGAGGAAGGCCCGTGAGGTGATTGCCCGCCAGTTGGTCCGGCGGGAAGAACAGCGGGTGGGCCGAAGCGAGGACGGCGACGGCCGCGAGCACCCCGCGGGCCGCGATCCGGCCCCGCCGCCCGAAGCCCAAGGGCGGTTCGGCCGCAGGGCTCCTGCGCACCTGCCGCACCGTGTGCCAACCCATGACGAGGAACGCCACGACGGTCGAGCCGTCCTGAACGAGCTGCCGGTAGCCGCCGAGCGAGAACAGGTCCCCGTGGGTGAACTGGTCCCACAACACGTGGGAACAGGCGCCCAGCACGATCGACACCACGACCCACCCGGGCATGGCCGGCGACCGCCACGGAAAGGCCGCCGCGGCAGGGGCGAGGCGCGCCCTCACCGTACGGGGGGCGAGGTCGAGCAGTGGACGCTTGAGGAGCGACTGCCATATCGCGAGCAGGAGCAGGCCGACGGCCAGGTCCACGGTGAATGTCCCCGCCCAGTCATGGCTGCCGAACCCCGGCCAGGGGTCCGGCAGCACCCCCACGTCGGGCGCGATCGCTCCCGCGACCAGCGCGGACGGCAACAGTGGGCGCCGGCACAGCGGTATCACTGCGGCCGGATGGGCAAGGGTGTAGGGCATGTCGGCACTCCACAACGCAGGCAACGGAAGACGCTCCGCGACTCGGACGCACCTACGGAGCGGAGGGAACCGCCGTGCGGCCCTCCCGGGGGCCACGGCTTCCCACAGGTGGCTCCGGACCGGTGCGCGGCAACACGGCGGGCGAGCGAGCGACCGGTGGTGCCGGCCGGGCTCTGCGCCCAGTCTTCCGCGCCGGCCACCCCGGATCATGAGTACTTTCGTACGGTTCGCGCTCCCCCTGCAGGACCACACGTCCCTGAGGGGTGAAGGCCTCCGCCGTACTGGACCACCGACGGCCGTGGGTCAGATCCCCGGTTCGAGTCCGGCACGGTAGGCGAGGCGGGCGACCTGGACCCGGTTCTCAGCACCGAGTTTGGCCATGAGCCGGCTCACATGGCCCTTGACCGTCGACTCGCTGGTGTGGAGCTCCGACCCGATCGAGGCGTTCGACAGACCCATCGCGAGCAGGACGACCACCTCACGTTCCCGGGCCGACAGCGTCGCCAGTCGGGCCCGTTCCTCCTCGGCGAGCCGTGGCGCGGGAGTGGCGGTGAGGACGGCAACGGTCCGCCGGACCAGACTCGGGTCCACGATCCCGCCGCCCTCGTGCACCAGCCGTACCGCGCGGACCAGCTCTTGCGGGGTGGTGTCCTTGAGCAGGAACCCGGCGGCACCGGCGCGCAGGGCCTGGTCGATGTACTCGTCCCGGTCGAACGAGGTCAGCACGAGCACCGCCGGAGGACGGGACAGCATCATCAGGTCACGCGTCGCGGTGATGCCGTCCCCACCGGGCATGCGGACGTCCATCAGCACCACGTCCGGCTGCAGCCGGCGAGCCGTCTCCACCGCGTCAACCCCGTTGCGCACCTCGGCGAGCACCCGCATGCCCGGCTCGGCCTCGATCACCAGACGGAGCCCTTGGCGCAGGACCTCGCTGTCGTCCGCGAGCAGAACGCTGATCATGCGATGCCGTCCCTCTGGCCGTCGGCGGCCGGGCCGTTCACCATGGCCGGCGGAGGCGGTACCGGCAGGGTCGCGGCAAGGCGGAACCCTCCGCCGTCCAGCACCACGGTGGTCAGCTCGCCGCCCAGCGCCACGGCCCGTTCCCGCGCCCCGAGCAGCCCGCTGCCACCGGAGAGCAGGCCCGGCAGACCGGGGCGCGTGGCAGGGCCGTTGGTCACGGTCAGCTCCACGCCCCGGAGGGTGCAGGCGACCGTCACGTCGACGGATGCACCGGGGGCATGCCTGACCGCGTTGGCCAGCCCCTCCTGGACGATGCGGAACACGGCCCGCCGAATGGCGTCCGGCAGCACCTCCACATGGCCGTCCACCGTCAGCTCCACCGGCATGTCACCGGCCAGTGCCGTGGAACGCGCCAGGGACGCCAGCCCGTCTGCCGCCACGTCCGGATCCGGCCCACCGGCCACGGCCGGGGACGTCAGCAGTCCCAGAACGATCCGCAGCTCCAGGAGCGCCGACCGGCCCTCGGAGGCGATCAGGCGCGCCCGCTCGGCCAGCTCGGGGCCGTCCCGCAGGGCCTCGCCAGCGGTCTCCAAGCCGCCCGCCAGGGCCACCACGTTCCCCACCCGGTGCCCGATCATGTCGTGCATCTCCCGGGCGATCCGGGCCCTCTCCTCCAACCGGACCCGCGCCTCCACCGCGTCGCGCTCCCTCTCCAGCGCCGCCGCCCGCTGCTCCGCCGCGGTCCGCGCGACGTCGCGGTAGCGCAGTCCACGGCCCACGGCGGCGGGCACGGCGTACACGACGACCGCCGCGAGGAACAGGCTCCCGCGATCCAGGAACGAGTGCGTCGACCGGGCCTCGTGGGCGAAGGCGTAGACGCTGGTGAGCGCGGCCGGCAGCAGGGCCGCGGCAACCAGGCCGCGCACCCGCTCCACCACCGTGCCCAGAAGGAAGATCCCGACGGCCGCGGTCACGATCGCCACCACCGGCCGGCCGAAACACCCGAACGCCGGGAACAGGCCGCACGCCACCACCAGCAGTGCTCCGGCGGCGATCACAGGCGCACCGCGCCCGAACAGCAGCACGGCTCCCGCCGAGACAACCAGCAGCAGCCACGCCACCGGGCCTCCGATACCGGCCACCAGCCACAGCGCCACCAGACCGGCGCCGATCGCCACCTCCAGCAACGACGGCCGGCGCACCGAAAACGACCGTACGGCGCCAGGATCCGCGCTCGCGCGACCGGCCGACGACCGACCCCCGGCCTTTGCCTCCAGCATGGCGAGGGGCCTTCCTTCTGATACCGACTCCACCCCCGAAAACGGCCCACCCACCCCGCCGAGGTCAATTCATCCTATGTTGTCACGGTAAGAGCTCGGGCCCACGCCGGAGAAGAGCACCAGCTCCGTCTTAGTCCCGGATCCACTCACCTAGTGAATCCGGACGTCCTCGTCGCGGCGATCCACTCGGCCCGCAGGCATGCGCGAGCGGCATCGAGTGCCTCGGCCGTGCCCTCGCACTGGAGCAGGCCCGACGGCCGACAGGCCGACGGCGTAGAGCTGCGCCGCCCACGTGCCCAGGACAGAACGCAAGTCAGTGGCATGAGCCAGCCCATCAACTCCGGACCAGCACGGCCCGTACGAGCGCGCCTGGTCAGACGGTGGGCGAGGCCGTGTGGTCATGGCGTCCGTAGCTGCGGCCGTCGCCGTGCCAGTCCAGGAAGAGGACAGAGCAGGCCAGGGGCCAGAGGCCGACCCGGTGCCTGATACTCCTGGTCCGGCAGCAGCCGTCGTAGTTCCGGCCGGAGGTGCTGTCCTCCAGCCGGCGCTCGATCTCCGTGAAGTCGCGCTCGGTCACCACCGGGTCGGTACCGTCGCGGGAGGCCTTGATCTGGAGCCTCAGCCTGGCCCCGTCAAAGATCCTCACATTGTTCACGTCCCGGAACGCGGTGCCGTCCCAGGTCGCTTCGGCGTAGGCGTAGACGGTGCCGCCGGAGCGGGCCGCGCACGACTTGACCGTGATCTTCCAGTTATCCGGCCACGGACCGTCATAGCTGGAGTCGTCGATGTCCTGCGTGCTGGACGCGCACCGATAGACCGGTTCGGTCGCAGCACCGGGCGCTGCGGGGGCAGTCACCGCCACCAGGACCAGACGGTCAGTCGGGCCGGGCCGCCTGCCACGTCCACGACGTGCGGCGCGGGCGTCCGTCCAGTGCGCCGCGGCCCGTACACCACAGCAGCACGTCGGCGGGGTCCCCCGGCGGCGC